>CAJQNW010000405.1 GCA_905479765.1 uncultured Tepidamorphus sp. | reverse complement strand
CTCATCGGATCGGGTGGGCGCGAACACGCGCTGGCCTGGGCGCTCAGCGCAAGTCCGCTTCTGAAAAAACTCTGGGCCGCGCCCGGCAATGCCGGAATTGCCGACATGGCGGACTGCGTGAGCCTCGATATCACCGACCATCCCGCGATCATCGCCTTCTGCAAGGAAAACGGTATTGGTCTTGTCGTCGTCGGGCCCGAGGCGCCGCTGGTGGCGGGCATGGTCGACGACCTGTCGGACGCCGGCATCCGCGCCTTCGGACCGACGGCTGCGGCAGCCCAGCTCGAGGGCTCCAAGGCGTTCATGAAGGATATCTGCAGCCGCTACGGCATCCCGACTGCGGCCTACGGAGTCTTCACCGACGCGGCGTCGGCGAAATCCTTCGTGCGCACCGAGGGCGCGCCGATCGTCGTCAAGGCAGACGGGCTCGCCGCCGGCAAGGGCGTCATCATCGCCGAGAGCGTCGGGCAGGCCGAAGTCGCGATCGACGACATGTTCTCCGGCACCTTCGGCGAAGCGGGCGCGCGCGTGGTGATCGAGGAATTCATGGAGGGCGAGGAAGCCAGCTTCTTCGCGCTCTGCGACGGCCGTACGGGTCTGGCACTGGCAACCGCCCAGGACCACAAGCGCGTCCACGACGGCGACACCGGGCCGAACACCGGCGGAATGGGCGCCTATTCTCCGGCCCCGGTGATGACCGAAGCGATGTGCGCGCGCGCGATGGACGAAATCGTCAAGCCGACGCTGAAGGCGATGCGAACAGAGGGCATCCCGTTCTCCGGCATCCTCTATGCCGGGCTGATGATCACCGACACCGGACCGCGGCTGGTCGAATACAACGTCCGCTTCGGCGATCCGGAAGCCCAGGTCCTGATGATGCGGCTGAAGAACGACCTGCTGACACTTATCCTCGGCGCGATCGACCAGGCGCTCGATACCATGAGTATCCGCTGGCACCCGCAGCCGGCGCTGTCCGTGGTGATGGCAAGCCGAGGCTATCCGGGCTCCTACGACAAGGGCACGGTCATAAAGGGCATCGAGCAGGCGGCCTCGATGGAGGCTGTCGAGGTCTTCCACGCCGGCACGGTGCGCGACGGCGAGACACTGAAGGCCAACGGCGGACGCGTGCTCAACGTCACCGCGCTCGGCAAGGATATCCGCGAGGCGCAGGCCCGTGCCTACGCCGCGGTCGACCTGATCGACTGGCCGGATGGCTTCTGCAGGCGCGACATCGGCTGGCGGGCGGTAGAACGGGGGAGCGAAGCCGGATGAGCGAGGCGCTCGCCGATCTGTATCCGGGCTTCGAGGCCCGCACCGTGGAGACGGACGGCGCGCAGATCTTCCTGCGCACCGGCGGCAGCGGACCGCCACTGCTGCTGGTACACGGCTATCCGCAGACGCATGTGACCTGGTACAAGGTGGCGCCGGCGCTGGCCGACCATTTCACACTGGTGATCCCGGACCTTCGCGGCTACGGGCAGAGCTCGGTGCCGGCCTCCGATCCGGACCATGTCGCCTATTCGAAACGCGCCATGGCGAACGACATGGTCGCCGTGATGGCGGCACTCGGTTATGAGCGCTTCCATCTCGCCGGTCACGATCGCGGCGCGCGGGTTTCCTACCGACTGGCACTCGATCACCCCGAACGGGTCGAGAAACTCGCTGTCCTCGATATCGTCACGACACTCGACACCTGGGAGGCGATGGACGCGAAGGCGGCGATAAAAACCTATCACTGGCCCTTCCTCGCCCAACCAGAGCCCCTGCCGGAAACCCTGATCGCCGCCGACCCGGTCTACTACCTCGACCACACGCTCGCGAGCTGGACCAAGGCACTGTCTCTCGACGTCTTCGATCCGCGCGCGCTCGATCACTACCGGGCGTTATTTTCGCAGCCCGAGCGCGTGCATGCCTGCTGCGAGGACTACCGGGCCGGCTGGACCTGCGACAAGGCCGCCGACGAAACGGACCGCGCCAGCGGCAAGCGGATCGTTGCCCCGGTGCTGGCCATCTGGGGTGAAACCGGCATTCCCGCGGATGTATCGGGCGGGGGTCCGAACCCGCTCGACATCTGGCGAAACTGGGCCGATGACGTTAGGGGTGGGTCCATCGACTCCGGACATTTCCTTGCTGAGGAAAATCCGGAAGCGGCCGTGAAAGAGCTGCTGGCATTCTTCAGGGGAGAGACATGAGCGACGCGCCGATCGACCGGCAGACCGTTTTCAGCGGCACCAAGGATGTTCCTGAAGCGCTGGCCTTCGACGTAGACCGGCTTTCGGCCTGGCTGGAAAAGGCCGTGCCCGAGTTCAAGGGCCCTTTGGCGGCGCGCCAGTTCAAGGGTGGCCAGTCGAACCCGACCTACATGATCGAGGCGGCGTCCGGGCGCTACGTACTGCGCCGCAAGCCGCCGGGCAAGCTGCTGCCATCGGCGCACGCAGTCGACCGCGAGTTCAAGGTGCTGAGCGCGCTGCACGGGGCCGGCTTCCCGGTCGCCCGGCCGCTGATCCTGTGCGACGACGACGCCGTCGTCGGCACCATGTTCTACCTGATGGATTTCATCGAGGGCCGGGTCTACTGGGTGCCGGAGCTGCCGGGTTGCGATCCGCAGGAGCGCTCGGCGATCTACGACGCCATGAACGCCACCATCGCGCAGCTGCACACGATCGATTACGAGGCGGTGGGCCTGGGCGACTTCGGCAAGCCGGCCGGCTATGTGACGCGGCAGATCAAGCGCTGGTCGCAGCAGTACCGGGCTTCCGAGACACGCGAAATCGCCGAGATGGAAAAGCTGATCGAATGGCTGCCCGGCGCAACGCCTCCGGATGCGGGCGCCTCGATCGTTCACGGCGATTTCCGCCTCGACAACATGATCCTGGCCAAGGACGAGCCGAAAGTGCTGGCCGTGCTCGACTGGGAACTCGCCACCCTCGGCGATCCGATCGGCGACTTCACCTACCACCTGATGCAATGGCACATGCCGAAGTCGCGGTTCGGATCGGGCACCGGCAGCCTCGTCGATGTCGATCTTGCTTCGCTCGGCATCCCGTCGCTGGACGACTATGTGGCGCGCTATTGCGAGCGTACCGGGCGCGACGGCATCGCCAATCTCGACTTCTACTTCGCCTACAACTTCTTCCGGCTGGCGGCGATCCTGCAGGGCATCATCGGGCGGGTGCGCGACGGAACAGCGACCAACGAAAACGCCGCCGACATGGAACGTCAGGTTTTGCCGCTGGCACAGACCGCCTGGGGCTTCGCCGAACGCGCCGGCGCCCGCTGACAATGCCCCGCAGGCCCCACCACAAGCCGCGCGGCCGCCATCATCACCGGTCGGGCCCGAAAATCGGGCTGGCGCTGGGTGGCGGCGGGGCGCGGGGACTTGCCCACATTCCGGTTCTGGAAGCTTTCGACGAACTGGGAATCAAGCCTGCCTGCGTTGCCGGCACCTCGATCGGATCGATCATCGGAGCGGCCTATTGCTCGGGCATCCCGGCGCGGGAACTCAGGGACTACGTCGTCGAGGCGTTCAAGCATCGCGGCGAGGTCCTGTCGCGGCTGTGGAAGCTGCGCCGGGAACGCTTCGCCGACCTGCTGACGCCAAGCCTTGGCAACCCGGTGCAGCTCAATTCGCTGAAAGTGCTGGAGGCCTTCCTGCCCGATGGCGTTGCGAAGGATTTCGAGTCGCTCGAAATACCGCTGACGGCGGTCGCGACGGATTTCTATTCGGCCAAACCCGTCGGCCTGTCGCAGGGCGATCTCCGGCAGGCGGTCGCCGCCTCGATGGCGATCCCGATGATGTTCCGTCCGGTCCTGATCGACGGGCGCGTGATGATCGACGGCGGCGTCACCGAGCCGCTGCCCTTCGGATTCGTCGCCAAGGGAGTCGATCTGGTGATGGCCATCGACGTTGTCAACATGCCCAAGGGTGACGCCGGCCGGGTTCCATCGCCCTACGAGTCGATATTCGGCGCGACGCAGATTCTGATGCAGCGGGTGCTCGCCGAGCGGCTGGCTGTCAGCGGGCCGGACGTGCTGATCCGGCCCAATATCAATGTGTTCCGCGTGCTCGATTTCCTCAAGGCCCGCGCCATCATCAAGGCGGCCGAACCGGCCAAGGACGAGATGAAGTGGGCGCTGGAAAAGGCGCTCAGGCGCTTCTGAGCAGACCGGGCTACAAGCCGATCGCCAGCGGATTACTGGCAATAGTGCCGGACACCGTCATAGCCCATGTATGTGCCCGTCGCCCGGTCGTAGGAGCGGTACTTCGAGGCGCAGTAGGCGTGACGGTCGGGATAGGCGGGCGGCGGCGGGGCGGCGTAGACCGGGGCCGGTGCATACGCCGGGGCTGGCGCATAGGCCGGAGCCTGCGGCTGGCTGAGCGCGCTGCCGAGGATCGCACCGGCAGTAAAGCCGACGATACCGGCTGCGGCGGCGGCCCCTGCATCGTGCCGGTTGTAACGATCGTAGCGCTCATAGCGATTATAAGGATACGTCGTACGGTTCCAGTTGTTGTGGTTCCAGCCGTTGTAGTTCTTGTTCACGCTGGCCTTGAACTTCCATTTGCCCGCTTCGGACTCGGCCGGCAGGGTCGACATACCGGCAGCGAACAGACCGGCGAACAGGGCCGTCAGGACGGCGCCGCGCATAAACCGTTTTACAGACATCACATTCTCCTTAAGTCTTTTGGCCAGACGCCGCCCCCAGAATCGATGACTGCTTCGACCATTCAAGCCAGCAGCTCGAAGGAAACGCATGAGCTTGTTGCGCCCCTTCAATCCGCGATGGATGCAGGTCTTGTTAGACTAATCTTTTGAATTCCCGCTGAATCCGTAGCGGCAGATTTTCGGCTGAAATTAGTATTTTGATAATCCGGGATTTACTGGCAGGGCGAATGTCTACCGCCTCGCCGCCCAGAGCGGACTTTCTTTCGGCTGGCCTACTGGCAGTACTGGCGCTGGTCGTTCTGGTCCAGATAGGTGCCCGTCATCGGATCGTAAGAGGGGTACATCGAAGCGCAGTAGGTATGCTGGTCGGGATAGCCCGGCTGTTGCGGGGGGACACCGGCGCGGATCGGATAGCTCACCGTAGGCATCGCCGGATCGGCGGCCGGCGGCTTCGGCGGTGCGATATAGACCGACGACGGCGGCGAGGTGGGCTGCTGCTGGGGCTGCGAGAGCACGTTGCCCATGATGGAACCTGCAGCAATGCCGGCAGCGGCGCCGGCGGCTACCGAAGCCGCGTCGTTGCGGAGATACGGATCGTAGGGGACAGGCCCCGGATTCCAGCTGCGCGCGCCGACGCCGGAATCAACGCGCCAGTTTTCCGCTTGCGAAACAGACGGCAAAGCAACAATCCCTGCGGCGAGCGAAACTAGGGCCGTCAGGCCCAGACAACGGGCAACGCGTTTCGCGCTCATCGCGATCTCCTTCGTATCATCCGCGACATAACCGAGTACCGGTCCGGCTCCCGATCCGCTTTCGATACCGGTGTTTTATCCCAACTCCCTGAATGTCCGCTGAATCGATACACTCGAATTGTACTGCCCGATTAGTATTTCGGTAATTCCGGAAATACTGATTGACAAGACGTCGCGTCGCCCGCACACTCGTGATCATGAAACTCGAAGACGTCGCCGCGAGACTTGAGGCGCTGGGCAACCCGACCCGGCTGGAGATCGTTCGCACGCTGGTGAGGACCGGCAGCCGCGGTCTGGCGGTCGGTGAACTCAGGCAGCGCATCGATATCGCCGCCTCGACCCTGTCGCACCACCTAACGAAATTAATCACCGTCGGACTGGTCAGCCAGGAACGGCACGGAACGACCCTGATCTGCAGAGCTGAGTTCGACACCATGAAGAACACAGCCGACTACCTGATCGCCGAGTGCTGCATAGACGAAAAGGCGGAGGCCGCGAAGAACGACAACGCCGACCCCTGCTGCGGGAACGCCACCGGGAAAGCCGGGGGTTGATTTTTTCGGCGCTATTATTCGATAATTCTGGAAATACTGGATAGAAGAATGACCACCGCCATCGCCCTGATCCGCCGCCGCGCCGGCACCATCGACCCGGCGCTTGTCGCGATCCTGCTCGTCCTGGCCGTTCTCGCCGTCGTCGCGCCGGCGCAGGCACGCGACTCGGTCGGGTTCGTCATTCGCGACCTGATCTCGATCCTGCCGTACCTGGCAGCCTCCATCGGCATCGCCGCCTATGCGTCCGCCTCGGGCGCCGACAACCTGATCGCCCGCGCCTTCCAGGGGCATACGGCGAGCATGGTGGTGATGGCAGCGCTGATCGGGGCGCTGTCGCCGTTCTGCTCCTGCGGCGTCATTCCGCTGATCGCCGCGCTTCTGGCGATGGGCGTGCCGCTGGCCCCCGTCATGGCGTTCTGGCTCGCCTCGCCAATCATGGACCCGTCGATGTTCGCGCTGACGGCCGGGACGCTCGGCATGGAATTCGCCATTGCCAAGACCGTTGCCGCTATCGGCGTCGGACTGCTCGGCGGCTTCGGCATGTGGGCCTTGATGAAGCTTCCCGCCTTCGAGAATCCCTTGAGACCCGGCATCGGCGACGGCGGCTGCGGCGGATCGAAGGTGCGCGCGCCCAAACAGGTGGTCTGGAGGTTCTGGGACGAACCGGCGCGGCGCGAGACGTTCGTCAAGAACGGCCTGAAGAACACGCTGTTCCTCGGCAAGTGGCTGACGCTGGCCTTCCTGCTGGAGTCACTGATGCTCGCCTATATCCCCGGCGACGCGATCGCCCGTGTGCTGGGCGACGACGGACCGCTGACCGTGCTGCTGGCCACCATCGTCGGCATTCCCGCCTACCTGAACGGCTACGCGGCGCTGCCGCTGGTCGGCGGCCTGATCAGCCAGGGCATGGCGCCGGGCGTCGGCATGGCCTTCCTGATCGCCGGCGGCGTCACCTCCATCCCCGCCGCGATCGCCGTCTTCGCGCTGGCCCGGCTGCCGGTGTTCGCCGCCTACGTCGGGTTTGCGATTACCGGCGCGCTGATCGCGGGGCTGGTGTACGGGGCATTCGTCTAGGCCGGCACCTTCTCTCGTCATTGCCGGGCTCGACCCGACAATCTCGTGCGGCAGGTCGTGTCCTCGCAGGGAGATCCCCGGGTCCAAGCCCGGGGATGACGTAAGAGAGGGCGGGCATGACCATACAAGGGTGCCTACCCGCGCCTCGCCTCGAAGAACCGCTTCAGCATATCGGCCGCCTCGCGTTCGGCGATGCCTGAATAGACCTCAGGCGCATGGTGGCATGTGGGCTGGCCGAAGAACCGAGGCCCATGCTCGACGGCACCCATCTTGAGGTCGGGCGCGCCGTAGTAGAGCCGGCGGATGCGGGCAAACGAGATCGCCGCTGAACACATCGCGCAGGGCTCCAGCGTCACCCAGAGATCGCAGTCGGTCAGCCGCTCCGAGCCGAGGCCTGCCGCGGCCTGACGGATCACCAGCAACTCGGCATGGGCCGTCGGATCCTTCAGCTCCAGCGTCCGGTTACCACCGCGCGCGATGATCTCGCCGGCCCGGACGACCACCGCGCCGACCGGCACCTCGCCGCGCGCCTCAGCCGCGCGAGCCTCCTCCATCGCCTCGGCCATGAAACTTGTCCCGACCATCGAATCCTTATCCTTTGGCCCGCACTCTGCTATCAGAGCGCCATGTCCGACAAGGCCACCCCAAAATCGACCGCTGCCAAAGCGCCCGAAATCACTGCTGCCAAGGGCGAGCGGATCGCAAAGCGCATTGCCCGCTCCGGTCTGTGCTCGCGCCGCGACGCCGAAAGGCTGATTGCCGAGCGCAAGGTCACCGTGAACGGCAAAGTGCTCGAAACGCCCGCCGTGACCGTCGGCCCGAAGGATACGATTACCGTCAACGGCAATCCGCTGTCTGAAATCGAACCGACCTGTCTGTGGCTCTATCACAAGCCGGTCGGGCTGGTGACCACCAACCGCGATCCGCAGGGGCGCCCGACGATCTTCGAACGATTGCCCAAGGACCTGCCCCGCGTCATGACGGTCGGGCGTCTCGACATCAACACCGAGGGACTCTTGCTGCTCACCAACGACGGCGGGCTTGCCCGGGTGCTCGAATTGCCTTCCACCGGCTGGCTGAGGCGCTACCGGGTGCGCGCGCACGGCAGGATCTCCCAGGACAAGCTCGACGCGCTGAAGCCCGGCGTCACCATCGAGGGCGTCCACTACGGACCGATCGAGGCGACGCTGGACCGCACCCAGGGCGGCAACATCTGGCTGACGATGGGGCTGCGCGAAGGCAAGAACCGCGAGATCAAGAACGTGCTCGAGGCGCTGGGGCTCCGGGTGAACCGGCTGATCCGCGTCTCCTACGGCCCGTTCATGCTGCGCGAAATCGCGATCGGCGCGGTCGAGGAGGTCAAGCCGCGGGTGCTGCGCGACCAGCTCGGCTTCAAGCTCGCGGGCGAGGCGAATATCACCCTGCCCGAACCGACCAAGGGCGCGGCGCCGAAGCGGGGCAAGGGTGGACAGGCGCGAGGGAAAACTGACGATACCGGGCAGAAGCGGGGTAAATCCGAACAGACCGCGCCAACGCGAGGGATACCCAGCAATGCCGCGCCAAACCGCGGCGGGCATGCCGCGAAACCCAAGCCAAAGCCGAAACCCAGAAGCGCCGGCGCGACAAAGCCCGCCGGAAAGAGCCATGCGCGTCGTCGGCGGCCGGTTTAAGGGCCTGGCGCTGTCGGCGCCGAAGGGACAGGAGATCCGTCCGACATCGGACCGGCTTCGCGAGGCCGTGTTCAACATCCTCGCGCATGCCTACGACGATACGGTTCAGGGCGCGCGGCTGCTCGACCTGTGCGCGGGCACCGGCGCGCTCGGCATCGAGGCTCTGTCGCGCGGCGCGCGCTCGGCGCTGTTCGTCGACCTGTCGGCGGAGGCCCGCGCACTGATCCGGCGTAACCTGGAAGCCGCCGGCATCATGGGCCTTGCCCGCATTTCCCGGCGCGACGTCGCCCATCTGGGCCCGGCAGGCAGCCAGGGCGGCTTCACGCTGGTGTTCCTCGACCCGCCCTACGGCAAGGGGCTTGCCGACAAGGCGCTGGCAAGCCTAGCCATGGGAAAATGGCTCGGCAAGGACGCGCTGCTCGTGGTGGAGGAACGTGCCGGGGTCGAACTGAAGCTCCCGGCAGGGTATAGGGAGCGGGAACGCCGTACCTACGGCGAAAGCGAAATCCACATCCTGAGCTTCGAGCCTTCATGAAAATCCTCCTCGTCGAGAACTATCCCAACTCGCCCCTCGGCAATGTCGGCACGGCGCTGGCCGAGCGCGATGCCGAGATCATCACCATCGCGGCCCACGGCGGCGAGCCGATCCCCGAATCGCCGGATGGCTACGACGGGCTGATCATGCTGGGCGGGGCGCAGAGCGCGCTCGACGACGACGACTATCCGTTTCTGCCGGCGCTGGCGCGGCTATCGCGCGCGTTTGGGGATTCCGGGCGGACCGTGCTTGGCATCTGCCTCGGCTCGCAGATCCTGGCACGCGCCTATGGGGGCGGCAACGTGCTGAACCGGCCCGTCGAATTCGGCTACCTGCCGATTTCGCCGCTGCCGGAAGCCGCCGACGACCCGGTGCTCTCAGGTCTCACCCGGCCAACACCGATCTTCCATTTTCACAAGGATACCGTGCGTCTGCCCGAAGGCGCGGTGCGGTTGGCCGAAAGCGACATGACGCCGAACCAGGCCTGGCGGATGGGCACCAACGTCTACGCCGTGCAGTTCCACTTCGAGGCCTCCCGTGAGGTCGTCGCGAACTGGAGCAGGGAGGGCGAGGATCACATCCTTCCGCACGCGCCGGACTGGCCGACGCGATTGCCGCTGGAATTGGAGACGAATGGACCGATCGCCGATGCGCTCGGCCTGGAACTCGGGCGGCGCTGGGTGAAGCTGGCGGCCGGGGACGCACTCTGACCCGCAATCCGCCGACAGCCGTCTTCCATACATAGTCAGGCCCGGCCTCTCCGAGGAAGCGGCCGGGCCTTTGCTTGTGTAAGCCGCGTCGAACCAGACAGCCGGACCCGCCGCCAGCTACGACTGACGGCGCCCGGCGTCTGTCACCGGCCCGGTTCAGGCGGCAAGGAAGGCGCAATCACATAGTTGTCGCGCGTCTTGGAGTCCTCCAGCGTGTAGGCGAAAATGTTGTCGCACCATGTCTTGTTGTAGCTTTCCTTGTTGGCACGGCAATCGATCGGCTCATGCGTGTCCGGCGTCAGCCTGTTCTTGTTCGGATAGGGCGGCTGCGACTTGATCTCGAAACTGTACTCGCGGTCGAGATTGTCGATAAACGACAGCGTGCACTTTCCGATACTCGTAATGGAGATATCGAAGCTGGCGAAATCCGGATCGACCTTCTTGTTGGGCGTGTCCGTGCAGATCCCGTATTTCTTGAACCTGACAGGATCGGTCTCCGAGTATCCGAAACTGACGTGGATCGGCGGCGTGGCCGGCTCCGGATTCGGCAGTCCCTTCGGACCACCGACAGCGATGATCAGGCCCTTGCCGTCCGCCTGCATGTTTCCCACCGCATCATCGACGGAATACGCATAGACGTTCGGCGCGCCGATATAATCTTCACCGTGGATCAGCAACGCGTAGGGATTGAATTTTCCAGATTTCAGGTACTGCAGGTCGTCAAACCGGTCCTTGATCTTCTGGTACTTCTTGCTGTTTGCCTTCTCGTAACCAGGCGTCTGCTCAAGCAAATTCTGGTTGGCGCCGCAATGCTCGTTGAACGGACCCCAGCCCTGCACGTGCTGGCGCATCAGCGCCTCGTCAAGTTTGACGGGCTCCTTGTCCTGATTGCAGTTCATGTTCTTGTAGTTCTTTTTGTAGTTCTTGTAGTTCTCCATGAACATTTCCCGCACGGCGCGAATGTCCTTGCAGAACTTCGAATCGTTCGCATTGGCGACGCAATCGTCCCAGTCGTCGATCAGTTGCTGCACCGGCGGCCACGGCATCGGCGTCAGATCCGGGTCGCCACCGAAAATATGCAGGGTGGACGGGATTTTCAGAATTTTCTCATCCTGATTGTCCACGTATAGGGGCCAGCCGGCGTAGGGCGAATTGGTGTCCGTGAACTTTTCGAGCGCTGCCCGGAAATCCTCGATGGAGTTCACCATGCCGACATAGCCGACCTGATCGTTCTTGAACGGCTCCATCGCCACCGGCAGGTAGGCATCGTCGACATAGGACACGTCGAAATCGACGTTGTGGTCGTTCAGTTCGATCGGATCCTTGTTCAGATTGAGGGCGCCCAGCGTGTACTCCGTCAGCTGGCTCGGCTCGTTGTGCTTCAAGCCGTTGGGATCCTTGAAAATCGTGAACGGCTGGCAACGCTTACACGTCGGCACTTCCGCGGTGTCGATCGGTTTGACGACCTCCTGACCATCGCGGTCCTTGTAATTTGCGGTGAGGGCATCGGACGGTTTGCCGTCTGCGGCGGGGGCGTCGAAGATCTCTATGCGCGCGCCGCCCCACCAGTCGATATACTGATCGGTCTGCGTGGGGTCGATCTTATTGGTAGGAACGAGTTGCGTATAAAGCGGCAGCTTGATGGTTACGCTTTCGTTCGGCGGAATACCGTCCCCGGTCGGATTGATGTAAATCCTGAACTGATTGAGTTTTGGAAATTTCTTTTCCTTCAGCTCTGACTTCGGAACTTCGAAAACCGATTGCAACCAAGGATCGAAACTGCTTGTCCCGGTCGAAAGCACCGGGTAAATATTATATGTCGACGAATTATTGAAGATCTTGATCTTCATCATTGGTATTTTATCGTCTTTGTCCGCGCCTTTTTTTGACTGCGCGTCCGAAATCTGCGGCAATCCGAGCATCAGGGCCGGAAGCACGAGGGCCGCCAAGCCTTTCCTAAGCCAACTTTTCTTTTTTCCCATCGATTTCACAGCACTACCTCCATCGGACCGGCTCGATTCGTCGAGTCGTTTATAGCAGCCTTCCTTATAGTAAAGTTTGACAAATTTAATAATTACAAAGACTTCATGCGGAATTCGACTTAAGGCCAATTTCCAGAGATGCGACGCGACCCGGTGACCGCACAGAGAGGCCGACCCGCGGGCTCACCGCCGCCCGAACAATCTCTCTATATCTGCCAGCTTCAATTCCACGAAGGTCGGACGGCCGTGGTTGCACTGGCCGGAATTGGGCGTCGCCTCCATTTCCCGCAGCAGCGCATTCATCTCCTGGCCGTTGAGCCGACGGCCCGCGCGCACAGAACCGTGACAAGCCATAGTCGACGCGATCGCTTCTAGCCGGTCGAGCAGCCTTGTCGAAGTGCCGGCCTCGGCGATGTCGTCGGCGAGGTCGCGAACCAGCCCTTTCACGTCGAAATCGCCCAGCATCGCCGGGGTCTCGTTGACGGCCACCGCACCGGGGCCGAAGGGTTCGAGTACCAGCCCCAGTTCTGCAAGCTCATGGGTCTTGTCGGCGAGCCGCTCGGCGTCGGCCGGGTCCAGATCGACCACCTCCGGGATCAACAGCGCCTGGCGGGCGACGCCGTGGGTTTCGATTGCCGTCTTCAGGCGCTCGTAGACGAGGCGCTCGTGGGCGGCATGCTGGTCGACGATGACGATGCCGTCTCCGGTCTGGGCGACAATGAAGGTCTCGTGCAGCTGGGCACGCGCCGCGCCCAGGGGGAAATCCTGGGACAGATGGACGTCCGGAACGGTCTCGTCCTGCACGATCGTCGCCCGCGCGTCGGCCGAGGGGGCGGCGAAGGCTTCGAATACGACCGCAGGCTCGGAGAAGCCGCGCGCGGCGACCGCGTTCGAAACCGCATAGGCGGATGGGCCGGCTGAAGCATAGGCCGGTGCGCCGCCGCGAAAGCGCGACAGTGTCGCCTCTGCCATCGCAGCTGACGGCTTCGGACCGGTGCCGGCGAGTGCGGTTCTCAAGCCGCTGACGATCAGGCCGCGCACCAGGCCGGCGTCGCGGAAGCGCACCTCGGCCTTGGCGGGATGCACGTTGACGTCGACCTCGTGGGGATCGAGCGTCAGGAACAGGGCGCAGGCGGGCCAACGACCGTGAGTCATGGCATCGCCGTAGCCGGCCCTCACCGCGCCGAGCAACGAGCGGTCCTTGACCGGGCGGCCGTTGACGAACAGGTAGAGATGGCGGGCATTCGCGCGGTGCCAGTTCGGATGACCGGCTAGACCGGTCAGGCGCGCGCCGCCGCGCTCATTGTCCAGCGGGATGCCGTTGTCGCGGAACTCGTCGCCGAGCACATCGGCGATGCGGTCGGCCTGCGCCTGGGCTTCGCCGATCATCGCGCCGGCACCGGCAACGGACAGCGTGTTGCGCTCGCCGACCGTCAGCGAGAAACCGACCTCGGGGTGCGCCAGCGCAAGCCGGCGGACGACGTCGGTGACGGCCTGGTTCTCTGCCGGCTCGGATTTCAGGAAACGCAGCCGGGCGGGCGTGGCGTGGAACAATTCGCTGACCTCGACCCGCGTGCCCTGGCTGCGCGCGGCCGGCATCGGACCTTCGCGCACGCCGGCATCGACGACGATGCGGCTGGCATGATCGTCGAAGGCCGATCGGCTGGTGATCGTCAGCCGCGCCACAGAGCCGATGGAAGGCAGCGCCTCGCCGCGAAAACCGAGAGTGCGGATATCGACCAGATCGCCCTCGGGCAGTTTGGAGGTGGCGTGGCGCTCGACGGCGAGTGTCAGATCCCCGGGCGCCATGCCGGCGCCGTCGTCATCGACGCGGATTAGCCGGCGGCCGCCGCCTTCCACCACCACGTCGATCCGCATCGCGCCCGCGTCGATGGCGTTTTCGACAAGCTCCTTGACGACGCTCGCCGGGCGCTCGATCACCTCGCCTGCGGCGATCCGGTCGACAATCGTATCGGGCAGGCGGCGGACGGCCATGGGCTCTCAGCGATTCGCGGTTCGTGGAACGGCGGACAGTTTCGCGCAATTACGAGGCGAGTTACAGAGGCGGCGGTGGAAAGCGCTTCAGATAGGCGTGGGCGCGCGGTATGGCGTCGTGCAGAAACTGGCCCGGCTCCCGGAGCCAGAGGCCGTCATAGGTTTTCGACTTCTCCTCCGACACCAGCACATCGGGTGGCAGGTCCACGAGGGTCGCGGTCCAGCCCGGCCACCAATGATCGGCCTTTCGCCAGGTATGCTTGAGGAAGGCGTCGCCGTCCGAATAGCCGTGATAGTCGAAGACCCAGTCGCCACCGTCGATGAAGACGTGGTTGCCCCAATAGCCCTCGGCCGGCTTTACCCAGACCGCCTTGTACGAGGGATCCGCGAATGTCTCGAGGAAGGCGAAAGCCAGGATGTGACAGGCGCCGCAGGCGAAGAAGATCCGGTCGGGCAGGTTCCAGCGGACGACGGGATCGCGCTTCTTGAAGCCCGCGATCCGGTACATACCCTCAGGAGCCTCACATCTCTTCCAGATAGGTCCGCGCCAGGATCTTGCCCTCCTCCACCGCCGGCTGATCGAAGGCGTCGACGCCGATCAGGTGGGCGGCGAGGATCGTCTCTAGCATGAAGTGCATCATCAGCTCGCCGATGCGCTCCGCGTCGACCATAGAGACGTTGAGGACCCGTACGGGGCGGCCGTTGCGGGCGAGCGTCTCGGTGGTGGCACGCTGCTGGCTGGCGACGAAATCGCCGACCGTGCGACCGCCGAACTCCGGCTGTCCGGCTTCGGCGGCCAGCGCGGGATCGATGCGCGGGCCCTTGTCTGCAACATCCGTGGTGATGACGGTGAAGAGCTTGTCGGCGGGGCCGTCGAGAAAGAGCTGCAACTGGCTGTGCTGGTCGACCGGGCCGATCGCCGCGATCGGCGTCATGCCCCTGCCCTGCTTGCCGAGGCTTTCAGCCCAGAGCTGCACGTACCAGCGGGTGAAGCGCTCCAGCCGGTCGCCATAGCCAAGCATTACGTTCTGGGTGATGCCGCGCTTTTCGGCGTAGGCAACCGAGATCGCCGCGCCGACGGCGGCCGGCACATCGCCGGGCGCGGCCCCGTCGAGGACCGGCTTCAGGGCGCGTGCGGCACCGCGGCGGATTTCCTCGGCATCGAGACCGGCAATGACGGCGGGGATCAGGCCTACATTGGTGAGCGCCGAAAAGCGTCCGCCGACGCCTGCATCATGCTCCAGGAAGCGGACATCGAAGGGCTCGAGCAACTTGCGCAGCTTGTTGAGCTTGCCGGAGATCGCCGGCTCGCTGAGGCCCAGCACCCGGTTTCCGATCTTTTCCTTCATTCCGGCGTCCTCGAAGGCCGACAGCAGCGCCATCGTCTGGATCAGGGTCTCGCCCGTACCGCCGGATTTGGAGACGACGATCGCGCGAGTGGTCTCCAGCGGAAGCGACGAAAGCGCGTAGGCCAGACCATAGGGATCCAGATTGTCGAGGAAGTGCAGGCGCGGGCCATCGCGGAAGTCGCTGGAAACGGGAAGATGCCAGCCGCCTACCTGAGCCAGCGTCTGGCCACCGAGGCTGGAGCCGCCTGTACCGAGGACGATAACGTCGCTGGTGCCTTCGGAGAGCCAGGTGGCGGCCTCGGCGATCTCGGCCAGATCGTCGGTGCGCCCGGGCAGCGACAGGAGCGGCAGCGCGCCGCTTTCGCGCGCCTCGCGCAGCCAGACGAGCCCGGCCTCGGTTCGCGCCAGTACGGCTTCGTAATCGTCGCGCGACAGGCCGGCTTCGCCGACCTCGACATCGAAACAGCTATCGATCGTCTGCTTGAGCGGCATTGCGTCGTCCTTTGCCGGGAAAGCGCCAAGTATATTCCGGCGGAAACGCGAGCGACCCGCCACGGTTCCTTCCTTTAGGCGAAACACGCGCGGCTCGCCACCCCGTTCGCAGTCACCGTGATCTGACGGGATGGAATATCTGGACGGGAGCTCCTGCTCAGCCGCCCTTTGCGGGCGTTTCGACGCCGTCGGGACGGCCAACCATCGTCACGTAAAGGCTGCCGTCGCCGTAGAGCCGCTGGGCGACCCGGCGAGCATCCTCAATGGTCACCGCATCGATCAAGTCGTTGCGCGTATTGATGTAATCGATACCGAGATCGTCGCGCTGGATCTCGACCAGCTGGCGGGCAATCTTGGTGGAGGTATCGAAGCGCAGCGGATACGAGCCCTTCAGATACCGCTTGGCCTTGTCCAGTTCCTCCTCGGTTGGCCCCTGTTCGGCCATGCGGAGGATCTCCGCGTCGATGAGGGCAAGCGACTCGGCGGCCCGGTCGTTGCGGGTCGCGGCACCACCGGCGATCAGGCCCGCGCGGTCGAGGGGATAAAGGAAGCTGTAGACCGAATAGGACAGGCCGCGCTTTTCGCGAACTTCCTGATAGAGGCGCGAGGAAAATGAGCCTCCGCCGAGGATATGGTTGACCACATAGGCCGGCACGAAGTCGGGATCGTCGCGCTTCAGGCCCGGACGGCCGAACTGGATCACCGTCTGCGGGATCTCCATCTCGACGACCTTCTGGACGCCGCCGTCGGGAAGGGCCGCTTCGGCGATCGGGGTCAGGTCCGATTTCTCGGACAGGTCGCCGAACACCTCGTCGAGGAGCGGCGCCAGACGATCGGCGGTGATGTCGCCGACGACGGCGATCTTCAGCGTGTCGCGGGCGAAAACACGAGCGTGGTAGGCGCGCAGGTCCTCGGCGCCAATCGCCGCAACGGTCTCCAGCGTGCCCTTGACCGGGCGGCCGTAGGGATGATCGCCGAACACGGTATGCGACCAAAGCCGGCCCGCGACCGCATCGGGATCGGTCAGTTCGCGACGCAAGCCGGATTCGGTCTGGACACGCATGCGCTCAATGGCGGCGGCATCGAACCGCGGCTCGGTAATCGCCAGGCGCAGAAGACCGGCGGCCTCATCGAGGTTTTCCGTCAGGGTCTGCATGTTGCCGTAAAACGTATCGCGGCCGGCGTCGAAGGACATCTCGATCGCCAGCGTCTCCAGCTTCTCCTGGAAGGCGGCGGAGTCGATATCGCCGGCGCCTTCGTCGAGCAGCACGCTGACCAGATTTGCGACGCCCGGCTTTTCCGCGGGATCCTGGGCTGCGCCGCCGTCGAAGGCGAACTGCATGGAGACGAGCGGCACGGCCGCCTCGGAGACCAGCCAGGCCTCGATGCCGCCGGGCGAGGTCACCTTTTCGATCTCGATTGCGGAAGCGGGGCTGACGGCCACGGACGCGACCGTGGCAATGGCAAGAGCGGGCACGATCGTGTCAGTCATGAATTTCCACACCAAGGACCTCACCATCTGGAAGGAACCTCCGGGTTCGAAGGACTAGGGATGTCGGGATCGCGTCACTGGACGGCGCTGTTTTCGGGGACGGCGGTGCTTTCGGGAACCGCTGCCTGTTCCTGCGGCGCGGCACGCAGATAGGCGGTAACGGAGCGCGCCGGGGTCAGGTACTTGCGGGCGGCCTCAATCACCTGGTCGGCCGTGACGGCGCGGATGCCGTCGTTCCAGGCCGCGATATCCTCGACCGATCCGCCGGTGGTCAGCGCCGTGCCGTAGATGCGGGCAAGCGAGGACTGGCTATCCTGGGCGTAGACGGATTCGGCGATCAGCGAATTCTTGACGCGCGACAGTTCGGCATCGGTGACGCCGCCGGAGATCAGGTCGGCAATGACGCCGTCGACGGACTTCTCCAGCGTGTCGAGTCCGACGCCCGGCTTGGGCACGCTATAGACCATGAAGCGGGATTCATCGAGCGCGGACCCCTGATAGAAGCCGCCGGCTGCCGCCGCCTCGTTGCCATTGACGACAAGCGCCTTGTAGAGCCGGCTGTTGGCGCCACCGCCGAGGATTCCGGCCAGCACGTCGAGTGCCTCTGCTTCGCCGTCTTGCGCCGTGTGATAGCTGGGCACCAGCCACGCGGTGCGCACGCTTTCCTGCTGAACGCGCGGGCTCGACATGGAAACGGTGCGGGCGGCGCGCGGCTCGGGCTCGCGTGGCCGCAGGCGCTCTCCGGGCTCGGCACGACGTTCGACCTTGCCATAGGTTTCTTCGGCCAGCGCACGCACCTCCTGCGGTGTCACGTCGCCAGCAACGATCAGGACAGCGTTGTTGGGGGTGTAGTAGCGCTCGTAGAAGGTGAGCGCATCCTCGCGGGACAAACCCTCGATCTCGTGCTTCCAGCCGATGATCGGGCGCGAATAGGGATGCGACAGATAAAGCGCCGCATCGAGTTCCTCGCCGAGCTGTGCCGACGGATTGTTGTCGGTGCGGCTGGAGCGTTCCTCGAGAACGACCTGCAATTCCGACGTGATGTCGTCAGGCGCCAGCACCAGCCCGGTCATCCGGTCGGACTCGTACTCCATCATCAGGCCAAGATGCTCCTTGGCGACCTTCTGGAAGTAGGCCGTGTAGTCGGACGACGTGAAGGCGTTTTCCTGCCCGCCGATATCGGCGACTACCTTGGAGAACTCGCCGGCGGGATGGGCGTCGGTTCCCTTGAACATCAGATGCTCGAGGAAATGGGCGATCCCGGACTTCGTCGGCGGCTCGTCGGAGGCGCCAACCTTGTACCAGACCATATGGGTGACGACGGGCGTCCGGTGATCCTCGATGACCACCACCTTGAGGCCGTTGTCGAGATCGAAGGTCGAGACCGCGTCGGTGGTTTCGGCGCCGGATGGCGCGTGGAAAGCAAGGCCGGTGGACATTATCGCAACCAGTACAGGAAGAATGAAACGAATCGGAGCGAACGCTCGCATCGGGCAACCCTCACGTGATCATGCGCACCGTCGACTTCAACCGGCGCGGACTTGTGAACGATATAGACGGGTGCCCCGCCCGGCGCCACCACGCTCCCGAAGTCGTGATCGCCGGACCTCCTCTAACGCCTGGAAACTTAACTGTTACCCCACAGCTTGGAGAAAAAGCCCTTCTTTTCCTCCGGTTGCTCGGATCCCTCGACTTGCGGCGCCGGCGTGCGGTAACCGGGCGGCGGCTCGTTGAGGGAGGTGCGCGGCGGTTCGGAGCGAAGCTGGTTGGGATCCTTGCGGCGGTCGAGCAGTTCGCGCGGGCTGACGGTCTTGACCTCGGCCTTGCCGGCGGCCTGGGTGCCGACAGCGAGGCCGGAACCATTGGTCTTGCCATACATGCGACCCCATTCGTCGAGCTCACCCGGCGTCATCGGCGCCGACGCGTATTCGACATCGCGCGGCTTTTCCTGCATCGCCGCCTTGCGCATCTTGGCTTCTTCCTGCTTGCGGGCCTCGTCGGGGTCGGTCGGCCACTGCTCGCCCAGGGACTGGGACGCCGCGACCGGCGTCGGCAAATCCTGGCTCGGCGTGGCGCCCGGCATGACCAGCGGCGAACGCGGACCGTATTCGATCGCTTCCTTGCTGGTATCGACCTTCAGGCCCATCGCGACAAGCGGATCGCCCAAGGCGTCCGTGATCGGATCGTTGAAACCGCTGTCCGAACCTGACGAACAGGCTGCAAGCAGGCCACCCGTCACGCAGATCGCAAGGCCCTTCGTCAGCCTTGCCCTGATCAGTCCGTCATGTTTCATCCGGCTTATCCGTTCCCGCGCGTTATGGCATGATGCCCAGTACGGCACGATGCCGTTGCGCCCGCACCTATCAACGGCATGTATTGCGCCTTTTCCAAGGCTAGCCCGCTAATCGGGCTTTGGGGCTCTTTTATGACTATCGAACAGGGATTCATATAGAAGCCCGGCTACGCCGGCAACAATGGCGACATCGGCGAGGTTGAAGACGTACCAGGACCAGCCGAAGGCGTGGAAGTGGAAAAAATCCGCGACCGCACCGTAAAACGCCCGATCAACAGCGTTTCCGACCGCACCGCCAACAACCATGCCGATAGAAATCGCCATCAGGCGGCGGTCAACGCGTGCCAGCCAGACCCACAGCGCAAAGGCGGCGGCTACGTTAACCGCGACGAGGATAAACCGGCCGATATCGGAATTCTGCTGAAAAAGCCCATAGCTGACACCGCGATTCCACACCATCACGAGATCCAGGAACGGCGCGACCTCGACCCGGCCCTGCCCGGCGATGTCATAGGGGCCGAGCATCGCCCACTTGTGCACGCGGTCGATCACCAACACCGCAACGGCGATCGCCGCACCGAGACCGCTGAGCGGTCCCCAGAGATTTCGGCGCGGGCTCATCGAAGCTTCCGTTGTGTTTGCAGCCGCCCTACTCCGCAGCCCTATTCCGCCGCCTGGGGGCTGGCTTCGAACTCGCGCATGGCGGCCGCGTCGCGCGGCGATAGGTCCGGCCAGGCGGGATCGGAGCCGACGTCGGGCAGCACCTTCCAGGAACGTGCGCACTTGCGGCCCTCGGCCATCGCCGGGACTACGGCGACTCCGGTTACCTCTTCGAGCCGGTAGGCGTCGGCGGGGCCGTCCCCCTCCTTTACCGTGATCTGGCTGGTGATCGAGATCTCGGCGAGATCGATATCGGCGACCGCTGCGGCCAGCTCGGCGTCGGTGACATACACCTCCGGAGCCGCTTCCAGGCTCGATCCGATGCGCTTGGCCGCGCGTTCGATCTCCAGCGCGCCAGTGACGACGCGGCGGACGCGGCGAATACGGCGCCATTTGCCGGCAAGCCCCTCGTCGTACCAGCTTACGGGAACCTCGGGGAACAGCTCGAAATGCACCGAGCCGTTCTCGGAGGGATACCGCGACATCCACGCCTCATCCATGGTGAAGGGCAGCATCGGGGCGAGCCACGTGATCAGCCGGTCGAAGATGCGGTTGAGCACGGTGAGGCAGGCCCGGCGCTTCAGGCTGGAGATCGGATCGCAGTACAGCGCGTCCTTGCGGATGTCGAAATAGAAGG
>CAJQNW010000404.1 GCA_905479765.1 uncultured Tepidamorphus sp. | reverse complement strand
TCGGCGGCTCCTCGTCCATCAACGCGATGGTCTACGTCCGTGGCCAGCGGGAGGATTTCGACGGCTGGGAAGCCCGGGGCAATCCCGGCTGGGGCTGGACTGAAGTGCTCGTCGCCTACCGGGCGCTGGAAGACCATGCGTTCGGCGACAGCGATTTCCACGGCGCAGGCGGGCCGCTGCGGGTCGAGGACATGGGCCCCATCCTGCATCCGGTCGTCCGGACCTTCTTTCGCGCCGCGGCCGAACTCGGGATTGCCTACAACGGCGATTTCAACGGCGCGCGGCAGGATGGAGTCGGCCCCTATCAGATCACCGTGGGGAACGGCCGGCGAATGTCGGCGGCGCGCGCCTTCCTTCGTCCGGCGATGCGGCGCGGGAACCTGCGGGTCGTGACCGGTGCGCAGGCGACGCGCATCCTGTTCGAGGGGAAGCGGGCAACGGGCGCCGCCTACCGGAGAAACGGGGGGACCGTCGAGGCGTTCGCGAACCGCGAGGTGATCCTCGCCGCCGGAGCGATCAACTCGCCGCAGCTTCTGCAGTTGTCCGGCATCGGTCCGGCCGAGGCGTTGCGCACCATCGGCATCGCGGTCCATCACGACCTGCCGGGGGTTGGAGAAAACCTGCAGGACCATCTGAGCTGGGATCGCGTCTATCGGGCACGCGTCCCGACGCTGAACAACGTGCTGCATCCCTGGTGGGGCAAGGTCGCTGCGGCGATGCGCTACGTTGTGCTCCGGTCCGGACCGCTGGCTGCGACCGTGAACCATGCCGGCGGGTTCCTGGCAAGCGACGGACGCGGAGGCCGGCCGGACGTGCAGCTTTATTTCTGCCCCCTCAGCTTCGAGACCATGCAGGTCGGAAAGCGGCTCGTCACGCAGGCCGATTCGTTTCCCGGGTTCTGCCTGAGCGTGTCGCCGTGCCGCCCGACGAGCCGCGGCTCAGTCGTTCTTCGCTCCCCCGATCCGTTCGCGCCGCCGGCCATCAGGATCGGCGGGCTGAAGACCAGCGAGGACATTGCGACGATGGTCGCCGGGGCGCGGTTGCTGGATAAGATCGCCGGCACCGAGGCAATGGCCGGGCTCGTGGCCGAGGAACTGAAGCCCGGGCCGGTCACCGACGACGATGCCCTTGCCCAGGATATCCGGCAGCGCGCCTACTCGATCTATCACCCGAGCGGGACCTGCGCGATGGGGCCGAACCGCCGCACCGACGTGGTCGATGCGCGGCTCAGGGTGCACGGGCTGGAACATCTGCGCGTCGTCGATGCGTCGGTCTTCCCGGCTATTCCCTCCGGCAACATCAACGCACCGGCGATCATGACCGGGTGGCACGGGGCGGACCTGATCCTTGCCGACAGAAACTGACTGAGGGGCCGACAGAAAACGACGCCGGGTCCTGGGACCCGGCGCCGAGATTGCATGCGGAACTGCGGCGTGATCAGCCGCCGACTTCGCCGCTGATGACCGGGCCGAACATTTCCCAGCGCTCGCCATTGAACTTCATCATCTGCATCTGCTCGAAGGGGAAGAAGTCGTTCTCGGAGGTGTTGATGATGACACCGGGCAGGGCCATGCCAAGCTGCAGGTTATCGAGGCTGGCGGCCTGCTTCATTATGTTCTCGCGGGTCAGGTTGTCGCCGGCCTGATTGAGTACCTGCTCGAGGGTCTGGGCGACGGCAAGGCCGTAGACCGTGAAGCTCGAGGACTTGTCGCCGTCAGGATAGTGCTCGTCCATGAAGGCTTCCCATTCCTTGTAGGCGGCGTCGTCCTTCCACTGCGGATCGGTGGGATCCTTCAGGTAGCCGGTCGACAGCACGCCATTGGCATTTTCCAGCCCGGCCGGCCTCAGCACGCCGCCAACCGACTGCGAGACATTATTGACGATGTGGACCGGCTTCCAGTCGAGTTCGGCGACCTTGCGGATCGCCTGCGCGGCGAACTTCGGGGTAGCGATGTTCACCAGCACGTCGGCGTCGGAATCCTTGAGCTTGATGATCTGCGAGTCGATCGTCGGGTCGGAGGTCTCATAGGGCACTTCGGAGACGATCATCGACGTCTTGTCGCCGAGTCCGTCCTTCAGTCCCTGCAACAGATCCTTGCCGTAGTCGTCATTCTGGTAAAGTACGCCGATCTTCGCGTCGGGGTGATTGGTCAGAATGTAATTGGCGTAGATGCGGCCTTCGCTCTGGTAGTTGGGCTGCCAGCCCATGGTCCAGGGGAAGTTCTGCGGATCGCCCCATTTGGTGGCACCGGTGGCGACGAAGAGCTGCGGCACCTTCTTGACGTTCATGTACTTGTGAATGGCAGAGTTCGACGGCGTGCCCAGGCTCTGGAAAATGAGCAGTACTTCGTCGCTCTCGACCAGCTTGCGCGCCTGCTCGACAGCCTTCGGCGGGCTGTAGCCGTCGTCGTAGGAGATGAACTCGATGGTGCGGCCGTTGATACCGCCTTCTGCGTTTATCTTGTCGAAATAGGCGGCGATCGTCTTGCCGATGGTGCCGTAGGCCGATGCCGGGCCGGAGTAAGGATTGATGTTGCCTATCTTGATCGATGTGTCGGTCGCGCCTGTGTCGTATTGCTGGGCGCTGGCCGGCCCGGTTGCGAACGCCATCCCGAGGACCAGGGCCGAAAGCGAGACGTAACTGCGAATGCTCATGCTATTTCCTCCCAGATTTACGGCGCCTTTATCGACGCCGCGTTGCTAGTTTCATTGCTGCAGTGCGAATGAGGCCGACCGCTCCGGCCGGCATCAGGTAAATCACCAGAAGCAGGATGACGCCGTAGACGGCGCCGGCGAGGCCCTTGGAGACCTCCTCGGCAATGTTGGGCACGAAGACCAGGAACAGCCCGCCGAACAGGGCGCCGGTGATCGAGCCGACACCGCCGACCACCAGTCCGACGAACAAGCCGATGGCGAGCACGAAGGTGAAGCTGTCGGGCGCCACGAACTGCACGACGACCGCCGACAGAGACCCGGCGATACCCGCGTAGGCCGCGCTGATGCCGAAGGTGGTCGTCTTGTACAGCGAGATGTTGATGCCCATTGCGCGTGCGGCGATCGGGTTGTCTCGGATTGCCTTGATGGCGCGGCCGGACCTGCTGTTGACCAGATTGACCGCGCAAACAGCGAGGCCGAGGCCGATCGCCAGTGTAACGAAATACATCCACTGATCGGAATTGAGCGGCAGTCCGAACGGGGCTTCCGGCTTGAAGACGAGCAAGCCCTGCACGCCACCGGTCCAATGCTCGAAGGGGGAGAGCTTCAGAACCTGCGGGGTGGCGACGGCGAGCGCGAATGTGGCGAGCGCCAGATAAATGCTTTCAAGCCTCAGCGCGGGTAGTCCGAACAGGAAGCCGAACGCGAAGCAGATGGTCGCGGCGATCGGCAAGGTACCGTAGAAGCTGAGTCCCGCGAACTCCATGAGGATCGCTGTCGTGTAGGCGCCGATCGCAATGAAAGTGGAATGGCCCAGCGAGAACTGCCCGTTGTAGCCGGTCAGCAGGTTCAGCCCGAGAATGGCGATCGCGTAAATCATCACCGTGGTCAGCTGGAAGATCGTGAAGTTTTTCACCAGGAAAGGCAGCGCGATGGCGATCACCACGGCGATGAAGAACGCGGTGCGCTGCCAGGCGACGGGGATGCCGCCCACCATCCTGGCTTTGGTCGCGGAGCCCGCCACCGGCGTGTTGGCGGCGTCGTCGGAGGCAATCGTGCGGTCTATCGTCATCACACCCTCGTCACGATACGGGCGCCGAACAGCCCGGTCGGCTTGAACATCAACACGGTGACGATGAGTGCCAACGCGATGGCGAGCTTCAGTTCCGAACCGACCACGGGAATGAACGTGCCAGCCAGGTTTTCGATGATGCCAACAGCAAAGCCACCGATGACGGCGCCGCCGGGGCTGGTCAGTCCACCGACCACGGCGCCGGCGAAGCCGTAAATCAGGATCGCCAGCATCATGTTCGGTTCCAGGAAGACGACCGGGGCGATCATCATGCCGGCAACAGCGCCTATGGCCGCGGCCATGCCCCAGCCGAGCGCGATCATCCAGCCTACCCGGACGCCGACGAGGCGCGCCGAGTCCGGGTTTGACGCGGCCGCCCGCATGGACAGTCCGACGCGCGTGTTACGGAAGAACAGGAACAGCAGGACCAGCAACACCAGCGTGACGCCAATCATGCCGGCGTCATGGGCACCCATCAGTCCGGATCCAAACAACGACTCCTGGCCGAAAGGCGTCGGGAACGACTTGATCGTAAAGTCCCAGATGAAGCCAGCCACCGAATTGAAGATCGCGAACAGTGCGATGAAAGCGACGATGTGCGCGAGAATCGGTGCGTTGTGCAGCGGTTTGAACACCGTCCGTTCAATCACCACACCGCCGATAAATGACACGACGATCGTCAGGAAGAATGCGCCCCAATAGGGCACGCCCCATTCGATGAGCTGCCAGGCGATGAAGGTCGAGAACATCGCCATTTCGCCCTGCGCGAAATTGAGGTGGTGGATCGCCTGGTAGATCATGACGATCGCCAGAGCCATGCAGGCGTAGATACCGCCCGTGGCGAGACCGGCGAGAACCTGGTGAATAAAAAGATCCATTCCCGCTCCCCGTCAGTAGCCGAGATAGGCGCGGCGAACGTTCTCGTCGCTGCCGATCTGCTGGGCGGGGCCGGACATGACGAGCCGGCCGGTTTCGATCAGATAGGCCTCATCGGCGATTTCGAGCGCCAGGGCGGCGTTCTGTTCGACGACGAGCATCGACAGGCCTTCCTTTTCCTTCAGATCGACGAGGATCGCGAAAAGCTCCTCGACGATCAGCGGGGCCAGTCCGAAGGAGGGTTCGTCCAGCAGCATCAGCCGCGGGCGCAGCATCAGCGCGCGGCTGATCGCCAGCATCTGCTGTTCGCCGCCCGACAGCGTTCCGGCCTGTTGGCCGCGCCGTTCGGCCAGGCGCGGGAAGTAGGCGTAGGCCCGTTCTATGTCTTCGGCGATGGCGCGCGTATCGCTGCGCGTCATGGCGCCGAGCTGCAGGTTTTCCTCGACCGTCATGGCGGTGAAGGTGCCACGCCCCTCCGGGACGTGGGCGATGCCGAGGCGGACGATATCCTCGGTCACCTTGCCTGCGATCGACTGACCGGCGAAAGATATTTCGCCCGCCGTCTGGATCATGCCGCTGAGCGCGCGCAGCGTGGTGGTCTTGCCGGCCCCGTTGGCGCCGAGCAGGGTAACGACGCCCTTGTCGGGCACCTCGAAATCGAGGCCGTAGAGCGCCTGGATGCGTCCGTACCAGCCCTGCAGGCCTGTTACCTTGAGAAGCGGGTCGCTCATTTGTGGCTGCTCCCAAGATAAGCGCGGATCACTTCCGGGTCGTTCTGCACTTCGGCCGGGGTGCCTTCGGCGATCTTGCGGCCGAAGTCGAGCGCGACCACGGTGTCCGAAATCGCCATGACCAGGCCCATGTGATGCTCGACCAGGAGTACGGTGACACCGTGCTCGTCACGGATGCGGCGGATCAGGCCGCCGAGTTCGTCGACCTCGCTGTGGGTCAGACCACCGGCCGGTTCGTCCAGAAGAAGAAGCTTGGGGTGGCCGGCCAGCGCGCGGGCCAGTTCGACGCGCTTCTGGGTGCCTGTCGGCAGGTCCGCCACGACGCGATCCGCTACATCGGCAAGGCCGAGGTCTTCCATCAAGCCGGTGATCTCGTCGTCGTCGACCGTCCGGGATCCCTTGAACGCCAGAGCATCGGACAGGAAATTGCTGCCGGTTTTCGAGTGGGTGCCGACCAGCACGTTGTCGCGCACCGACATCGTGCGGAAAAGCGCGAGGTTCTGGAACGTACGCGTGATGCCGAGACGGGAAATCTGATGCGCGGACAGAGGCATCAGGTTCTCGCCCTCGAACAGGATCGTGCCTTCGTTCGGCGTGTAGAGGCGGCTGACGCAGTTGAACAGTGTCGTCTTGCCGGCGCCGTTCGGGCCGATCAGGCCGAGGATCTCGCCCGGCGCGAGGCTGAACGTGATACCGTCTAGCGCGACGATGCCGCCGAAGCGGATGGCGATGCCGTCGACCTGTAATAGCGGCTGCTGAGACGCCCCGAACCTAGGCGCGGCGTCGTCGCTCGCCACTGCCTCCTGTGCCTGTAGTGCCACGTATCCCTCCCTGGAAGGCCGGTGTTTTTGTGTCTTCGTATTCGCCCGGGCCGTCTGAGCGGCCGCTTAGCAATGATTCCACCGTGCGCACGACTTCAAGCAGCCGTGGTCCGATGTCGTTGAGAAGCCTGTCCCGGGACAGGCTGAAGGACGGCGCCCCGCAATTGAAGGCGTAGATGCCCGATCCGTCCGGCATGACGAGTGGCGCGGCGACGCCGTTGACGTCGTCCTGCCAGTCGCCGACCGACAGCGTGAAACCGTATTTGCGAATGTCGGACAGCGCCTGGTCGAGGCCGTCGCGGATCTTCGGCCACTCCTGCGGATAGCGTTCCCGGAGATCGTCAAACAGACTGTCGCGTTCGGTTTCCGGCATGGCGGCGATCACGGCGCGGCCGATGGCGGTGGTGGCGATCGGGATGCGTGAGCCGACGTCGAGCCGGACCTTCAGGGTCGAGCTCGACAGGCAGTGCTGGATGTAGATGACCGCAAGCCGGTCGCGCGAACCAAGTGCAACTGAGGCTTTGGCGTAGTCGGCAAGTCCCTGCATGTAGGGGCGGGCGATATGGCGGACGCCAATATGGGCGAGCGCGGTATACCCGAGGGCCATCGCCGCCGGCGCCAGCTGGTACTTGCTGAACCGCGGCAGGTGCGTGAGGTAGCCGAGTTCGGTCAGCGTATAGGTCAGGCGCGAGACGGTGGGTTTGGGCAGGCCGGTGCGTTCGGCAATCTCCGTATTGCCGAGAAGGCCGTCGCTTGCACGAAATACGCGCAGCACCTCCAGGCCTCGCCCCAGCGCCACGACGAACTTCCTGTCGCGCGCCGGAGCGTCCGGTTCGGCTTCTTCCATGGTTTTCGTTTTGTCGATTTGTCTTAAGCCCGGCTAATCGGCGTTCCCCTGCGTTGACAAGCAGTCGAACAGTTTCTAGCGTCCAGGTCAAATTGTAAAACAAAATTTCGCACAGCGGAATAAAAATGACTGGGAGGAAGACCGCTTGATCCCGTCTGAGGACCTGGTTGCGCGGACATGCCGGCATGACGGTTGTCTGTCTTGCTTTGTTCGCTTAGTGGGAACGCCGGAAGCCGGCGGCCGCCGGCAGGAAACCACAGTCGAGATTCAGCGGAGAGTTTTATGAGCGACGTCGTAAGTGTCAGAAGGGACGGCGACGTTGCCGTCGTGACGATCGACAATCCCCCGGTCAACGCGATGAGCCATGCGGTGCGCAGCGGTGTCTTCGAGGCGATGGCCTCGGTCCGCGACGACCCGGAAGTCAAGGCGGTGGTGCTCGCGTGTGCCGGCCGCACGTTTTCCGCCGGCGCCGATATCACCGAGTTCGGCAAGACGCCGCAACCGCCGTCCCTGATCGAATTGATCAACGCCATCGAGGCGATGCCGAAGCCGGTCGTCGCCGCCATGCATGGAACCGTGCTCGGCGGCGGTTTCGAACTGGCGCTGGGATGTCACCACCGAGTCGCCGCCGCGTCGACAAAGGTCGGCTTGCCGGAAGTCAAGCTCGGCCTGCTGCCCGGCGCCGGCGGCACGCAGCGGCTGCCGCGCCTGGTCGGGCCGATCGAAGCGCTCAAGATCATCGTCAGCGGCGATCCGGTTCCGGCGGCGAAGGCTCTGAAACTGGGAGCGATCGACGAGGTCGTCGACGGCGATCCGACCGCCGCGGCGATCGCCTTGGCGAAGAAGGTTGGGGCCGAAGGCAAGACGCCGGTCCGCCTGAGCGAGCGCGACGATCTGCTTGCCGATGTCAAGGCCGACCAGAGCGCGTTCAATGAGGCCGCCGGCAAGCTGACCGCGCGGGCGCGCGGCCTGGAAGCGCCGCATGCCTGCGTCGAGGCGGTGAAGTGGTCGTTCGAATTGCCGATCGCCGAAGGGTTGAAGCGCGAGCGCGACCTGTTCATCAAGCTGATGAATGGCGATCAGTCGAAGGCGCAGCGGCACCTGTTCTTTGCAACGCGCCAGGCCGCCAAGGTGCTCGACATGCCGAAGGGCATCAGGACGCGCCTGGTGGCCAAGGTCGCCGTCATCGGCGCCGGTACCATGGGCGGCGGCATCTCGATGAACTTCGCCAATGCCGGCATTCCGGTCACCATCGTCGAGACGTCGCAGGAGGCGCTCGACCGCGGCTTCAAGACGATCGAGAAGAACTACGGGATCTCGGTGTCGCGCGGGCGGATGAGCGAAGACGACCTGAAGCAGCGCATGAGCCTGCTGACCGGCTCGACCGACATGAACGACATCGCCGACGCCGATTTGCTGATCGAGGCGGTGTTCGAGGAAATGGACATCAAGAAGCAGATCTTCAGCGACTTCGACCGGCTGGCGAAGCCGACTGCGGTGCTGGCGACCAACACGTCCTATCTCGACGTCAACGAGATCGCGCAGATGACGAAACGGCCCGGCTCGGTGCTCGGCATGCACTTCTTCAGCCCCGCCAACGTCATGAAGCTGCTGGAAATCGTGCGTGGCGCCAAGACGGAGCCGGACGTGCTGGCGACCGCCATCGATATCGGCCGCAGGATCAACAAGGTGCCGGTCGTCGCCGGCGTCTGCTTCGGATTCATCGGCAACCGCATGCTCAGGGCGCGCTCGCTCGAGACGGAGCAACTGCTTCTGGAAGGCGCGACGCCGCAGCAGGTCGACGCGGCGATCACCGGGTTCGGCTTCCCGATGGGGCCGTTCGCCATGGGCGATCTCGCCGGGCTCGACATCGGCTGGCGGATCCGCAAGGCGATGGGCGGATCGGCCGACGGCGGCAGCGCCGATATCGCTGACGCGCTGTGCGAGATGGGCCGTTTCGGCCAGAAGACCGGACGTGGCTTCTACATCTACGAGAAAGGCGCGCGCGCCGGCATCGCCGATCCGGAAGTCGAGGCGCTGATTGTCGAGACGGCGGCGAAGAAGGGCATCAAGCGGCGCGAAATCGACGCCGAGGAGATCGTCGAGCGGCTGATCTATCCGATGATCAGCGAAGGCGCGAAGATCCTCGACGAGGGCATCGCCCAGCGCCCCGGCGACATCGACGTGGCCTGGGTCAACGGCTACGGCTTCCCGGTCTGGCGCGGCGGCCCGATGTTCTATGCCGACCAGATCGGCCTGAAGACCGTTCGCGACCGGCTCAACCACTATGTGGAGACGACCGGGAACGAGGCGCTGAAACCGGCGGAACTGCTCGACCGGCTCGCCTCGGAGGGATCGAGCTTCGCGGCTTACGCCAAGGAAAAAGAGAAGACAGCATGAGCGAGCGTCCCTTCGCCTGGGAGAGATCCTATCCACCAGGCATTTCCTGGGACGCACCTGTTCGCACGTCGGCGATTCCCGACCTGTTCGACAAGGCCGTCGCGGACTTTGGCCCGCGGCGGATGATCGAGTATCGCGGTGTCGACCTCACCTACGAGGCGATGCGCAAGATGGTCGACAAGGCCACCGCCGGGTTCCTGAGGGGCGGGATCGGCCGCGGCTTGACTCTGGCGGTCTATCTGCCCAACACGCCCTATCATCCGATCGCGTTCTTCGGCGGCCTCAAGGCTGGCGCCCGGTTGGTCATGCTGAGCCCGCTCGACGCGGAGCGGGAGCTTGCCTACAAGCTGAAGGACAGCGGTGCGCGGACGCTCGTCACCACGGACCTCGGCCACATGCTTCCAATGGCGACGAAGCTCCTGGATGCGGGTCATCTGGATCGCGTGATCGTCGGGGAAGACGCCGCATGGGGCGCGCCGCCGATCCCGGTCGCGCCGATACCCGACAGTCCGAACGTGATACGCTGGCCGGACTATGTCCGCGGTTCGCAGATACCGGCCGACTGGCCAACGGTCGCTCCATCCGACATCGCGGTCCTGCAGTATACCGGCGGCACCACCGGGCTGCCCAAGGGCGCGATCCTTACACACGCCAACCTGACCGCGGCCACGTCGATCTACGAGACCTGGTTCAACGGACAGAACCTGTCGAAGGCGGGCGAGGACAGGGTGGTCTGCGTCCTGCCACTGTTTCACATCTACGCGCTGACGACGATCCTGTTGCGCCAGATCAAGAGCGGCAACGAGATCCTGCTGCGACTGAAGTTCGATGTCGAAACGACGCTGTGCGACATCGAGCAACTGCGCGCGACGGTCTTTCTGGGCGTGCCGACCATGTGGATCGCTCTGGCCAATACACCCGGTATCGAGCGGCGCGACCTGTCGTCGCTGCGCTACTGCGGATCCGGCGGCGCACCGCTGCCGGTGGAGACCGCCCGGCGTTTCGCGAACCAGACCGGCCACCGGCTGCTCGGCGGATGGGGCATGACCGAGACCTCGCCTGCCGGCACGAACCTGCCCGCGGTCGGGCCGGACAAGCCCGGTTCGATCGGCCTGCCCATGCCGGGCTTCGAAATGGGGGTCGTCGCCCTCGACGAGCCAACGCGCGAACTCAGCCAGGGCGAGACCGGTGAACTGCGCGTCAAGGGGCCGAACGTCACCAGCGGTTACTGGAATCGCCCCGAGGAAACCAAGGCCGCTTTCGCCGACGGCTACTTCCTGACCGGCGATATCGGCTACATGGACGAAGACGGCTATTTCTTCATCGTCGACCGCAAGAAGGACATGATCCTGTCGGGCGGCTTCAACGTTTATCCGCAGGTGGTCGAGCAGGCGATCTACGAGCATCCCGCCGTTGCCGAGGCCCTCGTCATCGGCGTTCCGGACGAGTATCGCGGCGAGGCGGCCAAGGCGTTCGTGGCGCTGCGCGAAGGCGCCGACCCCTTCACGCTGGACGAATTGCGCGGCTTTCTCGCCGACAAGGTCGGTAAACACGAGATGCCGCAGCAGCTGGAAATCCGCGATGCGCTGCCGCGCAGCGCCGTGGGAAAACTCATTAAGACTTCACTGCGCGAGGACGAGCGGCGCAAGGCCGCGTCCGACGCGGGCGCTAGCTGATACACAAACCGAAGGAACCTGTTTGATGCGTGAAGCCGTTATCGTCTCCACCGCCCGCACGCCGATCGGCAAGGCCTATCGCGGCGGCCTCAACGACACCGACGGACCGACGCTGGCCGGCCATGCGATCGGCGCGGCCGTCGCGCGGGCCGGTATCGCTCCGGGCGAGGTGGAGGACGTGGTGATGGGCTGTGCCATGCAGGAGGGCTCGACCGGCGGCAACGTCGCGCGCCGCGCGCTGCTGCGCGCCGGCCTGCCGGTCACCGTCGCCGGGTCCACCGTCGATCGCCAGTGCTCCTCGGGCCTCAACTCGATCGCCATTATCGCCCGCTCGATTATGCACGACGGCATGTCGGTTGGCGTTGGCGGTGGCGTCGAGTCGATCAGCCTGGTGCAGAACGACCACCGCAACACGTTCCATCAATTCGATCAGGCGCTGCTCGACATGAAGCCCGAAGTCTACATGCCGATGATCGACACGGCGGAAGTCGTCGCCGCGCGGTATGGCATCTCGCGGGAGGATCAGGACGCCTACGGGCTGGAAAGCCAGAAGCGCACCGCCGCGGCGATGCAGGGCGGGCGGTTCACCGACGAGATCGCGCCGATCTCGACGACCATGGTGGTCACCGACAAGGAGACCGGCGAAACATCGAAGCGCGAGGTGACGCTGGACCGCGACGAAGGCCCGCGCCCGCAGACGACCGCCGAGGGCCTGGCCGGCCTGAAGCCCGTGCGCGGCGAGGACAAGACGATCACGGCGGGCAATGCCAGCCAGCTTTCGGACGGCGCCTCGGCGGCCGTGGTGATGGACTCCAAGCTTGCCGAGCAGCGCGGGCTGGAGCCTCTCGGCACGTTCCGCGGCTTCGTCACCGCCGGCTGCGAACCCGACGAGATGGGCATCGGCCCGGTCTTCGCGGTGCCGCGCCTGCTGGAGCGCCACGGACTGAGCGTCGACGACATCGACCTGTGGGAACTGAACGAGGCCTTCGCAGTGCAGGTTCTCTATTGCCGCGACAAGCTCGGCATCGATCCCGAAAAGCTCAACGTCGACGGCGGCGCCATCGCGCTCGGCCATCCCTATGGCATGTCGGGCGCCCGGCTTGCCGGCCACGCCCTGATCGAGGGCAAGCGGCGTGGCGCCAAGCGGGTGGTCGTCACCATGTGCGTGGGCGGCGGCATGGGTGCCGCCGGCCTGTTCGAAGTCAACGCTTGAGGCATCGAGGCCGAAAAATGGATCTCACGTTCACGCCCGAGGAAATCGCCTTCCGCGACGAGGTCAGGACCTTCTTCCGCGAGGCGCTGCCCGCCGACATCCACAAGAAGATGGCGGAAGGCCATCACGTCGGCAAGGAAGACATCGTCACCTGGCAGCGCATCCTGAACGAGAAGGGATGGGCGGTGCCGCATTGGCCGGTGGAGCATGGCGGCACCGGCTGGGGGCCGATGAAGCAGTACATCTTCCAGGAGGAGATGCAGCGCACGCCGGCACCGTCGCCGCTGCAGTTCGGCGTCTTCATGGTCGGGCCGGTCATCTACACCTTCGGCAACGACGCCCAGAAGGCGCAGTTCCTGCCGCGCATCGCCAATATCGACGACTGGTGGTGCCAGGGATTTTCGGAGCCCGGTTCCGGTTCCGACCTGGCTTCGCTGAGGACGTCCGCAAAGCGCAATGGCGATCACTTCGTGGTCAACGGCCAGAAGACCTGGACGACGCTTGCCCAGTACGCCGACTGGATCTTCTGCCTGGTGCGGACCAATCCAGAAGCCGAGAAGAAGCAGCAGGGCATCTCGTTCGTGCTGATCGACATGAAGACGCCGGGCATCGATGTCCGGCCGATCCAGACGATCGACGGCGGGCACGAGGTCAATGAGGTGTTCTTCGACGACGTGCGGGTTCCCGTCGAGAACCTGGTCGGCGAGGAGAACAGGGGCTGGGACTACGCCAAGTTCCTGCTCGGCAACGAGCGCACCAATATCGCCCGCGTCGGGGTCTCCAAGCAGAGGCTGGAGCGCATCCGCGCGCTGGCAGCACAGGTGAGCGAGAACGACCGGCCGCTCATCGAGGCGCCCTGGTTCCGCGAGAAGCTGGCGGCGACCGAGATCGAGCTGAAGGCGCTGGAGATGACGCAGCTTCGCGTCGTCGCGGCCGACGCCAAGCGCGGCAACAAGGGGCAACCTGACCCGGCTTCGTCGATCCTGAAGATCAAGGGCTCGCAGATCCAGCAGGCGACGACCGATCTGCTGATGGATGTCGTCGGTCCCTTCGCGCTGCCGTTCCAGGAAGGCGAGGACGACTTCTCCAACGAGATGCCGATCGCGCCCGTGTGGGCCGGACCGGCAGCGCCGACCTACTTCAACTGGCGCAAGATCTCGATCTACGGCGGGTCTAACGAGATCCAGAAGAACATCATCGCGAAGGCGATCCTGGGCCTCTGAGGCTCGGGGACTACGAGGACACCACGGAATGGATTTCGATCTGAACGACGAGCAGCGGCTGCTCAAGGAAAGCGTCGAGCGGCTGACGACCGATCGCTACGCCTTCGAGACGCGCGGCAAGGTGATGGCCGCGGAGCCCGGCTGGAGCGCGCAGATGTGGGGGCAGTACGCCGAACTCGGCCTGCTGGCGCTGCCGTTTTCCTCCGACCACGGCGGCATGGACGGCGGGCCGGTCGAGACGATGATCGTGATGGAGGCGTTCGGCAAGGCGCTGACGCTGGAGCCGTTCTTCACCACCGTCGTCCTGTCGGGCGGCTTCCTGCGCCACGGCGCCAGCGACGACCAGAAGGCCGCGCTCATTCCGCAGATTGCAGACGGCAGTCTGAAGCTTGCCTTCGCGCAAACCGAAAAGCAGTCGCGCTACGACCTGTTCGATGTCGCCGCCACGGCGCGGCGCGACGGCGACGGCTTCGTCATCGACGGCGCCAAGAGCGTCGTCCTGCACGGCGACAGCGCGGGCAAGTTCATCGTCACCGCGCGCACGGGCGGCGAGCGGCGCTACAAGGGCGGCATCGGCGTCTTCATCGTCGATGCCGATGCGAGCGGCGTGTCCCGTCGCGGCTACCGCACCCAGGATGGTCACCGCGCGGCGGAAGTGCTGTTCGAGAGCGTGCGGGTCGGCGCGGATGCGGTGGTCGGTGACCCGGATGATGGGTTCCCGCTGGTGGAGCGGGTCGTCGACGAGGCGATCGCCGCGCTCTGCGCCGAAGCCGTCGGTGCGATGGAGCGGATGCACGAGCTTACCGTCGACTACCTGAAGGTGCGAAAGCAGTTCGGCGTGCCGATCGGCAAGTTCCAGGTGCTGCAGCATGCCGCCGCCGACATGTTCGTTGCGCTGGAGCAGGCCCGCTCCATGACGATGCTGGCAACCATGATGTGCCAGGACGAGGATGCGGCGGCGCGGCGCAGCGCCCTGTCGGCGGCCAAGGTGCAGGTCGGCAAGTCGGGCAAGTTCGTCGGGGAGACAGCGATCCAGCTGCACGGCGGCGTCGGCATGACCATGGAGTTTCCGGTCGGCCATTACTTCAAGCGGACCACCATGATCGACGCGACGTTCGGCAACGCCGAACATCACCTGGCCAGGATCGCCGGCGGCGCCAGCCTGATCGCCGCGTGACCCCATACTCCCGAGGACATCATGATTGATCCATTCCGCCTCGACGGCCAGGTGGCCATCGTCACCGGATCCAGCAAGGGCATCGGCAAGTCGATTGCCGAGACGATGGCCTTCCTTGGCGCCAAGGTGGTGATCTCCAGCCGCAAGCAGGAGCCTTGCGAGGCCGTCGCCGCGGAGATCCGTGCGCAGGGTGGTGAGGCACTGGTCGTGCCGTGCAACGTGTCGCGGCGCGAGGATGTCGAGGGGCTGGTGGAAAAGACCCGGGCGGAGTGGGGCCAGGTCGACATCATGGTATCGAACGCCGCCGTCAATCCGCACTACGGTTCGCTGTCGACGCTGCCC
>CAJQNW010000403.1 GCA_905479765.1 uncultured Tepidamorphus sp. | reverse complement strand
ATTCCCGGTCGGCGAGCGAGCCCTGGAGGCCGAGTTGTTCGGAGAATACCCGCCGGTACCAGTCGGTCATCTCGACGATGTATCGGCGGTGCGCGTCCGGCACCAACGCTTCCGCCTCGGTCAGGATGCGGTAGAATTCGGGGTTGAGATCGGAGAACTCGAACAAACCGCGCAGCATGATCCGCTCGACGTCCGCCGCGTCTGCGGCATCGCGGATTTGCTTGTCGACGAAGTCGCGAAGCCGCTCGCCAAGTTCGGGCAAAAGACGCTCGAAGAGTTCATTCTGCGAGGAAAAATAGTTATAAAAAGTCCCGTTCGCGACTCGCGCCCGCCGCGTTATCAACTGCACGGTCGAACCCGCATATCCAAATTCGCCCACGGTCTGAAAAGCGGCCTTGAACAACGCTTCGCGGATTTCCTTTGTCCGCTCTTCCCGCCGTGACAGCTTTCGTGTCGGGCCCGTCACGTTCTTTGTTTTGGTTTCCCCATCCGAACGTGGCACTTTCTTCGAAGCAGGCATGTCACTCTCTGCGCAAGTCTCCAATCAATGAATAGGGCCCAGTTTTTCCCGAGTTGCAAGTAGGCCGGCGAAGCCCGGCCGGCGCGCCGGCGCTAAATATCCTTCCGCGGCGCAGACGGTATCGATTCGGGGACTTCGATCTCGATATCCAGCAGCATCTGAGCAAAGCTCTTGCCCTGCGTATCGTTGCGCAGGGAACTCGTTCCGCCGCCGTCGAGCGCTTCCGTCAGCACGAAGTTGAAGGCGTTCATCCCGGGAAGCTCGAACCGTCGAACGGTGCCGCGGACGAGGTCTCCGAAATAGTCGCGAACCCGCTCCGGTGTCAGGCCGAGCCGGATCAGGGGGGCGAAGGCAGGTTCGCGCGCGATGACGCCGATATTGACATTGTCGCCCTTGTCACCGCTGCGGGCGCAGGCGATGTCGTAGAGGCGCCCCTTTTTCGTCCGAACAGAATCCGTGCCGGGTGGCTCTGCCGGAATACCGGGTGCGGCATCGAGCGGTTCTCCCGCGGGCACGTAGATCTCCGTCCTCTGCATGGCGATGTCGATCGAAATGGTCAGCGCAGTTTTCGGCACCAGGAACGCGCGGTGCCCGACGATCGGCGTGACCCTGGGTCGTCCGCCGAAGAGACCGCATCGTCCAGGCGCCATGGCCAGCCCGGCGGGCGCGATCTCGCGGGCGAAGATGGCCAGAGCATCCCGCACGTCGTGATGGACGTCGAGCCGCAGAACGATCTCGCGGCTCGCGGCGAGCGCGGGATTGGCATGGTCCCCATATTGATGCTCGGAGCCGAGCAACTTGATGCTGGTGCGGCGATAATCCCCGAAGTTCTGGTCGGTCATCAGCCGCCGGGTTCGCGCGATGATGGCCTCGCCCACGCGCTTCGCCTTGCCGACCGCATCCGGGCCGACGAGAGTGAACATCGCCGTCGACCGATAGCCATCCAGGAACGTCGTGCTTACCTTGTAGTCCGGCGTCGGCGCACGACCCCTCGCACCCGTGACGAGCACCCGGTCGGGCCCGGCAGTTTCCAACCGCACCTCGGTAAAGTCGCACACCACGTCCGGCAGGATGTAGCGTCCCGGGTCGCCGATCTCGTATACGACCTGTTCGCCCACGGAGAGCGGCGTCACCAGGCCACCGGTGCCTTCCGGCTTGGTGACCACGAAAGACCCGTCCGCGGCGCATTCGGCGATGGGGAAGCCCATGTTCTCCCAGCCCGGCACCTCCTGCCAGTCGCTAAAATTGCCGCCCGTCGCCTGGCATCCGCACTCGATCACGTGTCCGGCGAGGCTTCCCGCCGCGAGACGATCGTAGTCGCCAGCCGACCAGCCGAATTCGGCGATCAGCGGCCCGAGAACGAGGGCGCTGTCCACGCACCGTCCGGTAATGACGATGTCGGCGCCCGCGGCGAGCGCCTTGGCGATCGGCAGCGCCCCCAGATACGCATTGACGCTCCATGGCTTGTCCGGAAACGGCGTCCCCTTGTCGATCTCGTGCAGCCCCATCGCGGCGAGTTCTGCGGTCCGGTCGATCAGATCATCTCCCGTGACGATCGCGACGCGCGGAGAGAGCCCAAGCTTCTCGGCCACCCCGAGAACGGCGTCGCGACACGCCCGCGGGTTCATCCCGCCGGCATTCGCGACGACTTTCAGGCCGCGCCCGCAAACCTGGGGCAAAAGTTGGATCATCACCGGATCGACGAAATCCGTCGCGTATCCGAGTTCCGGGTTCTTGGACCGCGCCCGCGCCAGGATCGCCATGGTCACCTCCGCGAGATAATCGAAGATGATCACGTCGACGCCGGCATTGGCCACTTGCAGGGCGCCTTCGGGCGTGTCGCCCCAGAAACCGGCCGCGCCCCCGATCCGAAGTGTTCTGGTCACTCGTCTTCAGCCTCCGATGCATCGACCACGAGCACAGGCTGGCGAGCGCTTACCTGGTCGCCGACCCCCACGTGGAGCTTCGTCACGACACCGTCCCGCGGCGCCCGCATCGTCATCTCCATCTTCATCGCTTCCACGACGAGGAGCGGATCGCCGCGGGCGACGCTCTGGTTCTGCCGAACCTCGACACGGATGACGCGGGCGCTCATCGGTGCCAGCACGGTGCCCATGCCGGTCGCCGCTTCGGCATCTTCGCGCAGACGCCGGCGTTCTACCGCGAGATACTCGCCCTCCAGGTCGACCTCGATGACGTCATCGGTCCGCGCGAAGGTGAAGCGGTAGGCCACACCATCGACCACGCAGCGCAGATGGGGAGGCTCGATCTGGAGCGGCACGAGGCTGACCATCTCGCCGTCGACATCGGCGGTCACCGCGCCGGTGCGGTCCCGGCTGACACTCACGGCGGCATCGCCGACCAGGAGGCTCCACTCGACGCGGCCGGCCTTCAGCCAGCGGGCGAGATCGTACTCCCGGCGCCAGCCGTGCAGCATCGCGGCCACCGCACGGATGGCCGCGCTGGGCTCCGGCTTTGGTCGGGCGACGAGTTCCTCGAGGAAGTCGGTCGTCGCGTCGCCCGCGACGAACGAGGGATGGTGACAGATGTCGAGCAACAGCCGGCGGTTCGTCGCCACGCCCAGGAGCGGGTTCGCCCGCAAGGCGTTCGCGAGCCGGCGTATGGCTTCATCGCGCGTCCTCCCGTGGGCAATCACCTTGGCGACCATCGCATCGTAGTAGGAGGTGATCTCCTGCCCCTCCGCGACGCCGCTGTCGATTCGCACGCCCGGCATCTGCGTCGGACGCCACGACAGTATCCTGCCGGTCTGCGGCAGATAGCCGTTCGAAGCGTCCTCGGCGTAGAAACGGGCCTCGACCGCGTGTCCGTCGAGTACGACATCGTCCTGCGAAAAGGGAAGCGCCTCACCGGCCGCGACTCGCAGCTGCAGATCGACCAGATCGAGTCCGGTGACCATCTCCGTCACCGGATGCTCGACCTGCAGTCGGGTGTTCATCTCGATGAAGTAGAACCGGCCGTCATCATCGACGAGGAACTCGACGGTGCCGACGCCGACATAGTCCACCGCCCGCGCGGCGGCGAGCGCGGCCTGTCCCATTTCTTCACGTAGCGCCTCGTCGACGCGGGGTGACGGCGATTCCTCGATGACCTTCTGGAACCGGCGCTGGACAGAACAATCGCGTTCGCCGAGATGCACGATATTGCCATGTTCGTCAGCGATGATCTGGATCTCGACGTGACGCGCCCTCTCGATCAATTTCTCGAGATAGATCGCACCGTCACCGAACGCATTCTTGGCTTCCGAACGGGCGGCCTTCACCGCCGGCGCGAGGTCTTCGACAGAGCCGACGAGGCGCATGCCGCGCCCGCCGCCGCCCGACGCCGCCTTGATGATGATCGGATAGCCAATGCTTTCCGCCTCGGCCAGGAAGGTTTCGGCATCATTGCCGGAACCCAGATGGCCGGGAACACACGGCACGCCGGCATCCAGCATGCGCTGCTTGGCGAGGCGCTTGTCCCCCATCGTTCGGATGCTGTCGGGTCGCGGCCCGATGAAGGCGAGCCCGGCGTCGCGGCATTTCTCGGCGAAATCGGCGTTTTCCGAGAGCAGGCCATAGCCGGGATGCACCGCGTCCGCGCCGGCGGCCCGCGCCGCGGCAATCACTTTGTCGGCGTCGAGATACGACCTTGAGACTTCCGAGGCGCCCAGCGGCACCGCACGGTCGGCCAGGGCGACGAAGGGTGCGTCGGCGTCGGCGTCGCTGAAGACAGCGACGCTCTCGTAGCCGAGCCCACGCACCGAGCGGATAATACGGACGGCGATCTCGCCACGGTTGGCGATCAGCACACGGGAGAATCTGTTGCTCACTACGACTTCCCCGTCCGCCAGCGCGGCGCCCGCTTTTCCCTGATCGCCAAGGCGCCTTCCTGGCCTTCCTCGCTCAGGTATGCCTCGGCAAACGCGCGTGCGGCGTATTCGACATATTCCGCGCCGCCGCCGCCGCTGGCAACGCGGAGCAGTTCCTTCGCCGAGCCGATGGCCGAGGGGCCGCACCGGTCAATGTCGGCCAGCACCTTCGCCAGACAGGCTTCAAGTTCGTTTTCGTCGGCGCACAGAAAATGTGCTAGGCCGAGATTCAGAGCCTCATCGCCGCCGACCGTCGCCGCGGTAAGCGCCAGCCGCCGAGCCTGGGAAATACCGACGCGCCTGATGACATAGGGCGCGATCTGCGCTGGCGGAATGCCGATCCCGACCTCGGGGAGACGGAACTTCACTGTCGCGTCCGCGATGACGACATCCGCCACGCAGGTCAGGCCGAAGCCGCCGCCTAGCGTGTTGCCCTGAACCACGGCGACGATCGCCTGCGGCGCCCGGTCGATGCGGTCAAGGATGGTGCCGCCGATCATGTTCCGTTCCACTACTGCCTCGATACCGGATGCCGTGTCGCGCTCCTTGAGATCTCCACCGGCGCTGAAGTTTCCGCCCGCCCCGCGCAAGACCACGGTCCGGATGGTGCGGTCGCCCCGGATGGCGGCGAAGACGTCGTCCAATTCCTGCCACATCGCCGCGGAGATCGCGTTCCGCACCGACGGCCTGTTGAACAGAACCGTCAGGCGGGAACCGTCGCGTTCGAGAAGAAGCATGGATGTCTCTGGCAAGGTCGCCATCGCCTCACATCCTCCCGACGCCGAAGGTGATCGGCGCGAGCGGCCGTTTCTCCGCGTCGCGGCATGTCGCCAGGCAGAATGCCAGGACCTGCCTGCTGTCGCGCGGGTCGATGATGCCGTCGTCCCAGAGGCGGGCTGTGGCGTAGAGCGCCGTCGATTCACGGTCATAGCGCTCGAGGATTTCCTGCCGCTGCTGGTCGAGCGCGGCCTGATCGCTCGCTTCGATCGGTCCGTCGCTTTTCTGCTCCCGGATGATATCGAGAACTCTGATCGCCTGGTCGCCGCCCATCACGGCGACCCGCGAGTTCGGCCACGCGAATATGAAACGGGGTTCGTAGGAACGGTTGCACATCGCGAAGTTTCCCGCGCCGAACGAGCCGCCGACGACGAGCGTGATCTTCGGCACCGGGGTGTTTGCGACCGCTTGCAGCATCTTCGCGCCGTGCTTGATGATGCCCGAGCGCTCTGCCTCAACGCCGACCATGAAGCCGGTCGTGTTCTGCAGGAAAACGATGGGCTTCCGGGCCTGGGTGCAGAGCTGGATGAACTGCGCGGTCTTCGCCGCCTCGGCCGCCTGGATGGGGCCGTTGTTGCCGATGAAGGCGCACGGCATGCCTTCGACCTCGGCCATGCAGCAAAGCATGTTCGCGCCGAAGCCAGGCTTGAAGTCGACCGTCTCCGAGCGGTCGACGAGGCGGATCACGATTTCCTTGATGTCGTACGGCTGGCGGTAGTCGGGCGGCACGACGCCAGCGAGGTCCTCGACATCGTGCAGCGGCGGCGGGCCGCCCGGGCCAAGAGGCTCCGCCGCGGACCAGCCGAGATTGGCGACGATCGAGCGGGCGATCTCTACGGCTTGACCGTCGTCCTCGGCAACGAATTCGACGGTTCCGGCCACCGTCGAATGCATCAGCGCTCCGCCGAGTTCCTCGTCGTCGGCGATCTCGCCGGTCGCCGCCTTCAGGAGCGGCGGCCCGGCAAGAAACATCTTCGACTTGTTGCGGACCATGATCGTGTAGTCCGACATGCCGGGAATATAGGCGCCCCCGGCAGTCGACGATCCGTGCACCACCGCAATTTGTGGAATGCCCGCTGCCGACAGCC
>CAJQNW010000402.1 GCA_905479765.1 uncultured Tepidamorphus sp. | reverse complement strand
GGTCGCGTTCGGGCAAGGACGGCGCATGGCGCGGATCGCCGACTCCATACCGGCGCCGAAGCTCAATCTCGGCGATCTCAATCCGAAGCGTATCAGTGAAAATTTCCGCGAAGCCGTGAGAGACCTGTTCAAAGGCGCAGGTTTCAGTGGCGGGAGCGCCTCAAGATGATCTTCGACAAGACCATTGCGACCTATCTGTCGAAGCGCTTCGTCCTAAACATGGTGGGCGTGTTCGGCACATGCATCGCACTTATTTTCCTGGTCGACACTGTCGAAAACCTGCGCAGGGCGGGCAATCATGATGTGGGACTGGGCACCGTCCTGCTTCTGTCGCTCTATCGGCTGCCGTCTCTGACGGAACTCGTCCTGCCGTTTTCGGTTCTGTTCGCCGCGATGATGACCTTCCTGATGCTGACCAAGAGCCTCGAACTGGTCGTAGCGCGCTCTGTCGGCTTGTCGGTCTGGCAATTCAGCGCCCCGGCCGTCCTCATCGCGCTGGTTGTCGGGATTGGCGCGACGACGCTCTACAATCCCCTCGCGGCAAATTTCAAGGCCCGGCACGAAGCGCTGTTCGAGGAGGCATTCGGAAGTTATTCCGGCCCCTTCGGCTGGGGCGGTCGCTCGATCTGGCTGCGCCAGGACGGGCTCGACGGGCAATCGGTGCTGCACGCCAAGAGCGCCTCGCCGAACGGCTGGAAATTGCGCAACGTTTCGGCGGTCATCTTCAATGAAGGCGGCGGGTTCCGGGAGCGGTTCGAGGCGAAGTCCGCCACTCTCGAGGATGGCCGCTGGCGGCTTAACAATGGCTGGCTGATCCAGTCCGGCATGGCGCCGCAATATCACAAGTCCTATCTGCTCAGCACGTATCTCACCAAGACCCAGGTCGCCGAACGTCTGGCGTCGGCGGAAACGATCTCGTTCTGGGATCTACCGGGCCAAATCGATATCGCAAAAAAGGCCGGTTTATCGGCGATTCAGTACCAGCTGCAATATCAGACGCTATTAGCGCGTCCTTTACTCCTCTGCGCCATGGTGCTTATCGCCGCAACGGTCTCGCTTCGCGTATTCAGGTTCGGCAATATCGGGACTATGATTCTTGGTGGCGTGGTTGCGGGCTTCGTGCTTTATGTGGTTTCTAAACTAGTGGGGGATCTCGGTGCCGCGGGAGCGGTGACGCCGATTGCTGCTGCTTGGACACCGCCTCTGGTGGCCTTGCTCCTCGGAACGACTGTGTTGCTGTATCAGGAAGACGGCTAGTGATGGCTGCCGGTCGGCATTTATTGGATCGGATTTGCTGCACGATGCCTGGCATTGTCGCAGGATTTCTCGCTGTGGTGGTGATTGCCGCCGCCGGGCCGGTGTTCGCCCAGGTTCCGACCACAACAACCATGACGGATATCCTCGACGATGATCCGACCGCGCGGATGTTGCTCGAGGCCGACGAACTTATCTACGACCTGGACAACGATCTCGTTTCCGCCGCCGGAAAGGTCGACATTTATTACCGCGGCTATACGGTCGAAGCGGACCGGGTCGACTATGACCAGAAGACCGGCCGGGTCTACGCGCGCGGCAACGTCAAGGTCACCGCGCCCGACAAGAACGTCATCTATGCCGATACGGTCGAACTGACCGAGGAGTTCCGCGACGGCTTCGTCGAGGAACTGACGCTTGTCACAACCGACGAGACACGGTTCGCGGCCAGCTCCGCTGAACGGTTCGACGAAAACGTCACGGTGTTCAATACCGGCGTCTATACGGCCTGCGAGCCGTGCCGCGAAAAGCCGGAAAAACCGCCGTTCTGGCAAATCAAAGCCAAGAAAATCATCCACAACCAGCAGGAACAAACCGTCTACTATGAGGACGCGAGTTTCGAGCTGTTCGGCATGCCGATTGCGTACCTGCCGTTCTTCAGCCATCCCGATCCGACCGTAAAGCAGCGGTCCGGTTTCCTGCGGCCGAATTTCATCTACGACAAAAACCTCGGATATGCGCTTGAAATTCCGTATTATTTCGCCCTGGCGCCGGATTATGACCTGACAGTTTCGGCGACCACTTACACGATCCAGGGGCCGCTCGGCGAATTCGAATGGCGCCAGCGTTTCGAAAAAGGCGAGTACCAGGTTCGCGGCGCGGCAATCTATCAGCAGGATCCGGAAGAATTCGACCCCGGTTCATCCGATGATCGGAATTTCCGCGGCGTTCTGCAGACAGATGGCCAGTTCGAAATCAACAGTTTCTGGAAATGGGGCTGGAAGGGCACGCTCCTGTCCGATGAAACGTTCATGCGGACTTATGACCTGACCAATTCCAACGAGACGCGCGATCAGATCTACCTGACGGGTCAGAGCGCGAGGAACTGGTTCGACGCACGGATCATGCACTATCAGGTCTACCGGGACCCCTACAGCTTCAGCAACGAAACCCAACCCATCATCCATCCGGTCGTGGACTACAACTACATCTTCGACCAGTCCGTGCTTGGCGGCCGATTGTCGCTTGATGCGAACGTGCTCAGCTTGACCCGCGATCAGGCCGAATTCCTGCCGACGATCGCCAACAATGCCGGCGGTTGCCCTCTCGGCTACCTCAACAACACGAACAGAATCAACAATCTCGACGACCCGAAAGCGGTCGCGAACGTGCCTTCGATATTGGCCAGAGCGAACACCGGCAACTGCGAGCTCATCGCCACACCTGGCTCCAGCACCCGGCTTGTCTCCGAGGCGCGTTGGGACCGTTCGATCACCGATAATTTCGGCCAGGTCTTTACGCCGTTCGTGACGCTGCGCGGTGACGTCTATGCGATCGATGTCACCGATCCCTATGTCAGTGCCGGATACACGAACACGAGCGTTATCAATCAGTTCGCCGGGACGGGCGATGACACGGTCATACGCGGAATGGCCGCGGCCGGCGTCGAGTACCGTTATCCCATCCTGGTTTCGAACAGCTGGGGCTATCAGATTATCGAACCGATAGCTCAGATCATCGCCAGGCCGGACGCCGATGATAACGGCATCATCCCGAACAACGACGCATTGAGCCTCGTTTTCGATGATACCAACCTGTTCCAGATAGACAAATTCTCCGGTTACGACCAAATGGAGGGTGGCACCCGAGCGAATGTCGGCATCCGATACAATGCCCAGACCGAAAGCGGCATTCGTGTCGGCGGCGTGTTCGGTCAGTCGTATCACCTGGCGGGTGAAAACCCCTTCCCGACCGGAACCGGCCTGGAGACGGATCGTTCCGACTACGTGGCCGCGCTCTATTTCTCGCCGATCTCGTCCATCGAGATATCCAACCGTATCAGGCTCGATGAATCGGACTTCGACAGCCGGCGCTACGACCTTGAGGTTGCGGGCAGCTACGGCGCGATCACGTCATCGGTTATCTACTCCAATATCGCGTCGGATCCCCAGCAGGGAATCGAGGATGATCGTGAGGAAATTCAGGGGCTGGCGAAGCTCAGGCTCGATGAAAACTGGTCGGTCTGGGCCGGCGGACGGTACGAAATTTCGGGAACTCCGGAAACGTCCAACAGCACGCTGCATTCCCCGCAATGGATATCCAATTCGTTCGGCTTCGGATATCAGAACGAGTGCGTGACCATCGCCATCGCCTACCAGCGCAGGTACGTTCGGGACTACGACCTGGAGCCGGACGAACGAATTACCTTTAAGTTCTCCCTGCGCACCCTGACCGAAGGACAGTTCTCGCAGTCGATCGGTTCGGACGACGAGTAACCGATTGCACCGGGGGCTGGCTCTTGTGGCCATGCGCCTGCCATAATGGCGTGGCATCGGCACATCATGATTTTTGGACCAGATTTTCGGATGAACATCATTCCCGGACTTGAAGGGTTTCGGCGCATTGCACGAAGCGCCGTCTTTGCAGCGTTCGTTACGGCAATTGCAGCGGCCGCCGTTCCCTCCGTAATGGTGGAGAACGCCGCTGCCACGTCGATTGCGATCCTGGTGAACGACGATCCGATCACCAAGTACGATATCGCGCAGCGTGAAAAGCTGATCGGTGCGACCAGCCGCGGTGCGGGCAATATCAAGCAGCGGGCAATCGACGAACTGATTGACGAGAAGCTGAAGGTCCAGGCCGCCCGGCGGCTGGGTGTCACGGTCGCGTCGGCGGAAGTTGATCAGGCCTTTGCGGCTATCGCCACACGCGTAAAGCTGAGCCCAGCGCAATTTTCGCAGGCGCTACAGCAGCTTGGGGTCAATCCGGCCAGCCTCAAGAAGCGGCTGGAATCCGATCTGATGTGGCAAAACGTCGTTCGCGCGAGGTTTCGCACCAGCGTCAATATCCGCGATCGCGATATCGAGACCGCGCTGGCCCGGAAGGGCGAGGAAATGCCGACCACAAGTGTCGAACTGGATATTCAACAGATTATCCTGATCATCCCGCAGGGCAGTTCGGCGGCTTATATCCGCCAACGCAAGGCCGATGCCAATTCGTTCCGGGCACAGTACACCGGCTGCGACAGTGCGAGGGATCTGGCAAAATCGTTCCGGGATATCGTCGTCAAGGATCGGGTGCGCCGGAACTCCGCCGACCTGCCGCCAAACCTTTCCGAGGATATTCGGGACATCCCGGTCGACGGGATTTCATCTGCCAACGAGACCCCATCCGCGATTGATCTGATCGCTATTTGCGGCCGGGAGGAGGTTACGGATACCGAGGCCGCCCGCAAGCAGGTTCGCTCCGAACTCATGAACGAACAGGGCGACCGCCTGTCCCGCCGGCTGCTGATCGATCTCAAGCAAAGCGCCGTCATCGAATACCGTTGAGCGAGGCACGAGATATGCCTTGCAAGCCGCTTGCGGTTACGATGGGCGAGCCGGCCGGCGTCGGTCCGGAGCTCGTCGCGCAATCTTGGTTCCAAATACGACACGAGCGGGCAGAAACGGCTCAAACGCCGTTTTATTGCTGCTGCGATCCCGACTTTCTTTCAAAACGGCTGTCGGATGCCGGGTTCACAATTCCGCTGAGCATCGTACAGACGGCTGCTGAAGCGGTTTCGGTTTTTACTCATGGTCTCCCGATCGTCCCACTTGCGAGGGGCGTCGTTTCCGGGCGTGCCGGATCGCCGTCTTCCGCTGACGCCGCGGCCGTACTGGAATCAATCGAGCGTTGCGTGGCCGACGTGATGTCCGGGCAGGCTGGCGGCGTGGTGACGTCCCCCGTCCAGAAGGAAACGCTCTACGATGCCGGGTTCGCGTTTCCCGGCCACACCGAATTCCTGGGTGATCTGGCCGAACGGAACGGTCTGGAAGCTCGTCCGGTCATGATGCTCGCTGCCGAGGAACTGCGTGTCGTTCCGGTGACAATCCATGTGCCGATATCCGCCGTACCGGGCCTGCTCACGACAGAGGCGATCGTGACAACCGGTGAAATCGTCGCGCGGGAGCTTGTATCGAAATTCGGTATTTCCAATCCGCGCCTGGTGATCGCCGGCCTCAATCCTCACGCCGGTGAAGGCGGACGGATCGGCTTTGAAGACCGTGATGTCGTCGCGCCGGCTGTCGCCCGGCTGCAAGCATTGGGTATCGATGCCAGGGGGCCGCTGGCCGCCGATACTCTCTTTCATGCAGCAGCGCGAAAAACCTACGACGCGGCGCTGTGCATGTATCACGACCAGGCCCTAATCCCGATCAAGACCGTCGCCTTCGATCACGCCGTCAACGTCACGCTCGGCCTGCCCTTCATCCGGACTTCGCCCGACCACGGCACGGCGCTGTCGCTTGCGGGTACCGGCGAAGCCAATCCGACGAGCTTCATCGCGGCGATCGCCATGGCCGCCCGCATGGCGGCGCGGGCGAGATGACCGACGAACCGGTCCTGCCGCCATTGCGCGAGGTGATCGCGCAGCACGGGCTGGCGGCACGCAAGTCGCTTGGCCAGAACTTCCTGCTCGACATCAACCTGACCCGGCGCATCGCCCGATCCTCCGGGACCCTCGCCGGCGTTACGGTTGTCGAAATCGGTCCGGGGCCCGGCGGACTGACCCGCGCCCTGCTGCTGGAAGGCGCGGGGAAAGTCATCGCCGTCGAAAAGGACGAGCGCTGCATCGCCGCTCTGGAGGAACTCGGGTCGGTCTTCCCGGGCCAGCTGGAGATCATCTCGGGCGATGCCACCAAACTCGACCTGTCGACCCGTATCGAAGGGCCGGCGCGGATCGTCGCCAACCTGCCCTACAACGTCTCGACGGTCCTGCTGGTCGGCTGGCTCGGCGCGGAGAGCTGGCCGCCGTGGTGGGATTCGCTGACCTTGATGTTCCAGCGCGAGGTCGCCGAACGCATCGTCGCGGCGCCTCACTCCAAGGTCTACGGGCGGCTTTCCATCCTGTCGCAATGGCGATCAGAACCGCGCATCCTGTTCGATGTCGACAGGCGGGCTTTCACGCCGCCTCCGAAAATCACCTCCAGCGTCGTGCACATCGTGCCGCAGCCGACACCGGCCGGCATCCGGTTCAAGGATCTGGAGCGCGTCACCGCAGCCGCCTTCGGCCAACGCCGCAAGATGCTGCGGTCGAGCCTGAAGAGCCTGACGCCTGAGCCGGAAGCGCTGCTTTCAGCCGCCGGAATAGACCCGACTAGCCGCGCCGAGGATGTCCCGGTCGAGGGGTTCCTGGCGCTGACGCGGGCCTTCAGCGAAGCGTCTAGCGAGCCTGGGCCGCCAGATCGCGATCGAGGGTCTCGATAAACTCCGGGAGATTGACCAGCCTCGCTGGCCGACAGCGTTCGGCGTTGAGAATGGCGCGCACCTTGTCGACGCTCTCGTTCAGGTCGGCGTTGATCAGCACATAATCATATTCCGACCAGTGCTCGTTTTCCGCGCGGGCGTTGGCCATCCGGCGGGCAATCACGGCACTATCGTCCTCTGCCCGGCGTTCCAGCCTTGCGCGTTGCTCGGCGGCACTTGGCGGGAGAATGAAGACCGCGACCGTATCGGGGCGCATCTTGTCGAGGACCTGCCGGGTTCCCTGCCAGTCGATGTCGAACAGCACGTCCTGCCCGGCGGTCAACGCGGCTTCGACCGGTTCGCGCGGCGTACCGTAATAGTTGCCGTGCACCTCTGCCCATTCGAGAAGTTCGTCTTGGTCGCGCATCGACTCGAATTGGCGCTTGCTGAGAAAATGGTAGTGGACGCCCTCGACTTCGCTCGGCCGCCGCGCGCGCGTGGTCACCGATACCGACAGATGGATGCTGGCTGCCCGTTCGGCGTTTTCCTCACGTAGAACGGAATGCGAAATCGACGTCTTTCCCGCGCCCGACGGCGAGGAGAGAATGAGGATCAGACCACGGCGCGTAAGCAGCGCAGATTTTTCGGCCTCACTCGACATTCTGAACCTGCTCGCGCAACTGATCGACGACGGACTTCAGCTCCAGCCCGATCCGCGTCAGCGCGACATCATTCGATTTGGAGCAAATCGTATTGGCCTCGCGGTTGAATTCCTGCGACAGGAACTCAAGCTTGCGGCCGACCGCGCCGGAGCCGGAAAGCAGCGTCCTGGTCCCCTCCACATGAGCGTTCAGCCGGTCGAGTTCCTCGCGGATATCCGCCTTGGTCGCGAGTAGCACGGCTTCCTGATGGAGCCGCTGGCCGTCGAGCGCCGGCGCGGCTTCCAGAAGCTGCGCGACCTGTTCGCCAAGGCGCTTGCCGATCGCTTCGGGAGTTCGCGAAGGATTGGCATTGGCTTCCTTCGACAGAGCCTCGATCTCGGACATGCGCGCTTCCAGCACGGCGGCCAGGTGCGCACCTTCGGAAAGTCGCATCTCAACGAGGCGGGCCAGGGCATCATCAAAGCTATTCAGAAGGGCGGCATCCAGAGCGGCGCGCGTCTCTTCGTCGGTGATATCCTCGTCGACCTCGACGATCCCCTTCATCGCGAGCAGTCCGTCTGCGCGCGGCGCATCGATCTTTCCCGTTGCCGTCAGCGTATCGCAGGCAGCCAGGATCGCGGCGAGCGCATCCTGATTGACCCGGACAGCGCCCGTCGGCTGAGTTCGCTGCATTTGTAGCGCAATCGTCAGCGAGCCGCGTGCCAGATGCTTCTTGGACATTTCGCGCAACGAGGGCTCAAGCCGATCGTATCCTTGCGGAAGGCGCAGGCGGACATCCAGGCCGCGCCCGTTCACAGAGCGGATCTCCCAATGCCACTGGTACTCGCCGTACGTTCCTTCGACCCGGGCGAATCCCGTCATGCTCGCTAGCGCCATCATTCAGTCCCGGATTGAGGTTTGGAGAAGCAACGGACGGGCGTGTCCGTCACATACCGGCGCGAACTTATCGCGCACCCGCCGAGGCGACAAGCCGGACCGGCCCGACAATCGATGAACTCGACAGAACGCCTCTAATTGACCTTGAGATCGAGGCCTTCGAGCGACTTGGTTCCGCTTTCCGCGTCGGCTTCGCCTGTTGCCTCGGCTTTGGCGGCCTCCGCCGCGGAGCGTGCGTTACGCTCCTTTTCCAGTTTGCGCCATTTCGCGACGTTACGATTGTGCTCATCGAGACTGGCCGCGAAAATGTGGCCGCCAGTGCCGTCGGCAACGAAGAACAGCTCTTCCGTCTGCGACGGGTTCGCGACCGCTTCCAAAGCAGCCCGGCCGGGATTCGCGATCGCCGTGGGCGGCAATCCGTTGATCTGATACGTGTTGAAGCCGTTCGGAGCGTTGAGTTCACTGCGCGTGATCGTGCGCGGTTCGAAGAATGCCTTGCCGCCGTACAGGCCGTAGAGGATCGTCGGGTCCGACTGTAGCCGCATCCCCTTCTGCAGCCGATTTATGAAAACACCGGCGACACGGGGACGCTCATCGGCCTTTCCGGTTTCCTTCTCGACGATCGAAGCGAGAATGACGAGTTCCTCGGGCGTGGTAACGGGAAGATCGTCGGTGCGCCGCTCCCAGACTTCTTCGAGCACCCGTTCCTGCGCGCGCCGCATCCGGTCAATCACCTGAGAGCGGGTCGTGCCGCGATCAAAACTGTAGGTTTCGGGAAGCAAGGTACCCTCGGCCGGTACTTCGGCAATTTCACCGACAAGGATCGGGTGTTCGCGCAGCTTGGCTACGATCTGCTCGCTGGTATAGCCCTCGGGGATGGTGACCTGGTGCAGGATCGCCTTGCCCTCCACGAGAATATTCATCACCTCTTGCATGCTGGCATGCTGCGGGATCACATATTCGCCGGCCTTCAGGTCGTCCTGCGCCTTGTTCAAGACAATTCCACCGAGGAACACCCAGGCCTGATCGATGATGCCGTCGCGTTCGAGCTGTTGGGCGATCTCGCGGATCCCCTTGCCGCGCTGCACGTTGATGTGGGTCGTGGCTTCGAGCGGCCCCTGGGAATTGAACTGGTGCTGCCCGATGAACAGGACGGCGCCCAGGGCAATCGCGAGCAGCATCAGGAAGGTGAAGATACCGCTCGCCATGACGACGAATTTGTTCTTGGCACGCCGTGACGCGGCCGGCGGCGGCGGGGCCTGCTCCGGCTGAAGTGCTTCTCGAGGGCTGCGGGGCGAAACCCGCTGGCCTTCGATTGGCTCTTCGGGATGATCCTCGGTCACCTCACGACTCCTGAAAAACCCGCCCACGGAACTCCACTACGATCGTATAGCCTATTGCGGCGAAACGTTGTTCGGCCGCCGCTTGCGGTGAGCGGATACGTCACCCTTCGAGGCGGCGGAAAATCAACGATGCATTGGTGCCGCCGAATCCAAACGAATTCGAAAGTACCGTATTGATTTCACGGGGCCGTGCCTTGTGCGGCACGAGGTCGATGGGCGTATCCACCGACGGATTGTCGAGATTGAGCGTGGGCGGTGCGATGTTATCGCGGATCGCCAACGCTGAAAAAATTGTCTCGACGGCGCCGGCGGCGCCCAATAGATGGCCGATTGCCGACTTGGTCGATGACATGGAAATCCGTTCAGCCGCATCGCCGACAACGCGCGTCAGAGCGCCAAGCTCGATCTCGTCTCCAAGAGGCGTCGAGGTGCCGTGCGCATTCACATAATCGATTTCGGATACGTCGATGCCGGCCCGCTTCACCGCTGCCTGCATGCAGCGGAAGGCGCCGTCTCCGTCTTCCGATGGGGCGGTAATATGGTAGGCGTCGCCTGACATGCCGTAGCCGATCACCTCGGCATAGATCTTCGCGCCGCGCGCCTGCGCATGTTCGAGCGATTCGAGCACGACGACACCGGCGCCCTCGCCCATGACGAAACCGTCGCGGTCGCGGTCGTAGGGCCTGGAAGCGCGCTTGGGCTCGTCGTTGAAGTCGGTCGACAACGCCCGACAGGCCGCGAAGCCCGCAAGCGCCAACCGGCAAACGCTGCCTTCGGTGCCACCGGCAACCATCACATCCGCGTCGCCCAGCATGATCATGCGGGAGGCGTCACCGACGGCGTGCGCGCCCGTCGAACAGGCCGTGACAACCGCGTGATTCGGGCCCTTCAATCCGTTACGAATCGAAATGTAGCCCGAAGCCAGATTGATCAGGCGGCCCGGTATGAAGAAGGGGCTGAGCCGGCGGGCGCCCTTCTCCTCAAGCTGCTTGGCGCCGGCCGCGATGCCGGAAAGGCCACCGATACCGGAGCCGACGAGTACGCCGGTCCGGGTCTGGTCTTCATAGGATTCAGGATGCCAGTCGGCATCATTGAGTGCCTGTTCGGCGGCAGCGATCGCGAAGACGATGAAATCGTCGACCTTGCGCTGCTCCTTCGGCTCCAGCCAGTCATCTGGATTGTAGGTGCCGTCGGTGCCGTCGCCGCGCGGGATTCGGCAGGCAATCTTGCAGGCGATGTCGGAGACGTCGAAGTCCTCGACCCTGCTGGCGCCGCTTTCCCCGGCAATCAGCCGATTCCACGTCGGCTCTACGCCACAGCCCAACGGCGTGACCATGCCGAGGCCAGTAATGACTACGCGCCTCATTTAAGACGATCCGGATTTTGCTTCACTGATGGGCAAGGGGTGCGGGACAATGCTGGCAAGGTCCGATTGTCCCGCCCGATGTCACGACGCGGCTTTCTCGAGAAACTTCACTGCGTCGCCGACGGTCAGAATCGTTTCCGCCGCGTCGTCCGGAATCTCGCATCCGAACTCTTCCTCGAAGGCCATAACGAGTTCGACGGTATCAAGGCTGTCTGCGCCCAGATCGTCGATAAAACTCGCATTGTCCGTGACCTTGTCCGCCTCGACCCCGAGGTGCTCGACAACGATCTTCTTCACACGTTCTGCTATGTCGCTCATCCTGTCATCCCCGATAGTAATACCGTTTACGTGATTGCCGTTCAGATTATCGGGAAGGGCGCAAGGCGGACCATGCCTCCTTCGGATGCCGCATCCGTATTCTGTCCGGACAGTTCGACTT
>CAJQNW010000401.1 GCA_905479765.1 uncultured Tepidamorphus sp. | reverse complement strand
CCGGCCAGGCTGGCGGTGATCGTGCCGGCGTACCGGCGCATCAGGTCCGGCATCGCGCTGGCATAGGGTTCGCGTAGCAAGGGCACGGCTTTCGTGTCGCAGGCTTTCGCCGTCGACCGGTCGGTCGCGAAGGCATCCAGTCCGGCCGGGATATGGCGCACCAGCCAGACGCTCTCGCCGTAGCTTCGCGCTGTCTCCAGTCGCTGTTCGAGCCAGGCCAGCATGTCTGCCGCCTCGTTGGCCGGGGTGCCGTCCGCGCAGTCGTCGTCGTATCTGGCAGACCACAGCGTGTCGTTGAGAACGATGACGACGGCGGCCTTCACGGTCGGATGCCGGACGGCATAATAGCCGCCGGCACCGTAGGTCTCGTCGAAATCGGGATCGAGCGCATCGTCGCCCAGCGTGTCGCGGATCGCCTTTGCGGTCGCGGCGAGATAGGGGCCGCCGGGCTGGATCTGGTAGTCGCCGCAGGCGGAATCGTTGTTGCCGAGCGCCAGGATCATCGGCTTGCCGGGCAAGGCGGCGCGCAGCGTATGCGCCAGATAGACCGTTGTCTTCACCGTCAGCGCCGCAACGGCGGGCGAATTCCGCTCGACGCCGAGCGCGTCGGCGGCCCTCTCCTCGATGCGGTGGGCGAGGAAGTCGCCCGGCACGACGACGAAATCGACGTCCGCCGCGGCACGCGAGAACGCCTGCATCGCCGATTTGAGCAGCGCGTAGTTGGAATCCTTCCCATAGGGCGATGCGGTCTGGCTTTCGATTTCAGCGAAGATCTCATCCCAGTCCTGCGGCGCCGTGTCGGCAAGCCTCTGGGCGAGTTCGGGCGGATCGAGCGGGTCGAAATGGATATCCGAGATCGTCGCGAACGTGCCGGTAGGCTCGGCTGCCAGAGCCATCGGCGCTGCGAAAAGAAGCCCGAAGGCAAGCGGTACAAGACAACGCCACGCGCGATTGACGGTCATGGGCATCTCCTGAGACAAGCTTAAGGTGAATTCTAACTAGCCTGTCCCGGTTACCAATCCCTGTTGCGTCTCAAGGACCGCCATGCCCAAGGAAATCGAGCGCAAGTTCCTCGTCGCTAGCGACGGGTGGCGCGGCGACGCGGAACCCGCCAAGCAGCTGCGCCAGGCCTATCTCGCCTCGACGAATGCCGCATCGATCCGCGTGCGCATTATCGACGGCGCGCACGCGTTCCTGACGATCAAGTCGGCCTCGCCCGGCATGAGCCGCGACGAGTTCGAATACGAGATTCCGGTAAATGATGCCGAAGCGATGCTGGCGATGCGGACCGGCGAGGTAATCGAGAAGACCCGCTATGTGCTGCCCTGCGACGATGGCGACCTGACCGTCGACGAGTTCTCGGGGTCGAACGTCGGACTGGTGATCGCCGAAATCGAACTGGCGTCGGAAAATGTGGCACCGGCCCTGCCGGCATGGATCGGGCGCGAGATCACACATGACAAGCGCTTCTACAACGCAAGCCTCGCCGAGCGCCCCTATGGCTCATGGTCCGAGGAAGACCGGGCCGGCTAGGCCGACAGCCTGGACTGTCGGCCAGGGATATTCAGCGCTTTTTGTCGCCGGCCGGGTTCTCGTGGCCCGGAACGACAACCGCCGGCGGGTCGCTGGCGGGAAAGGATTCATCGAGCCCTTCGTCGAGGAGGTCGTTCAGATGCTCCTTCTTCTCCTTCTTCTTCTCTTTCTTGTCCTTCGTCGTCTTTGACGTTGTCTTGTCTGTCTGACTGGCCATCGTCGTCTCCTTCGCCGTGCTGGCATCCTTGTTCAGATGGGATAACGCGCAGGCTATGGCAACGGTTCGATGGAAAAGAGAGACGTGCCTCAGATCGGCAGCAACCCGTCGCCCTTCACCTCTTCCATCACCGCATAGGTGTGTGTTTCGCGGACGCCCGGCATGGACAGCAGCACGTCGGCGAGGAAGCGGCGATAGGCGGTCATGTCGGCGACGCGGGCCTTGACCAGATAGTCGAAGCCGCCGGCCACCATGTGGCACTCCATCACCTCCGGCGCGCGGCGCACGGCGTCTGAGAAGACGTCGAAGGTTTCCGCCGTCGTGCGGTCGAGCTTCACCTCGACGAAGACGAGCAGCCCGAGCGCGATCTTGCGCGGATCGAGCCTGGCCGAATAGCCGAGGATGAATCCCTCCCGCGTCAGCCGCTTGACCCGCTCCGCCGTCGCCGTCGGCGACAGGCCGATCTGCTCGGCCAACTGCAGGTTGGTGATACGGCCCTCCGCCTGCAGCGCAGAGAGGATGCGCCGGTCGAGGCGGTCGAATCCGGGGGTATCGCCGGATCGATGGGTGGTTTCTGGAGAAGTCGCCAAAACAGGGTCCATATTCCGTGAGATTCACTAATTCATAGCTGATATCATGTGATTAATCCAACGGGGAGGCGGCGGTGCGCGCAGAAACATCTCTTGAAGCCGGACTTAACGCGTTTTCCGCGCCCTATGCGGCCGAAGACGGCCCGTTGATCGGACGACTACTCGACTCCACCCGACTTTCTGCCGGCTCAGAAGACCGGATCGACGACACCGCCCGCACGCTGATCGAGGGCATTCGCGCCCGCAGCGGCGGCATCGGCGGCGTCGAGGATTTCCTGCGCGAATACGGCCTGTCGACGCGCGAGGGCCTGGCGCTGATGGTGCTGGCCGAGGCGCTGCTGCGGGTGCCGGATTCCGAGACCGCCGACCGGCTGATCGAGGACAAGCTGGGCGCCGGTGACTGGGCCTCGCACGAGGGCCACTCCGACACCTGGCTCGTCTCCGCCTCCACCTGGGCGCTCGGCGTGTCTAGCCGCATTGTTCACCCCGGCGAAACGCCGGAAGGCATCATCGCCGGCCTCGTCAAGCGGCTCGGCCTGCCGGCTGTGCGTACCGCCACGCGCCGCGCGATGCGCGTGCTCGGCCACCAGTTCGTGCTCGGCGAGACGATTGAGGACGCACTCGAACGGGCCCGCTCCGCCGGCAGCCGGGGCCTGCGCCATTCCTACGACATGCTGGGCGAGGGCGCCCGCACGCAGGCCGACGCGGAGCGCTATTTCGACTCCTATGCCGGCGCCATCGCCGCGATCGGCAAGACCGCCGGCAACCAGCCGCTGCCGGCAAGGCCGGGCATCTCGGTCAAGCTGTCGGCGCTGCATCCCCGCTACGAGGCGGTGAACCGCGAGCAGGTGATGCGAGACCTGGTGCCGCGCCTGGTCGAGCTGGCCCGAAAGGCGAAGGGGTTCGACCTGAACCTCACGGTCGACGCCGAAGAAGCCGACCGGCTGGAACTGTCCCTCGACGTTTTCGCAGCAACGCTTGCAGATCCGACGCTTGCCGGCTGGGATGGCTTCGGGCTTGCCGTGCAGGCCTATCAGAAGCGCAGCCCCCGCGTCATCGACTGGGTGCGCGCGCTTGCCGAAGCGCATGACCGGCGGCTGATGGTGCGTCTCGTCAAGGGCGCCTACTGGGACACCGAGGTGAAGCGCGCGCAGGAGCGGGGCCTGTCCGGCTTCCCGGTATTCACCCGCAAGCCGGCGACCGATCTCTGCTACATGGCCTGCGCCGCGCGCCTGCTCGAGGCTCGCCCGCGCCTCTATCCGCAGATCGCAACCCACAACGCACTCACCGTCGCGCAGGTTCTCGAGATGGCCGGCGGTCCTGAGGGCTTCGAGTTCCAGCGCCTACACGGCATGGGCGAGGCGCTCTACGAGACGCTGGCCCAGACCGTTCCCGCCGCCACCTGCCGCATCTATGCACCCGTCGGCGGACACAAGGACCTGCTCGCCTATCTCGTCCGTCGCCTGCTCGAGAACGGCGCAAACTCCTCCTTCGTCTCGGTCGTCGGCGACCAGTCCGTGCCGGTCGAGCGCCTGCTGGTTCGCCCCGCCGGCTATCTCGGCCCCGACCAGCCGTCGCGCCATCCCGCGATCCCGCTGCCGATCGATCTTTATCGTCCAGCGCGCGCCAACTCGCGCGGGCTGGAGTTCGGCCACCGCGAGGCGCTGGAAAAACTGCTGAAAGGCGTGAAGGCCACCGCCTTTCCGGTTCCCGACGCGCGTCCCGTCGTCGACGGAAAGCCGCTGGACGGTGCCGCGCGCGAGGTGAAAAGCCCGGTCGACGGCAGGACGGTCGTCGGCACGGTGCGCGAGGCCTCGCCGGAGATTGCTGACCGCGCGATCGACGTAGCCGCGAGCGGCTTCGAGGCCTGGTCGCGCAAGCCGGCCGAAGAGCGCGCCCGCATCCTCGATCGGATCGCTGATCTCTACGAGGCGAAGCAGGACACGCTGCTGGCGCTGCTCGCCGCCGAAGGCGGCCGCACGCTGGTCGATGGGCTCGCCGAGGTTCGCGAGGCGGTCGACTTCTGCCGCTACTACGCAGCCCAGGCCCGCACCCAGTTCGTCGACCGGATCATGCCGGGGCCGACGGGCGAGGAGAACCGCTACCGCCATCGCGGCCGCGGCGTCTTCGTCTGCATCAGCCCGTGGAATTTCCCGCTGGCGATCTTCACCGGCCAGATCGTTGCCGCGCTGGTCTCCGGCAATGCCGTCATCGCCAAGCCGGCCGAGCAAACGCCTCTCATCGGCGCGTTCGCCGTCGGGCTGATGCACGAGGCCGGCATTCCCGGGTCGGCGCTGCAACTCGTGCCGGGCGACGGCGCGGTCGGCGCCCGTCTGGTCGCTCACCCGAAGGTCGCCGGCGTGGCCTTTACCGGCTCGACGGAAACCGCCTGGAAGATCAACCGCACGCTTGCCGCCAAGGACGGACCGATCGTGCCGCTGATCGCCGAGACCGGTGGCATCAACGCCATGATCGTCGACGCGACCGCCTTGCCCGAGCAGGTCACCGATGACGTTGTGATGTCGGCCTTCCGCTCGGCGGGTCAGCGCTGCTCGGCCCTGCGCCTGCTGCTGGTCCAGGAGGATATTGCCGACAAGATGATCGAGATGATCGTCGGTGCCGCGAAAGAACTGAGGCTCGGCGATCCGGGCAATCCGGCGTTTGATATCGGCCCCGTTATCGACGCCGAGGCTCGCGATAAGCTGGCAAGCCACATCGCCCGCATGGAGAAGGAGCAGAAGGTCCGCTTCGCGGGTCAAGCCCCCGGCGGCGATCTGTCCGGCGGCACCTGGTTCGCGCCGCACGTGGTGGAGCTGAAATCGCCCCGCGATCTCACCGAGGAGGTGTTCGGCCCCGTCCTGCACGTCGCCCGCTGGAAGCCGAAGACCCTCGCGGCGACACTCGACGATATTGCGGCCACGGGCTACGGCCTGACGCTCGGCGTCCATAGCCGCATCGATAGCTTCCACCGTCAGGTCGTCGACCGTCTCCCGGTCGGCAACGTCTATATCAACCGCAACATGATCGGCGCCGTCGTCGGCACCCAGCCCTTTGGCGGATCCGGCCTGTCGGGTACCGGACCGAAGGCCGGCGGTCCCGATTATCTCGCCCGGTTCGCGCAGGAGCAGGTCGTCTCGATCAACACCGCTGCGGCCGGCGGCAACGCTTCGCTCATCGCCATCAGCGACGACCAGGTTTAAGGCCGGCGCCCGGGTCGTCAGGCCTTCTTGAGGAACTCGGTTTTCAGGACCAGTCCCTTTACCTGCTTGGTATTGCACTCGACTTCGCCCGCCTTGCCGGTGAGCCGGATGTTTTTTACCAGCGTGCCGCGCTTCAGCGTCGTGGACGTGCCCTTTACCTTGAGATCCTTGATCAGGGTGACGGAATCGCTGTCGTTCAACTCAGTGCCATTGCTGTCGCGGACGATGTCATCGCTCATGTCGGGATCTCGATACCAGTCTGATTGAGGGACCCACCGGATATGATGGGACGCCAACACTAGCTGATTCTGAATGTTCCCGTTGCGGTGCGACACCCGGGCATCGATGCGCGCATTGACATCGCTGGTGGCCTGCGCTTTGTTCCATCCCGAAACATGACTTTAAAAGTCTGGAATTATTCCAGATTTTCGGACCGCCCGAAGGCGGTGCGTGGATGACGACTCGAGCAACCAAACGAGACTGGGGAAAACCCGATGATGCGCAATGCAATTCTGACACTCGCCGCGGGTGGAATAGCCGCTCTGGTAACGATTCCGGCGAACGCCGCCGAACCGAAGGCAATCCTTGAAAACTACGCCGATGTTGCTTTGGCCGCTTACGAGGATTCTCTTGAAACCGCCAAGGCCCTCGACGCCGCCATCGACGCGTTGGTCGCCAAGCCGAGCGCCGAGATGCTGGATGCCGCCCGCACCGCCTGGCTCGCAGCCCGTGTGCCCTACCAGCAGACCGAAGCCTACCGGTTCGGCAACGCCATCGTCGACGACTGGGAAGGCAGGGTGAACGCCTGGCCGCTGGACGAGGGGCTCATCGACTATGTCGACGCCACTTACGGCACCGAGTCCGATGCCAACGGCTACTACACCGCCAACATCATCGCCAACCCGACCCTGAAGGTGGGCGGGCAGGAAGTCGACGCCAAGTCGATCACGTCGGCGCTTCTCTCCGACACGCTGCAGGAAATCGGCGGCGTCGAGGCCAATGTCGCGACCGGCTATCACGCGATCGAGTTCCTGCTCTGGGGCCAGGACCTGAACGGCACCGATGCCGGCGCCGGCACGCGGCCGAATACCGATTTCGATCCCGCCAACTGCACCGGCGGTAATTGCGAGCGGCGCGCCGAATATCTGACGTCGGCCTCCAACCTTCTGGTTACCGATCTCGAGGAGATGGTCGCCAACTGGGGTGACGACGGCGAGGCCCGCGGCAACCTGATGGGCGGCGATCCGAATCTCGGTCTGGTCGCGGTCCTGACCGGCCTCGGCAGCCTCTCCTACGGCGAGCTCGCCGGCGAGCGCATGAAGCTCGGCCTCTTGCTGCACGATCCGGAAGAAGAGCACGACTGCTTCTCCGACAACACGCACAACTCGCACTATTACGACCAGCTCGGCATCGCCAACGTCTATCTCGGTCGCTACAAGCGCGTCGACGGCTCGACGGTCGAGGGCCCGAGCCTGTCGGATCTCGTCAAGGCACAGGATGCAGCCCTCGACGAGGAAATGCGCGCCAAGCTGAATGCGACGCTCGATGCGATGGAAGCCATGCGCACCCGCGCCGAGGCCGGCGAGGCCTATGACCAGATGATCGGCGAGGGCAATGCCGAGGGCAACGCCGCCGTGCAGGCCGCGATCGACGGGCTCATCGACCAGACCCGCACCCTCGAGCGCATCGTCACCATGCTCGACCTGCCGGATATCTCGATCGAAGGCTCCGACAGTCTCGACAATCCGGACGCCGTCTTCCAATAAGAGCGGATAGGATCGAACACGCTAAAGTACGACAAGCGTGCGGGCCGTGGGGGCGGCCCGTTATCGGAATAACCAGACCATGCCACTCTCGCATCGCGTGATAGCCGGTATCGCAGTTCTCACCCTGTCGGGCGTCGTCGTTTCGGCGTCGACCGGCAGGGACGATCTGACCCCGAAGGACAAGGCCCGCGTCGACGCCGTCACGGCCCCGGCCGAAACCTTCTCGGAGCCTGAGAAATTCGAGGCGATGCCCGCCGGCGCGGCGACGGTCAGGAAGATCGTCAATCGCGATATCTTTTCCCACCCTTCGGCGAATCTGAGTTTCAAGGGGCGCGAGACCTTCTCCGTCGGCAACGGCCTGTTCCGCAAGGACTGGGTGACGGCACCGTCCTCGACCCAGGCCTCCGACGGGCTGGGTCCGCTGTTCAACGCCCGCTCCTGCCAGGGCTGCCACCTCAAGGACGGCCGCGGACATCCGCCGGCGAGTGCCGAGGACGACGCGGTGTCGATGCTGGTGCGCCTCTCCGTGCCGCCGGCAAGCGACGCGGAGCGGCAAATGCTGGCCGATCGGCAGGCGCTGGTGATCGCGGAGCCGACCTATGGGACCCAGCTGCAGGACTTCGCCATTCCGGGCCTGCCGTCGGAAGGCCGCGTCAGCATCACCTACGAGGATGTTCCGGTGGAGCTGAACGGCGGCGAAACCGTGACCTTGCGCAAGCCGACGCTCGAAATCACCGATACGGGTTTCGGCCCGATGCGCCCCGATACCATGCTGTCGGCGCGCGTCGCCCAGCCGATGATCGGTCTCGGCCTTCTGGAGGCGGTCGCCGACACCGATATTCTCGCCAAGGCCGATCCCGAGGACAGCGACAAAGACGGCATTTCAGGCCGGCCCAACATGGTGCGCGACGCCGAAACCGGCGACATCATGCTCGGCCGGTTCGGCTGGAAGGCGATCCAGCCCTCGATCCGCGAGCAGAGCGCACATGCCTTCAACGGCGACATGGGCCTGTCGTCTCCGCCGACGCCCAATCCGCACGGCGACTGCACCGAGGCCCAGGCGATCTGCCTGGAACAGCCGACCGGCATCCAGCTCGCGCTCGGCGCCGAAGAAGTGCCGGGGGATCTGCTCGATCTCGTCGTGTTCTATTCGGCCAATCTGGCCGTCCCGCAGCGCCGCGATGTCGACGACCTGCAGGTGCTGGCCGGCAAGGCCGAGTTCTACGCCGCCGGTTGCGTCGCCTGCCATACGCCCAAATACGTCACCCGCCGCGATGCCGAGCGGGAGGCGCACCGCTTCCAGCTGATCTGGCCCTACACCGACATGCTGCTGCACGACATGGGCGAAGGGCTTGCCGACAATCGGCCGGAAGGCGATGCCGACGGACGCGAGTGGCGGACTCAGCCGCTCTGGGGTATAGGTCTGACGCAGGCCGTCAACGAGGAGGCGATGTTCTTGCACGACGGACGGGCGCGGACGATTCTCGAGGCGATCCTGTGGCACGGCGGTGAAGCCCAGGAAGCGCGCGACCGGGTCGTTTCGATGACGCCCGAAGAGCGCGCCGATCTGATCCGCTTCCTGGAATCGCTTTAGACCGGAGTTCACATCCATGCGGCGCGTCCTGATCGCCGTTCTCCTGTACCTTTGCGCATCGGCCGCTTCGGCTGGCGTGCCGCCGAAGCTTGGCGCCACGGTGACGGAGGGTTACATCCGCCCGTCGGTAAACCAGTTCGCGAATTCCGCCGCGGCGCTGTCCGGGGCACTCGACCGCTTGTGCCGCAGTCCCGACGAGCCGCGATTCGACACGGTACGTCAGCGGTTCGACGACGTGATCGACGCATGGTTTCGCATCTTCTTCCTGCGCTTCGGCCCGATGGTGGAGGACAATCGTTTCGAGCGGATCTACTTCTGGCCGGACCCGCGTGGCGTCATTCTGCGCCAGGTCGGCGTCTTGTTGGCCAAGAACGATCCCACCGCGCTCGATCCCGGCAGGCTCGCTGAAAAGAGTGTCGCGGTGCAGGGTCTGCCCGCCCTGGAATATGCCATCTTCGGATCGGGTTCGAACGCGATCCTCGAGAACACGCCGGACGGCAGCTATCGCTGCGCCTACGCGCTGTCGGTAAGCATCCGGATCGCCGAGACCGCTGCCGAACTGGTCAGGGGCTGGTCGCCGGAAAGCGAATTCGCCGAGGACTTCACCAAGCCGGCGCTGGACAACGAACTCTATCGCAGCGAAACCGAGGTCGCGGCCGAAGTCGTGGGGTCGCTCGCCGGCGGCATGACCTTCCTGTCCGATGTCATCATCGCGCCTTTCCTGGGCAAGGAGCCCGAGCAGGCCCGCGCCAGCCGCGCGCCGTTCTGGCGCAGCGGCAGGACGATCCGGGCTCTCAAGCAGGGTGTCGAGGGCATGCGGGACTTCTACGGCGCAACCGGAATTACCGAAGAACTCGGCGAAACCGATCGCTGGATCGACGGCGCTCTGCAGCTGGAGATGAACAACATCGACGAGACACTCGACACGATAACCATGCCCTTCGAGGAATCCGTTGCCCCCGGTCCCGGCCGCGAGGCGCTCGTCTATACGGTTATCGCCCTGAAAAGCCTGCACAACACAGTGGATACACGGCTCGCGCAGGCGGTCGGTGTAGCGGTAGGGTTCAATGCGCTCGACGGCGATTGACCGGCGCACGTTCCTGGCGATCGCCGCCGCCGCGGGGCTTGCGCCCCGCGCCGGCTTCGCCGCGTCCGACCCCCACGGCGCGCTCTATCTGTCCGCGCGAAAGCGCGGACCCGCTTTCGAGGTCGCCGTCGTCGACGAGGCGGGCGGCGAACAGCTCGTCGTACCGCTGGAGGGACGCGGGCACAGCTTTGCAATCGACAGGGCGGGCCGCCAGGCTGTCGCCTTCGCGCGTCAGCCCGGCCGCTTCGCCGTCACCTTCGATATCACGGGTGAAACGCCGCCCCAGGTTTTCGCCGCGGAGCCCGACCGGCACTTTTTCGGCCACGGCACCTTTGCCGAGTCCGACCGGTTGCTGATCGCCACCGAGAACGACTACGACGGCGAACGCGGCGTCGCCGGGGTCTACGACGTGAGCGGTGGCATGCGGCGTATCGGCGAATTCTTTACCGGCGGGCTCGACCCGCACGAAGCCGTGCTGATGCCGGACGGGCGGACGCTGTGCATCGCCAATGGCGGCGTGCTGACCCATCCCGATTACGGCAAGCACGAGTTGAACCTCGACACCATGGCGCCGACGCTCGCCTATGTGGATGTCTCCACCGGCGAACTGCTCGAGACGGTGTCGCTGCCGCCCGAGCTCCACAAGCTTGCCTTCCATCACCTCGCCGTAGACGGCTTCGGCGCGGTCTGGTTCGGCGGCCAGTATCACGGTGCGAAGTCCGACCGCCCTCCGGTCGTCGGGCGGCACAAGCGCGGCGCGGACATCGAGATGTTCACCGGCTCGAAGGATGTGCTGCGGGGGCTTGCCAACTATATCGGCGCGGTGGCGGTGGATCCGTCCGGTACGATTGTCGCCACGTCGAGCCCGGTCGGCGGGATGGTCGCCTATTGGGACGCGTCGACGGGCCGCTCGCTGGGCGTCACCGAGTTGCCCGATAGCTGCGGCGTCGCGCCGGGCGCGGACGAGCGCTTTCGCCTGACCAGTGGGCATGGCGACATGATCGAGGCCGGCCCGGCCGAAGATTCGCTGGAAATCCGGCCGCCCGGCGACGACATCGCCTGGGACAATCACCTCAGGCGTGTCGACGCTGGCTAGTCTTGAGTTCGCGGAACAAGCAAGGTCATTTAAGCGAGAACGACCACCGGCGTGCCGACATTCGTGCGCGCGTAGAGATGTTCGACGTCAGTATTCAGCATTCTGATGCAGCCGCTCGACATCGCCTGGCCGATCGAACCAGGCTGATTGGTACCGTGCAGCCGGTACAGGGTGTCGCGCCCTCCTCGGTAGAGATAAAGCGCCCGCGCGCCGAGCGGGTTGTTCGGACCGCCAGGCATTCCGCCTGCGTACTTCTTCAGTTCCGGCTGGCGGCGGATCATGTTGGGCGGTGGCGTCCAGGTCGGCCACTCCGCCTTGCGCCCGACGCGTGCCCGCCCGCTCCAGGAAAAGCCGGCCCGGCCGACGCCGACGCCATAGCGCGTTGCCATGCCGTCTTCCTCGACGACATAGAGGTATCGGTCGGACGTATCGACGATGATCGTTCCGGGTTTTTCCTTGGTTGCGTAGGTCACTCGGCGCC
>CAJQNW010000400.1 GCA_905479765.1 uncultured Tepidamorphus sp. | reverse complement strand
CATCGCGGTGGAGAGGACGCCGCTGCGTTCGTTGTCGGACTTGTTAAGGAGTTCGCGGGCCGCGCTGGCGATGACCGGATGCGGTCCGGCTTCACCAAGATGCGCGGTCTTCATCATGGCGGCGAGCGTTGATTCGATCGGGCGTTTCGGATCGGACAGAAAAGCGGCGACGCCGGCGAGTGTCTTGTCCTTCTCGGCATAGAGGACATGGAGGATAGCACCGACAAGAAGCGCGTGGCTGGTCTTCTCCCAGTGATTGCGCTTTTCCAGCGAGCCCTCGGGATCGACGAGGATGTCGGCGATGTTCTGCACGTCGCGTACCTCCCATTCGCCGCGACGAACTTCGAGCAACGGATTGTAGGCGGATGACTCGGGATTGGTTGGATCGAATAGGAGCACGCGGCCGTGCCGTGCGCGAAAGCCTGCCGTGAGTTGCCAGTTCTCGCCCTTGATGTCGTGGACAATAGCCGAGCCCGGCCAGGTCAGAAGTGAGGGAATGACCAGTCCGACGCCTTTGCCCGAACGGGTCGGTGCGAAGCAGAGTACATGCTCCGGACCCTCATGGCGCAGATAGTCACCCTTGAGCTTACCGAGCACGACGCCGTCAGGACCAAGCAGACCGGCGGCTTTAACCTCATCCTGTTTCGCCCAACGCGCCGACCCATAAGTGTCGACGTTCTGCGCCTCGCGCGCGCGCCATATCGACATGAGGATTGCCATCGCGATGGCGATGAACCCACCGGAAGCAGCGATGATGGCGCCCTCGATGAAGATCGGTGGGGCATAGGCGTCATAGAAATACCACCACCAAAAAAAGGCCGGAGGATAGTAGATCGGCCAGCCCGATATTTCGAACCAGTGCGCGCCGAGCTGCGCCTGAAAGCCGAGACGCCACGCCGTCCACTCCGTGGCCGCCCAGGTGGTGGTGAGGACGATGGTGAAAACGATGAGGATTTGCCCCCAGAGAATTTTCGTACCCGACATGGCATCCGTTCCACGCAAACATCGGAACGCTGGGGGCTCGGAGCCAGGTCGACAAGCCTGTTCCTCCTCCGATCGTAGGAACGGTGGCTAGGGGATAAACAACGGCGTGATGCATTGCGAAGAGTGTGGTCCGTCAGCAATGCAGGGCTCTGCTGCTGCTCGACACTGTGAATCGAGTCCTCTTGATGTCGAGGTCGATCGCTCCGACGACCACGTCTCAGAGCGTTTCGGCCAGCTTGGCGAGTTGGTCTATGGTGCTGCCCCAGCCTTCTTCAAAACCCATTTCTTCGTGATTCCGACTATCTTCTGGGTTCTTGTGAAGCGCTCGGGCAACGTACCTCGTGCCACCTCCTTCGTCTTTCATCGTGATGATCGAGGTCAACGTCAGCCAGGGTTCAGCGGGCTCCCACCCTTGTTTCAATGCCGTCGTGAAAACGATCCGTTCCTGCGGAACGATGTCAAGAAAACAGCCTTCCACGTGGGGCTGAAATTCGCCTCCGTCTTCGCTCATCAGGGTTTCGAAGCCACCCCCAGGCTTGAGGTCCATCTTCTCGACCCGACAAACGATCGGGGCGGGTATCCACCATTGCTCGAACTTTCTCGGGTCTGCCCATGCCTGCCAGACCGCAGAGCGCGGGGCTTTGATTAGTCTAGATACTGTCAATTCGTTACGCGTCGTCATTGTTGATCTCCGATGAGTGCTGTCTTTCGACAAATGCAGCCAAGCAGTCCGTCCGACCCTCCCAGACAGCACGTTGTTCGCTTAGCCAGTCCTCGGCAGCAATCAGCCGGGACGGTATGATGCGACAGGTCCGAACCCGTCCGATCTTCTCTGAACCGATCAGTCCACTGGCTTCCAGCACCTTCACATGCTTCAGAAACGACGGGAGGCCCATATCGAACGGTTCCGCGAGTTCCTTGACCGCGGCAGGTCCCTTTATCAGCCGTGCGATCACAGCACGGCGAGTCGGGTCAGCAAGAGCGTGGAAGGCCGTATCGAGTGCTGGTTGATGGTTTTCCATATGGCCAACTATAATAAAAGTTGGCTGAATGGCAAACTATTTTTGCGCACGGGGACAATTGAGCTCTTGTCCAGCATCCGACAGCAAAAGCTTCGAGCTTTGCGGACACCGATGATGGACGGTCATCGCCCCAGCCCGCGCTTGCGGCCGAAACTCCAGTCGACGCCACCATCGCCACGCGCGACGCCGAAGATGTGGCGGCCGAGATGTTTCTCCAATGTGGGCGTCCACGGCACGAGCTGGAAGCCCAGCCCGTCGTCGATCATAGCAAAGCGGCCCGAGGCGAGCGTCAGGCGCTGGCGATAGGCGCCGGCGACATGCTCGCCGCTATTGGAGCGCTGAAACGGTTGCCCGGTCTTCGCCGCTAGTTTCTCGCCGAGCTCTTCCACCTCGCGCCGGCGAAGCGTGTTGATGAGTTTGCGGCTGAAGACGATGCGCCGACCCTGCCGCTCGGCAAAGCCTTCCCCGATCAGATGGCCGGCCCGCCTGTCGAGGGCATTGCGCACCTCTGCCCCGAATCCGCCTTCGGAGAGCGCGGCGGGCTCGCGTGCGATGTTCTGCCGATCGAGCCAGGTCGCGCCCATCGCGGTCACCTGCCGTTCGATGTCGAGATCGGAACGCACCGCGAGCGCGACGCGGCGGTTCCCGCGGGAATCGTCATAGGCGCGCAATTCGACGATCGAGCCCGGCGCGCTGTCGCCGGCGGCGTTGAGATCGGCAAGCTTGATATGATGGCTGCGTCCGTCAACGCCGTCGACCACGGCATAGGCCGTGCCCTTGAGTTCATCATCGAGCCCCCGCTCGACCAGGCGCCCGATGATCGGCGCATCGAGGCTTTCGGCCGCCAGCACGTAATCCGCCGATCCTCTCTCGATGCCACGCTCGGTCAGGGCGCGGTGCATGCGCTTGATGATGTCGCCGCGCTCGCCGAGCTCACGCAGCGTCGCCTCGGCTTTATCAACTATCGTCCATTGACCGGGGCCGACCTGCTCGGCAAGGCCCAGCGCTTCCAGCTTGCGCAAGCGCCCGACCTTCAGCGCATGGAACTCGTCGGGCCGCTCGCCCGGATGGGCTGCGAGATCGATGATTCCGGTGCGCCGGCCATCGCGCACGACTTGACGGTCGAGTTGCGTCCAGCGCTCGGTCTCGATCTGGCTTTCGAGTGTCCGGCGGATATCGAGGTCGGTGCGCGGGCCAAGCTCTTGGGTAATGAGATCGCGCGCCCGGTCGCGCATACCTTCCTTTATGTAGTCGCGCGCGATGACGAGGTCCTCGCCGTCGTCGCGAACACCACGCACGATCAGATGGACATGCGGGTGTTCGGTGTTCCAGTGATCGACGGCGACCCAGTCGAGTTCGGTGCCGAGATCCTTCTCCATCTGTCCGACCAGATCGCTGGTAAAGGATCGCAGATCGGACATCTCCAACGCATCGTCGGGCGAGACGATAAAGCGGAAATGATGCCGGTCGTCCTCGCAGCGCTCGGCGAAGGCCCGGCCGTCCGCATCTTCCTCTCCCGGTCCGAACAGCCTCGCCTTCTCCCCGTCCCGGGTGACACCGTCGCGGCGCAGATAATCGAGATGGGTGCCGAGCGGCGCCGTCCGGCCGGAATGGCGCACCACGCGCGCCTTGATGACAGCGCCGCGCGAGCGCGCGGTGATGAGGCGATTGGCCTGAATGCTGGCGCGCTGGCCGTGGCCGAAGCGCGAGCGGTTGCCGGACGTGACGCGGCCGGAGCGTGATACGCCACCGCCTGCCTTCTTCGCGGCTGCCAGCGCCTGGGCGATAAAGGGACGCGCTGCCTGCGCACGGGTCGAGCGGATACGGCCAGGCCGGATGCGGAACTCGCGATCATCGGCCATGGCATCGCTCCGCAATGTGCGGAAAACCCAGCAAATCTAAGATGTTGAACGCTCGGCGCACATTGCGGCAGAGCCGGACAATGTGCGGAATGCGCCAGAAAATCCAAACAAAACAACCGACCGACCGGCGCACAACGTGCGCTCTTTTATCCTGCCATCGGTCGGTTGTGGTTCCTGCGGCTCCCCCTCGCGCACTCCATGACACGCCAGAGTCCGCAATCATGCGATGAGACTTGCAACGCGTCATGGTTCGCTCCTCGTGTTATCCTGAGCAACGAAGATGGCTATCGGATGTGACTGATCCTCGGCATTGCGCTGCACCGGCGCGGAAGTGGAGGTGCCGCCCGGGTGTGTGTCGGTGGCGCGGTCCGCGACCGTCCGGCGGTCAACTGAGCGCGGGACGAACAGCGGCGCCTCGCGCCAGTCGGGTGGCGGCGATGGCACAGCCGGAGCGCCGGGCGACGGTGCTGTTTCGCCCAGCGCCGGTGCAAGCAGATCGACATAGGCGCGCGTTTCGGCGGGCAACGGACGGCCGGTCGCGAGGTATTCGTCATAGCGATCCGGTCCCGCATTGTATGCCGCGAGCATCGCCGGGATCGTGCCGTAACGGTCGTACATCTCGCGTAGATAGGCGGTGCCCGCCAAGATGTTGTCGCGCGGGTCGAAGGGATCCGAGCTGAGCCGATAGCGGGCGCGCAGATGGTCCCAAGTCGCCGGCATGACCTGCATCAATCCCTGTGCTCCAGCGCTTGAGACCGCGCGCGTATTGCCGGCGCTTTCGGCCCCCATGACTGCGACGATCCAGTGCTCGGGAATGCCGAACCGCCGCGCCGCCTCGGCAATATGCGCGGCAATGGGATCGCCGATTTCATGTCGTCCGGTTGGCGTTGGCTGCGCAGATGCGTTGCCGGCGTCGAGCGCGGCGAGAGACAGGCCGGAAAGGAGAAGGAGGGCAATGCGGCCGCAGCGACCGCACCGCCGCAATGTTGCTGACGGACCGATGAGCGGCATCGATCAGTCCTGCTAGTCCCGCTTCTTCGGGCGGGTCCAGTGCAGGCCCCAGTCGCGTCCATCCTCGTCCGACTGGAACAGCCGGGCACGAACCGGAAACGCGAATGCCGGGTCATCGAGGACGACGGAGATGAACGTGCCGGCGCGATCGCCGGTATGTTTCCAGCCGGCGCCGACTTCTGGTCCGGTCTCGTCGCCGAGATGAACGCGGTAGGCTGGTGCGTTCTCGCTGTCGGCATTCTCGGCCGTGACGAAGGTGAGTGCGCAGTCGAAGGACAGCGAGCGGATGCGACCGCTATAGCCGCTTTCCGTGCGGGTGAATTGTCCGATTTGGGGCATGGTGAACTCCTGTTTGGATGCGGTGGGATTGCGGGAAGGCGTGCATCGTCACCGCGTCGATGCGCGCCAGACGAACTGGCCATCGCCGACTTCGTCGGTGTAGAGAGGGACGGCCTGGCCAATGACGGTCGTCGCCGGAAGCGGGCCGAAATACCGCCCGTCGAGGCTGTCGGGGACTTGCCAGTTCATGAGGAAAAACTCGTCTTCGGCGACGGTGCGACAGCCGCTCCAGACCGGCAGCGGCCGATCCAGGCGATCACGGTCGCGCGCTTCGCCCATCGCGATTCCGTCGACCGTGATGATGCGACCGGTGCGGCATATGCGCTGTCCCGGCAGGCCGAGGACGCGCTTCAGGATCGGTACGTCGCGGCCGATATAACCGCGCTCGACCATGAAATCCTCGAGCGGCTCGGGCGGCATCACGGCGACAAGATCGGGGACGTCGAGATGCTCGGCGGGTTCGATCCGGTAGAGCCCGATCGGCGCGCTGGCCGACACGTTCCAGACGAGCTTGAGCGATGTCGAAACGATCGCGGCGGTGGCGACGCCCATGACGGTGAAGGTGGTCAGCATGACGTAGCCGAAGCGGGTCATCGCTCGATCTCCCGCCGCTTGAGCCACGCCTGGTGGCGCTCCTGCGTATAGGCGCGCGGTTCCTGGCCCGCGCTCATCCGGTGTGCCACATGGCGCCAGTGATCTGGGGCGGCGTTGCAGGGATCGACGTCGGCGGTTTCCACCGCGTCGATGTGCTGGAGCACCTGTTCGACCTTCGGCCAGCCTTCGATCTTGAGCAGGATTTCCCCGCCGGGGCGCACGAAGGGTAGCGTCTGGTATGCGGCGCCGGGTTTAACGGCGCGCACGATGTCGATGCGCGAGATGACCGTGCCGTAGTCGTTGGCCGCCCATCGCACGAAGGCGAAGATGGCGCCGGGACGGAAGGCGACGACGCGCCGGCGGCGGTCGACGATCCGCTCACCCGCCGCGCGGCCGAAGCGGATCCAGTATTCGATCCTGCCCTCGATCCAGGTCAGTTCGACATGCGTGAGTGCGTCGGAAGTGTGGGCGGACGGCATCGGGCCGGCGCCGACACCTGCGGCTGTGGCGCCGGTTATGATGGATCTCCTTCGTCGTTCGGGAATTCGCGGGCGAGCAGGTCGCGCAGCATATCGGCGACGGTGACGCCGCGCTGGAAAGCGGCGATCTTGATGCGCCCGCGCAGATCGGGCGTGATGTCGATGGTCAGGCGCGCGGTGAATCCGGAGGGCTTGGCGTCACGGGGAGCGGCATCGGCTGATCTGATCCATTGCTCGGGATCGCCCGGCCTTGCGGCGAAGGCGCGGCGGTTTGGACGGTCGCTCATGGTGCGAGCCTTCCGATCTCGACCGCCAGCGCCGCCACTTCCCGCGCGGCGATGCTGTCTGCGTCGCACTCGCAAACGAGGCGGCCGGATTGAGCAGCCGAGGCGAAGATGACGCGCTGGCCGATCGTCGCGTTAAGAGCCGGCGGGTCCTGGTCGGCGAGCGCATCGCCGGTTTCGCGCGCGATGATGGTTCGTGCCGGACAGCGGTTGAGGACGAAGCGCACGGAGAGCTGCGGTCGGAATATCCGCGCCTCCTCGATCAGGCGCAGGATCTCCGCCGAGGCCCAGCCATCGAAGGGTGACGGCTGCACCGGAATGAGGATGACGTCTGCGGCGAGCAGCGCCGAGCGCATCAGACCCGCGACGCGCGGCGGACCGTCGATGACGACGTGATCGGCATTGCGGGCGAGCTCCGGGGCTTCGTAATGGAGCGTGTCCCGCGCGAGGCCAATGACCCCGAAGCGCCGCGGCAGGCCCTCATGGCTGCGCCTTTCGGACCAGTCGAGTGCCGATCCCTGCGGGTCGGCATCGATCAGGGTGACGCTATTCCCACCACGCGCCCATTCGCCGGCGAGGTGCAAGGCGAGCGTCGTCTTGCCGACACCGCCTTTCTGATTGAGGGACGCCGCTATCATGAAGCGTCTCCCGCACCAGTACGGGCCGGATCGCTCTTGGAGACAGCGTCGTCATCGCGTTCGGAGAACCCCGTCTGGCGCCTCAGCTCATCCTCTTTTCGGTGTGTCGGAGAGTGGTTTTCCCCAGAATGCCCGCCCCTACAAAAGTTAGATTCTTTGTTAGACTCTAAGTTAAGGGGTCGATTTCCGCTTTCTGCGGAAGAGGTTAGATGCGGTTTGGGTTCCTGATAGCACGATGGGTCGGTTCCCGATGGCACGATAGTCGGGGTTCCCGATAGCACGACGGCTTCCACAGCCTGTCCACAGGGCGCCGGCTCGAAGGCGAGCAGCGTGCGGCCGCCCGCCTCGATTTCGAGAAACAGGGAGTAGCCGGGCAGCGGCTGGCGTTGGATGATCGCGCGCAGTTCGAAGGCGAAGCGCTTGAACGGCGAAAGGCTTCCGGATTTGACGTAAAGGTGCCGGAAGTCGAACCGCCAGCCGCGCTTCTGTCTGCCGCCATGCTTGCGCACGATCCGGTAGAGCCAGCGCTCTATCCCGCCGGTCAGATCGAAATAGGCGCGGTCGATGGTGAGGACGAGCGCCTCGTCCAGCACCGCCTGGTAGAACCAGTCCGGCACGATGAGCTCGATGCCATCCGGATTGCCGAACGCGTCGGTGCGCTCCGTCCATTCGTTGATCCAGGAAAAGCGGTGCATGCGCCGACCGGTGGTACGACTGCTCGGCGCACCTTCATTTCGGCTGCGTGGGTTGGCGGGTGGCTGCCGCAGGGTGGTCGCGACCGTCGTCGATTGCAGCCGGTCGAGCGCGGCTCTCAGCCGGCGATAGTCGCGGGCACTGGTGCTGCGTCCGACGAAGGTCAGGATTTCGTATGGGGTGGTTGCGATCAGGCGCGAGGTGCGAAAGCCGTTGTCGCGCGCCTCGACGATCTGGCTGGCCGCCCAAATCAGGATGTCGGCATCCCAGATCGTGGCCATGCCATGCTCGGGCACGGCTTCCACGCGGATGGCGATCTCGCCAGCGCGGAAGTCGATAGGCTCGACGCGGTGGGATTTGGATAGAGAGAAAAACGGATAGGCCATGAGGTCCTGCGCATCGCGCGGCGCGAGATCGCTCGGCAGAGCGCGGAACAGCTCAAGCTGCTCCCGTTCCGATCTGCGGGGCCGCGCCGTCATGGGAGTACTCAGCGGTTCTCGGCAGACGACGGATCGTCATGACGTTTGGCCGGAAGGACCGTGCCGACGCCGGGGTCGGAGGTGGATCGCTTGGCGCCACGTTCCGCCCAGGCCTGCAGGCCGTCGACGGAATAGACGACACGGCCACCAAGTTTGCGGTAGGCGGGACCGGTTCCGTAGGTGCGGTGCTTCTCCAGGGTTCGGGCGGAAAGGCTGAGGAAGCGGGCCGCTTCGGGAGTTCTCAGATAGCGCGGCGGTATTCCGGCAGTGGCTGCGGACATGATCGTGCCTCCGTGATCCTTGTTGGCGCCGCCGGATATCGGCGGGGCGTGAGGGTCACGGTGGTGGAGAAGAAAGGATGTGGGGGAGTGCGAAGATTCGAAAGAAAATTCGCACCCCGATGGCCGCTAGTTTCGGTCGGGGCGATGTCCGAGAAGAAGCCTGCGATAACCGCCCGCCACGAGATCGAGACCAGAGGCGGTGCGACGCATCACGGTGTCGCGCAACGGAGTGGACTTCCAGGTGATGGCGTTGACTGGAGCCGCGCCGAAGACGGCCTCGGCGATTTCCTGATAGGTGGCCCCTGCACGTCGACCGTCGATCGCGCGGAGGCTTTCGATTAGGCGTTGTCTGCGTTGCGGCGTCAATCGCGTGTCAGGCGAACTCCGGTGAAAGAGGACAGCATCGCGGAACCGAACAATCGCATCGACTCGATCCTGAATGAACTGGTCGATGAGCGTAACTGCCGCGACCGGTCCGTCGGGTGCTCTGCCGTCGAGGCAGATTGCCGCGAAGTGCTCGGTATCAATCACGAAGTGAATATAGAGACCTTCATCCGATGTTCGGGCATTGACCGGGACGACCTTGAAGTTCACGGTGGTCATGTTTGGCCCCTGCTGAGGGGCGAAGATCAGGACGCTCGGGTCGACGGCAGGGCTCCAGAAGATGTCGGCATTGGGCGCGGACAAGTCCGGCGCTATCGGGAAAGCGCAACCCCCAGTGCGCCGTCAGCGCGGTTGCGGCGTGATCGTCCGCCGGATCGGAAGCCGTGACCTCTTTTTCGTATTCAGTGTTGCGCCTGAGGAACTCCCAGGCGAGTTCGGAAGGATTCAGACGGTTCAGATATCGATAGTCCGTCGGGTCGCGCCAGTTCGTTTCCGCCACCATGCCGATTTCCTTCCCGACTCTACGCGGTGGTTCGCAGGTCGTTGGAAGATCGCGTTAAAATTGAAGCTTGGATATCCGGTCAACCGGCATATAGGGATGCAGGGCACGCATCACCTGATCAGTGATAGGCGGATCGAAGAAGATCCCGGTAGCCGTTCTCGGCCATCCAGTGCGCACGGGCGAGATGTGTTTGGTGAACGTGCTGAGCGCGATCGGGCTGCACGTCGGGATCGAGACCAAAGATGATGCGGACTGCTTCGGCCCAATGCGCGGCGTCGGCCTCCGCATCGAGCAAGCGAAGATAGGTCGCAAAATGCGCACGATCGTATTCGGTCAGGTGTTCGCTGTGCGGCGGCTCGTCCAGAAAGTCAGCTTGCCCCATCTATCCCCCAGTCTCTCGGTGCGAGGCCTCGGTGCATACGGTTAACCCAAATTGGCGTAAATTGTAGAGGCGCGCCGAAAAATCCCCGCGAATGGCGTGGCGCATTGCGCCTGACACCTCCGTCGTCAGGCCAGCGCTTCTGGCTTGTTAGGGTTCGCGGCATCGACAATCATCACTCCTTCGCCTCGGTCAGAGGACAGGAAGACGATGCCTGCTGCTTCCAGCGCCCGGCGAATCTGGTCGCACGTGCTCTCATGCACCTTGAGTCCGTTGACGGACTCGAGGCGCTTGAGCGCGGTCAGCGAAACCAGGGCCTTCTCAGCGAGCATCTCTTGTGTCCAACCGAGCAATGCGCGCGCGGCCCGTGCCTGTCGGGCGGTGATCATGCATGATCACCTCCTACAGACCTGGGCATTCACGCCACTAAAACGACTATAATAGTCGGCTTTTCCAATTTTGAAAGCAGAAAAACCGTTTTGAATCGGGCGATCGGCGGTTGACGGCACATCTGATTCGGTCGGCACAAGAAAAGGTCCCGCCCGGGCTTGCCGGGCGGGAACCTGTCCGGCTTCATTCGCCGTTGCGGCGGGTGGGACGGGACCAGATGAGGCTGAAACCGCCGTCCTCGTCGTCGAAAAGGTTGGCGTAGATCGGAGCGGTGAAGCTCGGATCGTCGAGCTTGAGACCGAGGTAGTCGCGGCCTTCGTTCGACTGCTTGGACCAGGCAGCTCCGATTTCGGCGCGGCCGACCAGGACGCGGTGGCTGGGGGCGTTTTCGCTGGTCTGGTTGGTTTCCGGGACGATGCGGACGTTCTTGGCCTGCACGTTGAGGGTGACGATTTCGCCGGTGTATTCGTTGCCGGACTTCTTGAAGGTGCCGATGGTTGCCATGGTAGTTCTCCTTGATCACTGGTTTCGAGCCCGCACCATGCGGCCTCGATGGCGATCGGAGAGGCCGGAGGCGATCGACGGCGCATCGCTTGCGACCGCAGCGTCAGCGGAGGATGGCGATCCGGCCGGTTTCTAGGCTCGCGAGGAATGACGGCACAGCCGGCAGGGGAAGAAACTTGACGGGCGCCATTGCGCCATAGGCGATCGAGGCGCAGCCGGCCTTCGGCCAGATCAGCCCATTGAAGAGGCCGTTTGGAGCGGTCGGCTCACAGGGATAGTTCAAGGAGAGAATGGCAATACCAAACACCCCGGTTTAAGTCTGGCGAAGGCACGGAAATCGTCTTCGGTCCAGCAAGCCATTCCGCTCCGTATCCAGCCACACCGCCGGACACGAACCTACAGCCCATTCCCATGCATGTCTGGCTAAGCGAATCGGGACTGCACGCGCCATGCCGTCCGAGGAGGTGACCCACGATCGAAAACATCGATGCGTTCGGCACCACGTCTACGCCTCGCTCAGCCTTCGATACGGACGCGGTACAAGACCTCAGCCCCTGTCCCGGCTTCGCCTGCAATGGCATTCAGATGCTGGCAGGCGTCTGTCCGGTAGGCCCGGGCGGGGCCATTGAGGTCACGCGCACGAACGCCGTGATGCCGACCGCCACCGCGCCGATCACGGAGAAGACGGTCTGCCAGGTCTCCGACGGCATGAGATGTTTGACGATGCCGTGGGTGGCGTGAAAGCCTGCAACGGCGGCAGGTGCGACGAAAGCGAGCGCTACGGCGAGTTTCAGCCACATGGGCCGGGCGAACAGAATGAGGAACCGTGCAAGGCCGAACACAAGGGCTACGCCGACAAGGCCGACAAGGACGCTACCCGGCACACCCGCGCCAGTTTGATAGGCCCACATTCCGACCCCCACACCGCCGAGCGCTGGCAAGGCGTAGATGGCAAGCGTGAACAGCAACCAGCATAGGACGACGATTGCAGCGATGGATCCGAGAATAGTAATGATCAAGGTGGCATCTCCGTAAGATGATGTTCGAACGGGCCGCGACTACACCACCATAGCGCAGCAGGTGTTTATCATAAGCCCGGCAGATTTGCGATCAAGGAGGTCAGTGTTAGAAGCCTCTCGTATTTCTTCTCCTTGGCCGAAAACGTAAGTTATATATGTATTGGAGAACTACCTATGGAAACTAAGACCGGTCTAGCTGCGATCAGAAGTATAGATTACGTAATTTTGCTTTGCGACGACATTGAAAAAATGAAACGATTCTACCGTGAAATTCTTGGTTTTGAGATTGAAGACGAGGCACCTGGAACCTGGGTCGGATTTCGAATTGGGTCATTATACCTCGGGCTCCGCCCTTGGGGGCGAGCGTATGATGGTGGCCGGATTCCAGAAACTTCCGCTGGAGCGCAATTGAGCTTCAGAGTTCCACCGGCAGATGTCGATGTTGCCTACGAAGAACTGACCCGGAAGGGTGTGCGGGTCATTGAAAAACCGACCAACC
>CAJQNW010000399.1 GCA_905479765.1 uncultured Tepidamorphus sp. | reverse complement strand
GGGTTCCGGGCCCCGTGCCAATTCGGGGCACGCCTTTGTTCTTGAGGCACTGCCGGACCACCCGGCAAGCCTCGTGTCCTGGACTTGATCCAGGACCCATGCGGCCGTGCCGCGCGTTACGCGCCATTGTCTTCATCCCTTCGCCCTCCGCGCCCGGATGTGGGCTGAATGGATTTCGCCGGCCCGTTTCGCGAGATCGGACGCCATGGCGCTCAGTTCGTTCGCGCTGGAAGGCGCGGAACCGGCCGGCCTTTCAGGCGCGGCCGCACGCTTTCCGCGGATGTGGGCCGACTGGATATCGGCGGCATGCGCGGCCAGATCCGCCGCCATGCCGGCGAGCGCCTTTGCATCCGGGTTCGGCTGAACGCCTGAAGTGGAAGCGGCAGCAGCGCCGACCGCGCGCAATCCCGCGATATGGGCTGCGTGAATCTCGGCGGCGCGGATGGCGAAGCCCTCGGCCATCTGCGACAGCTGCCGCGTCGAAGCGGAGTTTGCCGGCGCCACAGGCACGGCCTCTGCCGCTGCGCCCAGATAGGCGCGTCGCACCGCCGGGTCGCCGGCGAGGGCCTCGGCTGTGTCCTCGCCAATGATGTGGCCGTTCTCAAGCAGATATCCGCGGTCGGCTATGGCGAGGCTCTGTTTGGCGTTCTGCTCGACCAGCAGGATGCCGACGCCTGTTTCGCCGATCCCCTTCAGGGTCTTGAACAGCTCGGTGCACAGAAGCGGCGACAGACCCAGCGAGGGCTCGTCCAGCATCAGGATGTCGGGACGCGACATCAGCGCGCGGCCGATCGCCACCATCTGCTGCTCGCCGCCGGACATGGTGCGGGCGATCTGCGCGCGCCGCTCGGCAAGGCGCGGGAACAGTGAGAAGACGCGTTTCAGGTTGCCGCCTTCGTCGCGGCGGGCGCGGCGGGCATAGGCGCCGAGGGTGAGATTTTCCTGAACCGTCAGGTCGGCGAAGATGCCGCGGCCTTCCGGCACCAGGGCGATGCCGGTCTCGACGATCTCGGCTGAATTCAGGCCCGAGATCGGCCTGCCGTCGATGATCACCTGCGAGCCCGGCGCCGGCGTCACCAGCCCGGCGACGGCTTTCAGCAGTGTCGACTTGCCGGCCCCGTTTGCGCCGAGCACGACGCAGATCTCCCCCTTGTTGACCTGCACCGAGACGTTTTCCAGCGCCTTGTGACGGCCGTAGAAAACCGAGAGGTTGCGTGTCTCAAGCATCCGAATCCCCCAGGTAGGCACGGATCACTTCCGGGTCGGAGAGCACGTCGCCCACCGCACCCTCGGCGATCTTGGTGCCGGTATTCATCACGACGCAGCGGTCGCAGAGCGAACGGATCGCGTCCATCACATGCTCGACCATGACGATGGTGCGGCCTTCCTCGCGCAACGCGCCGATCAACTCGATGCCGATCTGCAATTCGCTCGGGTTGAGGCCGGCGAGCCATTCGTCGAGCAGCAGTACGCGCGGATCGCCGGCGAGCGCGCGGGCGAGCTCCAGGCGTTTCTGGTCGATATAGGTGAGCGCCGTTGTCGGCATGTCGGCGCGCCCGACAAGGCCGACGCGGGCCAGCAGCGAGTGCGCGAAATCCTTCGCGTCTCCGCCCCATAGGCGCATGTGGCCGAACACCGCGCCGGCTATGACATTCTCCTCGACGGTGAGCGAGGGCAGCACGCGGACGAGCTGGAAGGTGCGGGCGATGCCTGAACGCGCGATCACATGGGGCGGCGCACCGGAGATGCGCCGGTCGTCCAGCGAGATCGTCCCGGCGGTGGGCTTCAGGGCGCCGGAGATCAGGTTCAGCATCGTCGTCTTGCCGGAGCCGTTCGGGCCGATCAGGCCGATCAGTTCGCCGGGCAGGACGTCGAAGGAGAGGTCGTTGACGGCGACGAGGCCGCCGAACACCTTGCGCGCCGCCTCGACGGTGAGGATCGGCGCGGTGCCGGAAGACGGCAGGCCGGCGAGCTGGAGCGCGGCGTTCATGCGATCCACCTCGTCTTTCGGGCGGGCGCTGCCTCGCCACCCTTGAGTTTTGCCACGAGCGCCTCGATCCAGCCGGTGATGCCGTTGGGGATCAGGTAGACCACGGCCAGGAAGGCGAGGCCCATCAGGATCGAGGTGTGGTTGGGAAACTGCGCCGAGACCGCGTCGAAGACGATGGTGAAGGGGATGACGCCGACGAGCGGGCCCCACAGCCGCCGGGTGCCGCCGAGCAGCGCCATGATCACCACCTGGAAGGAGATCATCGGATTGAAGGCGGACGGCGGCTCGATATAGGCGAAGCGCGGGGCGAGGATCGCGCCGATGATGCCGATGAAGGCGCCGGAGACGATGAACAGCAAAACCTTGGCCCGCGCCGTGTCGATGCCGACGTGGGCGGCGACCGTCTCGTCGTTGCCGATGATGCGCATGGCGAAGCCGAGGCGCGAGCGGTTGATCGCCCAGCCGGTCAGATAGATGACGGCTGTCAGCCCCAGCAGCATCCAGAATATGTGCTTCTCGGTGAACTCGGTGAAGACGTAGAGGCCGATGCCCGTGGTGAAGTTGGTCTGCACCCAGGTGACGACCTGGCGGACCAGTTCGGCCAGCCCAAGCGTGAAGATGACGAAATAGACGCCAGACAGCCGCAGGGTTGCCAGGCCGACGAGGGCTGCGACGAACCCGCTCAGCACGCAGGCGATCGCCAGCAGTGCGCCGAACGGCATGGTCTCGATGCCGATGCCGACGGTGTAGGTGCCGATACCGAAGAAGGCTGCGGTGGCCAGCGAAATGTAGTGCGTCGGGCCGGAGAACAGGGTCCAGGCCGTGCAGAGCGCGACGTACATGACGATATTGACGGCTAGCGACAGGTAGTAGCCGTCATCGAACAGCGGCAGGCAGGCGATCGCAGCGAAACCGAGTGCGGCAAGGACGCCCATGCGGATTTCGTGCGCGCCGGGCCGGATCATGCCTGTTTCTTTCCGTAGATCCCCTGCGGACGAAACAGCAGGGTCACGATGAACAGGAAGTAGGTCGCAGCCAGCGTCAGGCCGGGATCGATCAGGCTGGCGACGGTGGTTTCGGCGACGCCGAGGATGAGAGCCGCCAGCACCGCGCCGCGCACGTCGCCGACGCCGCCCATGATGACGATGATCAGCGCCTTCATGGTGAAGACGACGCCCATCGAGGCGTTGAACGTATAGAAGGTCGACAGCAGGCCGCCGGCGGCCGCCGTCAACGCGCCACCCAGCGCGAAGGCAAAGGCCGAGGCCCTTGCGACGTTGATCGCGACGAGGCCGGCGGAGACGGGATCGACCGCGACGGCGCGGATGGCGGTGCCGTAGCGGGTGTGCGTCAGGAACACGTAGAGCGCGATCGCGATCACCACCGCGGCGACGAAGGCGACGACCCGGTTCAGGCCGAAGGGGCTGCCGAAAATGTCGAAGGGCTCGGCGAGGAACGAATAGCTGAAGTACTCGCCGCCGAAGCCGAGCAGCATCAGGCCCTGGAACAGGAACATCAGGCCGAAGGTCGCCAGAATGCTGTCGACCTCGAGCATGCCGCGGTTTTTGGCGCGGTTAACCAGCGGACGCAGCAGCAGCGCGTAGATGAACCAGTTCACCACGAACGCAATGGGAGCGACCAGAAACAGGCTTGCGACCGGATTGATGTGCAGCGCGGAGAAGAACCAGAACGCGCCGAAGCAGGCCGCGACCAGCGTCTCGCCGGTGGCGAGATTCATGATGCGCGCGACACCGTACTGGAGCGTCAGCCCCAGGGCGATGAGCGCGTAGGTACCGCTCAGGAGTACGCCGGTTACCAGGATTTCCATCGTTACGCTATCCAGACCGGTTGTTCGTCGGACGCAGGTCAGACCGTGACAGTATGCCAGAGATCCGTAACAGGTTCGTTTCCGGCGCCGTTCCTCCCGCAATCGCGGTTTCGCTCGCCTTCGGCTCGCGCCTCACCCCCGGCCCCTCCCCACGAGGGGGAGGGGAGGCGTTGTGGCAAGGCCTCGTTCTCCCTCCCCCCTTGTGGGGGAGGGCCGGGGCGGGGGTGCGCCGGCACCAGCCGGCGCGCGGGGGGCGCGCAGTCCATCGGCGAGCCCGCCGTCGCCCGCTCCCGTCACCAGCCCTTCTTGGCGACCGGTTCCTTGGCGCCATCGAGACCGGTCGAGGCGACGCCGTTGAAGACGCCGTCCTGCCACTGGCCGACGGTCCAGAACTTCCGGTTGACGTTGCCGTCGAAGGTCATGCCGCCCATGATCGTGTCGAAGGAGCCGTCGGTCAGCTCGGCGATGACCTTTTCGCGGTCCAGCGTGCCGGCGCGCTCGATGGCCTGCTCGAGGATCTGCAGGCTGGAATACATCACCGGGCTTGCCCAGTAGTCGGCGCCGACACCCGTGACGTCCTGATGCTGCTTGTACCAGGCGCGCATCTCGTCGGCGTCGGCGTTGACGCCGCCGGCGCCGAGAACGCCCTCGGCGGACGCACCGAACTTGCCGGCATAGGCCGGGAAGGCGGTGGCGACGCCGACGTAGAAGGCGCCGACGTCAAGACCGGCGATCTTGGCTTGATCCGTCAGCCCGAAGGTGTCGGGGGGATAGGAGAAGGCGATGAAGGCGTCGGGATCGGCGTTCTTGGCCTCGCTGATGACGGGGGCCAGGTCCTGGGTGCCGAGCGGATAGGACGAGTCGTAGACGATCTCGAAGCCGGCCTTTTCCAGCGCCGGCTTGCCCGCATTGGCAAGCTCGATGCCGAAAGCGTCGGCGACATTGACGACGGCGACCTTGTTGCCGATGGCGCCCGAGTCCTTGAGCTTGGTCAGGACTTCGGCGACGGACTCCGCGAAGCCGGTCGAGGTGCCGAGCGTCCAGAAAGAGTTCGGCCAGCGCTCGGCGGATTCATCCACCTTGTCGGAGACCGCCGTCACGGCGATCTGCGGATAGCCGTATTTGGC
>CAJQNW010000398.1 GCA_905479765.1 uncultured Tepidamorphus sp. | reverse complement strand
CATCGCCCGGGTCCTCGACGCCATTCCCGCTGGCGGCAACGTCCTGGTCTCACTCGATGTCGATGCCCTCGATCCTTCCCTCGTGCCGGCCGTCATCGGCCCGGCGCCGGGCGGGCTCACATACTGGCAGGTTGTCGAGATGATCATGGGGGTCGCGGCGAAGGCGCGTATCGCAGGCTTCAACCTCGTCGAACTCATGCCCGACCGCGATATTCAGGGGATCGGCGCGCTGACCGCCGGCCGCATCGTCTGCGTGGTTCTCGGACTTCTCGCCCGCACCGCGCGCTGAACAGCCATAGCGAGCGCGCTATCCTATCTCGATTCGATTGACACCCTCACTTGCACTAGCCATCATGGCGGCATGACACGTAGCGTCAAAAATTATCGGTTCCTGCTGTTCGCAGGGTCCCTGCTCGCAAGCTCCTAGCCCCGAGCGGGCACGCCGGCGTACGCGCTGCGCCCGCTTCGGGGTTCCTCCTGGAAAATCAGAATTTCAACAATCGAGGCCGGATGACGTCGAACGTCGTCTGGAAGGAACGCCATGCGTGCAATTGCATCCCCCTGCCTGGGTCAGACCGACCTGCTCCTGGATGATCTGGAAACGGGGCTCGACCCGGAGCACAGAACGACGGCATCACCGCGTCTGGAAATGCTGCGTCCGATCGAATGTCAGCTGACAATCAGGGACTACACCCTGCTGGAAGGCCATCTGCTCGATATCGCCTCTCAACCCCACCCGCGACCGCAGCTTCTCGTCCGCCTCACCCGGACCAAGCTGGCCGACGCGCAGATCGTTCTGAGCGATGACATTGCGACCGATATCGCGACCGGGAACAGCCGCATCGTCTATTCGCTCAATGGAGAAGCCGAGCAGACCTGCGTGCTTCGCCATTGGGAGCAGGAGGACGACGACCCTGCAGCAGTTCCCGTGCGTTCACTTTTGGGTGTGACGCTCCTGGGCATGAGGGTCGGCCAGAATCTGCCGCTCTTGCGCGAGAACGGCAGCCTCGATCACGTCGCCTTGACGCACATCGCATTTCAGCCCGAAGCCGCCCGCCGGGCCGCCCCGGCCTGATCGGGCGCAAAGGCGGCGCCGCAGAAACAACCATCATCATCGGCCGCCGCGCTCATGCGAAGGCCGATTTCAAAGGATACCCGCAATGTTATCCGACAAGACAATACCGAACTCTGAGGAGCCGCCGGTTTTCCTGGATGCCGCCTATGCCGACCGGCTCCAGAACCTCGCGATCGGCGCATCCGTCCGAACACCGGAGGTCTCGGAACGGCTGTTGCACGAGATAGACCGCGCCACCGTGCTCCCCACAGGCACACTCCCGCGCAACGTAGTCAACATCGGCTCTCACGTGACCTATCGGGACAATACGCTGGGAAACACCCAGTCCGTAACGCTGGTCATGCCCGGAGAGGCCGATATCAGCGCCAGGCGCGTTTCCGTGATGACTCCGATCGGCGCCGCCCTGATCGGGCTGGCGGAAGGCGCCGAAATCGCTTGGGCGACCCGTGGCGGAGAAGTGCGGCGACTGACGATCCAAAAAGTTGCGCCGCCGACGTGATCGGCGGCCTCGCCGCGTCCAGAGCCACTTCCCGTCGCTCGGGTCAATCCGAACCGAGCGGGAACCTCTCTAGCGCCACAACTCCGTAAGCAGGCCATCCAGACCGCCGACAGGGTCCGTGGCGGGAAGCGGAACGCGGTCGATATTCTGATCGGCCTTCGGCCGCTCGCCACGCTCGCCTTTTAACAGATCCCACGCCTGCCCGGGCGGATAGGCGCCCACCACGAGGAAATCCACGCTCGACAACACCTGCTTGTGTGCAACGCCCGCCGGGATAACGATGGCGTCGCCCGCGGCGATGTCGAACTCGCGCCCGTAATCGCCGCCGACCATGATCCGCGCCGTGCCTTCGGCAACGCCCAGCACCTCGTGCGCGGTCGAATGGTAGTGATGATATGGGTAGATCGAGGCCCGCCACTCCGGCACCCAGCCGTTGTTCTTGAACAGTACTTCGAACGCCTCGGCGTCCGCTAAGCGTGGATCGATAGCCGCATGAAAAATCACCAGCGGCAATCCGCTGTTGGGAATCCGCCCGTCGTCTGCGAGATGCACGGCGGTAATCGGCGGTAACGCGAGTTGGTCCTGGACGGCCATTGAGCGGATCCTGACGCTGAACAAAATGTGCGGCGCACATGCTGCACCGCAACAACGCCCGGAGTCCAGTTTTTGTTCCGGGATAAGTTACCGCACACAGCCTGATGGTCTCAGAGCCGATTCGCCGCGAACGTGTCGCAGGCGTCCATCCGGCCTTCGCTCAAGCCAACGCGGAACCAGCGCTGGCGCTGCTCGGACGTTCCGTGGTTGAAGGCGTCCGGCACCACATAACCTTGCGTCCGTTTCTGGATCGCATCGTCGCCGATCTGGGTGGCGGCGTTCAGCGCCTCCTCGATATCGCCCTTTTCAAGAAGGCCCTTCTGGGCGGTGTCATGCGCCCATACGCCCGCAAAGCAGTCGGCCTGCAACTCGACACGGATCGACAACTGATTGGCTTCGGCCTGCGGCACCTGCTGCCGGATCTCGTGGAATTTCGACAGGATACCGGTAAGGTTCTGGATGTGATGGCCGACTTCATGAGCGATTACATAGGCTTGCGCGAAATCCCCCGGCGCCTGGAAGCGGCGGCGCAGTTCCTCGTAGAAGGCCAGATCGATGTAGACCTTTTTGTCGGTGGGACAATAAAACGGCCCCGACGCCGACTGGGCGAAACCACAGGCCGAACGGATCGCGCCGGTAAACAGCACCAGGCGCGGTTCCGGATAATCGGCATTGTATTTGGTGCGAAACACCTTGCCCCACGTATCCTCGGTGTCGGCGAGCACGACGGACACGAACTGGGCCAGTTCATCGTTCTGCGGCGGCGCCGGGGCTTGGGACTGGCTCGATGTCTGCGGCGCCATGCCGCCGTCGATGCCTTCGAGCAGGCTCATCGGATTAACCCCGAGAAGCAGCGAAACCACGACGACGACGATAATGAACCCGATGCCGCCAAAGCCGGCGCGGCTGGCACCGCCGCCCGGCACGCGCATCCCCCCGCGTGGCAACCCAAATCCCCCGGATGAACGCGATCCGCGGCGATCCTCGACATTACTGCTGCCTTGCCGGCCCCGCCATCGCATAGTCTTCGACCCTCTGCCTATTGCCGGATGGTACGGCGGGATTGCTCAGCCGGCAACGAGGCGCGGGACGGAAAAGTTACCCGTATCGGCACGCAGGATGAAACGGACCGCCTGATCCATAGCGGGGGTCCGGAATCAAAACGGGGCGCGAACCCTGGTCCGCGCCCCGTTTTGATGACGTCTGTTGGGGTCAGCCAAAAAGCCGCCCGGCGCGCCGCCACATCGCATGGAGGCGGCAATTGAGCGCGGCGGACCGATGCATGTCTACTTCTCTCGGTCCCATGGCAGCCCGCGTAATAAGCAGATCGACGAGCATGTCCTCTTCCTTTCATTAGCGTACATTTTCAGTGCCGCGATCCAGATTTTGTCTTGATCAAGAGCACCGAGTGCGCTTTCGTAAAGCCAATATGTGCACTAAGTGCGATTCCGTCAAGGGAAAAACGCACTTTGTGCATGTCAGGCCGATGAATATTGTGTGACTGAGACGGGGACCGGCGCGGGATGCCGAATTCAGGTAAAGACGACGGCGCGATGACGTCGAGTCAGTTTCGCGCCTGGCGCAAGGAACAGGGGCTTCGCCAGAAAGAGGCCGCTGACCTGCTCGGCCTTAAGAAGCGGATGATTCAGTATTATGAAAAGGGCGAGCGCGACGGGAAGAAAGTCGCGATCCCGAAGACCGTCCGGCTCGCCTGTTATGCGCTCGCCAAGGGCATTGCCGACTTCGACGGGACCGATGTAACGGCCCTTTCAGGGGACTTCGGCAGTTTAGACGACGGAGATTGATGCTCTAACCGTCGAGGTACTCGTGATGGTGACGCACGATATCGAGCAATTCCAACTGGACATCCGGGGACTTGCACAACGCCTCCTCTGCGGTCGAGGCTGACGGCTTTTCCTCGGATACACTGAGGACGACGAGCTCGGTTTCGGCCTTGTGGTTCCTGGTGCACTATGCGCAACGCGTGTTTTTCGCCAGTTCACAAAATACAAGGGTGCATAATGCCCCCCATTCCCCATGGCCGGCGTTCATCATGGAGAGCCGGCTACGGAGAGGCGAATTCGGAGACAGTGGCCGTATCCCGGCCCATCGACGAGTCATCGCGTATGACGGGCTTCCGCCGCCGCTTGTTTTCGCCTATGTATCGCGCCCGGCCACACTGATACCCAGACACCAGCGAGCGAAACGCGCAGCCAGCCACGGCACGCGGCGCTCGCGCAGACCGCGTGCCGAGACGTATGCCCAAACGCACAGACATTAAATCGATCCTCATCATCGGCGCCGGCCCGATCATTATCGGACAGGCCTGCGAGTTCGACTATTCCGGAACGCAAGCCGTCAAGGCGCTGAAGGAAGAGGGCTACCGGGTCATCCTGGTCAACTCGAATCCGGCCACGATCATGACGGATCCGGATCTGGCCGACGCGACCTATATCGAGCCGATCACGCCCGAGGTCGTCGCCCAGATTATTGAGAAGGAGCGCCCCGACGCGCTGCTGCCGACGATGGGCGGCCAGACGGCCTTGAACACGGCCCTGTCGCTGAATCGCGATGGCGTCCTGGAAAAATACAATGTCGAGATGATCGGTGCCCGCGCCGAAGTCATCGACAAGGCCGAGGACCGCGAGCAGTTCCGCGAGGCGATGACGAAGATCGGTCTGGAAACACCACGCTCCCTGCTTGCCCATTCACTCGCTGAGGCGCTGCCCGCTCTCGACGAGATCGGCCTGCCACTGATCATCCGCCCGTCCTTTACCCTGGGCGGCCAAGGCGGCGGCGTTGCCTACAACCGCGAGGAGTTTCTCGAGATCATCGAGCGCGGCGTCGACGCCTCGCCGACCGACGAGGTGCTGATCGAGGAATCTGTGCTCGGTTGGAAGGAGTACGAGATGGAGGTCGTCCGCGACAAGGACGACAACTGCATCATCATCTGCTCTATCGAGAACATCGACCCGATGGGCGTCCATACCGGTGATTCCATCACCGTCGCCCCCGCGCTGACGCTGACCGACAAGGAATACCAGGTCATGCGCAACGCCTCCATCGCGGTATTGCGCGAGATCGGGGTGGAAACCGGCGGCTCCAACGTCCAGTTCGCGGTCAATCCGGCCGATGGCCGGCTGATTGTCATCGAGATGAACCCGCGGGTATCGCGCTCATCCGCGCTCGCCTCCAAGGCGACGGGCTTTCCGATCGCCAAGGTCGCGGCCAAACTCGCCGTCGGCTACACGCTCGATGAGCTTGAAAACGACATCACCGGCGGCGCCACCCCGGCCGCCTTCGAGCCGACCATCGACTACGTTGTCACCAAGATCCCGCGCTTTGCCTTCGAGAAATTCCCCGGCGCCAAGCCGACCTTGACCACGTCGATGAAATCGGTCGGCGAAGTGATGGCGATCGGCCGCACCTTCGCGGAATCCCTGCAAAAAGCCCTGCGCGGCCTGGAGACCGGACTGACCGGCCTGAACGACATTCAAATCGACGGCTACGGCCAGGGCGACGACAAGAACGCCCTTCGCGCAGCCCTCGGCGAACCGACGCCGGACCGCCTGCTGAAGATCGCCCAGGCCCTGCGCGTCGGTGCCAGCGAGGAATTCGTCCACAATTCCTGCAAGTACGATCCCTGGTTCATCGCGCAGATCAAGGAAATCGTCGACATGGAGGCCGAGATCCGCCGGCTCGGCCTGCCGCAGACCGCCGGACCGCTGCGTCGGCTCAAGGCGATGGGTTTTTCCGATGCCCGGCTGGCCGAATTGACCGGTACCGATGAGCACGCCGTTGCAGCGCTCCGGGCCGGACTCGCCGTGCATCCCGTCTACAAGCGCATCGATACCTGCGCCGCCGAGTTCGCCTCGCCGACCGCCTATATGTACTCGACCTACGAGAGCCCCTTCGCCGGCTCGATCGCAGACGAATCCTACCCGAGCGAACGCGACAAGGTGATTATCCTTGGCGGCGGCCCCAACCGGATCGGCCAGGGCATCGAGTTCGACTATTGCTGCTGTCACGCCGCCTTCGCGCTCGACGACGTCGGCCTCGAGTCGATCATGGTCAACTGCAATCCGGAAACCGTGTCGACCGACTACGACACCTCGGACCGGCTCTATTTCGAGCCGCTGACGGCCGAGGACGTGCTCGAGATCATCCGGATCGAGAAATCGAAGGGTACGCTGAAGGGCGTCATCGTCCAGTTCGGCGGCCAGACCCCACTGAAGCTCGCCCAGGCTCTGCAGGAAGCAGACGTGCCGATCCTCGGCACCTCGCCCGACATGATCGATCTCGCCGAGGACCGCGACCGCTTCAAGCGCCTGCTCGACAGGCTGCATCTGCGCCAGCCCAAGAACGGCATCGCCTATTCGATCGAGCAGAGCCGGCTGGTCACTGCCGAACTCGGCTTCCCGCTGGTGGTGCGTCCCTCCTATGTGCTCGGCGGCCGCGCCATGGCGATCATCCATGACGAGAAGATGTTCGACGAGTACCTGCTCGGCACCCTGCCGGCGCTGGTACCCGAGGAAATCAAGACGCGCTATCCCAACGACAAGACCGGCCAGATCAATACGGTTCTGGGCAAGAATCCGCTCCTGTTCGACAGCTATCTGGCCGATGCCATCGAAGTCGATGTCGACGCGCTGTGCGACGGCAAGGACGTGTTCATCTGCGGGGTGATGGAGCACATCGAGGAAGCCGGCATCCATTCCGGCGATTCCGCTTGCGCCCTGCCGCCCCATTCGCTGTCCGACGAGACCATCGCCGAGCTGGAACGCCAGACCAGGGCGATGGCACTGGGTCTTGAGGTGGGCGGACTAATGAACGTCCAGTACGCCATCCAGAACGGTGACATCTACGTGCTCGAGGTAAACCCGCGCGCCAGCCGCACCGTGCCCTTCGTCGCCAAGACCATCGGCCTGCCGATCGCCAAGATAGCCGCCCGCGTGATGGCCGGCGAGCCGCTGGCAAGCTTCGGCCTGGTCTCGAAGAAGCTCAACCACGTGGCCGTCAAGGAAGCCGTCTTCCCGTTTGCCCGCTTCCCCGGCGTCGACACCATTCTCGGCCCGGAAATGCGCTCCACCGGGGAAGTGATGGGCCTGGCCCGCGACTATCCGCTGGCGTTCGCCAAGTCGCAGCTTGGCGGCGGCACCCGGGTTCCCACCGAAGGCACGGTTTTCGTGTCCGTGCGCGATGCCGACAAGACGAAGATCCTCAAGGCGGTACGCACCCTCGTCGAGTGCGGCCTGAAGATCGTCGCCACCAGCGGCACCCAGCGTTTTCTGGAGGGCGAAGGTATCGCCTGCGCCAAGATCAACAAGGTGCTCGAAGGCCGCCCGCATATTGTCGACGCCATCAAGAACGGCGAGGTGCAGCTCGTATTCAACACCACCGAAGGCGCGCAGGCTCTGAGCGATTCCCGCTCATTGCGCCGCACCGCACTACTCCATAAAGTCCCTTACTACACCACCGTTTCCGGCGCGGTCGCCGCTTCGGAGGGCATCCGGGCACGAAAAACGGGGACTCTTGAAGTGGAGCCGCTACAGGCCTATGTGGGTTCCGGCGTGGCGGTGAAATCTGCCGGCGCGGCGCAATAACGGCGCCTGAAAAAAGGGGCATTGCGCTTTTCCAGCGCATATTCGAACATTCCTGTTGGTTGCAGTGTCGACCTGAGTCGGCCCGCGCACAGTTTCCTTTTGGAGTAAATTCCTCCGATGAACAAAGTTCCGATGACGTCCGAAGGCTATGCCACGCTCGAAGTCGAGTTGAGGCGGCTCAAGCAGGTAGAACGTCCGCGCATCATCCAGGCGATCGCCGAGGCACGGGCGCACGGCGACCTGTCGGAAAACGCGGAATATCACGCCGCGAAGGAAGCCCAGGGCATGAACGAGGCGCGCGTCGCCGAGCTTGAAGACAAGCTCGGCCGCGCCGAAGTCATCGACGTGACCAAGCTGGCCGGCGATTCCGTGACCTTCGGCGCGACCGTCACGATCGTCGATGAGGATACTGACGAGGAAAAAGTCTACCGGATCGTCGGTGACATGGAAGCCGACGTAAAACAGGGAAAGATCTCGATTTCCTCGCCGATCGCCCGCGCGCTGATCGGCAAGAAGGTCGGCGATTCCATCGAGGTGTCCGCTCCCGGCGGTGCCCGCGGTTACGAAATCCTCAAGATCAGCTTCAATTAGGAAGGGTTCGGCCCGGACCGGCCCCTACTCCTCGATTCTCTCGATTGACGCACCCATGGCATTCAGCCGCTGGTCGATCCGCTCATAGCCGCGCTCGATCTGATGGGCGTTGTGGATGACGCTGGTTCCTTCAGCGCACATCGCCGCGATCAGCAGCGCCATGCCGGCGCGGATATCCGGTGAGGTCAGCTTAGCCCTGCGCAACTGGCTCGGCCCGCTGACGATGACCCGGTGCGGATCGCACAAGACGATGCGCGCGCCCATGCTGATCAGCTTGTCGACGAAGAACAGCCGCGACTCGAACATCTTCTCGAAAATCAGCACGACGCCCTCGCACTGGGTCGCGGTCACCACGGCGATCGACATCAGATCGGCGGGAAACGCCGGCCAGGGCTGATCCTCGATCTTCGGGATATGTCCGCCCGCATCGGCGTGGATCTTCATCTCCTGGTTCGCGGCGACAAGGATATCGTCGCCATCGACGGTGCAGGCGACGCCGAGCCGCTCGAAGGTCATGCGGATCGCCCTGAGATGTGAGACGCCGGCGTCGCGGATACGGATTTTCGATCCTGTCACCGCCGCCAGCCCGATCATCGACCCGACTTCGATGTGATCGGGACCGATCTTGTGGGTCGCGGCGTTGAAGGTGGTCGATCCGCGGATCGTCATCGTGTTGGTGCCGATCCCCTCGATATCGGCACCGATCGCCACGAGGAACTCGGCGAGATCCTGCACATGCGGCTCTGACGCCGCGTTGCGCAGCACCGTCGTGCCGTCCGCGGCAACCGCCGCCATCAACGCGTTCTCGGTGCCCGTCACGCTCGGCTCATCGAGAAATACGTCGGTACCCCGGAGTTTCTTCGCTTTGAAGTGATAGTTCTCGTCAGAGGTGATCTCGGCGCCGAGCTGTTCCAGCGCCAGGAAATGCGTGTCGATGCGCCGCCGGCCGATCACGTCGCCCCCCGGCGGCGGCAGCGTCACACCGCCACATCGCGCCAGCAGCGGCCCGGCCAGCAGGATGGAGGCACGGATCCGCGCGCAGGCCTCCGCGTCGAGATCGACGGCCCGGACTTCTTTGGCATGCACCCGCAAAGTCTGCGGACCCGTCCACTCGGCTTCGGCACCGAGCGAACAGACGAGTTTCACCAAAGTCTCGACGTCACGAATACGCGGTACGTTTTCCAGCACGACCGGCTGATCGGTCAGAAGCGTCGCGGCGATGATAGGCAGGGCGGCATTCTTGTTGCCGGCCGGCGTCACCTCCCCGCTCAGGCGCTTGCCGCCTTCCACGATATACCGGATGCCACTCATGACTTGCCCTCGTTGGTCTTGTCGGATCTAGCTCAGGTCGGTGCGGAGGCTCAGCGCTCGTCGAGCGGCACCGACGGCTCGTGTTTGGACCGGCGGATCGTCAGCGTCGTCTTGACGCTTCTGACGTTCGGCGCGCCGGTCAATTCGATAATGAATGTCTGGAAGGCGCGCAGGTCCTTGGCGACGCATTTCAGCAGGAAATCGGTTTCCCCCGACAGCATGTAGCAGTCCCGCACGATCGGCCAATCGCCGATCCGCTCCTCGAACCCGATCAGATCGGCCTCCGCCTGGCTGGCGAGGCTGACGAAGGCAAATGCGGTCACGTCATAGCCGAGGCTCTTTTCGTCGAGTAGCGTGCGATAGCCGCGGATGATGCCGGCTTCCTCCAGAGCCCGTACCCGCCTGAGGCACGGCGGCGCCGAAATGCCGACGCGGCGAGCCAGTTCCACATTCGTGATCCGGCCATCGGCCTGCAGCTCACGGAGGATGTTCCAGTCGATCTGGTCGAGGCGGGCCTTCACGCGAACTCCTGAACTGATCTGAATAGAATGGCCAAGGGCCACCTTCCGAATAATCGTTGCGCGTGCGCGACACAATATGTCGCCGACATTCAGACGCAGCGACGACGATTCGTCATCGAATTAATTGACAGGAACAAATTATTATTTGATTATATCAACTAATTGGAACCGTCATCATGTCCGTCACCCCATCCGAAATCTCGGCGGTCCGCCGATTCACCCGTTTCTACACCCGTCAGATCGGGCTACTGAACGACGGACTGCTGAAAAGCCCCTACTCACTCGCCGAATCGCGCGTTCTTTACGAGATCGCCAATCGCGAGGAGATCGCGGCCAGCGACCTGACCCTCGATATCGGGCTCGACCCCGGCTATCTGAGCCGCATGTTGCGCGGCTTCGAGGACAGGGGCCTGATCGAGCGCACGCCTTCGGAGACCGACGCGCGCCGGCAGATTCTCTCACTCACACAAGCCGGCCGCGACGCCTTCGCCCTGCTCGACCATGCTTCCGCCGAACAGGTCGGCGCTATGCTTTCGGACCTCTCCGATACCGACCGCAGACGCCTTTTGGCTGCAATGGCCACCATCCAGGGCCTTCTGGGCAGCCCCGACCAGCCTGCCGAACCGATCATCCTGCGCCCCCACCAGCCCGGCGACATGGGCTGGGTCGTTCACCGGCACGGAGTCCTTTACGCCAAGGAATACGGCTGGGACGAGACCTTCGAGCCGATGGTCGCCGACATCGTTGCCGAATTCATCCGCAACTTCGATCCCAAACGCGAGCGCTGCTGGATCGCAGAGCGCGGGGCTGCCATCCTCGGTTCCGTGTTCCTGGTCCGCCAAAGCGACGACGTCGCCAAGCTGCGGATGCTTTTCGTCGAGCCGGAAGCCCGCGGCACCGGCCTCGGCCGGCGCCTCGTCACCGAATGCCTGGCCTTCGCTCGGGCCGCCGGCTATTCCAAAGTCGTTCTTTGGACCAACGACTGCCTGGACGCCGCCCGCAGGATTTACCAGGACGAAGGCTTCAAGCTGGTCGAGGAGGAAGAGCACCATAGTTTTGGTCAGGACCTGGTCGGCCAGACGTGGGAACTCGAGCTTTAATCGCGCTGAAAGTCTCGCGCCCTCATAAACTTTGCCGCAATTCTGAGGCTGGAAAACCGGGCAACCCGCCCAAACTGCGGCATTCGCGAAGATGACAGCGGCTCGCCAAGAGTCTATGTCGACGCAAAACCCTTGAATTCCCACCGGATACTCCGTTTTGACCCGAACCGCACACGAACACGAACCTCTGACTGGCTGGAGCCTGACTGCCGGCGGCATGGGACACGAAGTCCAGTGCCTGGGCGTCCTGGAGGCGCTGGGGATCGAGCCGGTCGTCAAGCGGGTCTCACCGGGCAAGCTGTTTCGCGCGATGGCGCCCTGGGGACCGGCGGCGCCGGATGAAACGATCGCCCCGCCCTGGCCGGACGTGCTGATCGTCTCAGGCCGCCAGGCGATCCCCTATGCCCGCATGATCCGCCGCCACTCCAACGGCCGAACCCTGACCATCGTCATGCAGAGCCCGGGCATGCACCCCTCCCGGTTCGATCTCGTCTGGGTTCCCGAACACGACCGGCTGAGGGGTGACAATGTCATCGTCACGCCCACATCTCCGAACCGCCTCACCCACGAACGTCTGGAAACGGAGGCGGAAACACACACCGCCGAAGTCGCCGGCCTGCCGCGGCCGCTGGTCACGGTCCTCATCGGCGGCGCCAGCAGCGCCTACACCTTCTCCAGCCGGGAGGCGCGCAAGCTCGCCGGAGACCTGCGCGATTTCGCCGAACGCAACGGCTGCGGACTTCTGGTCACGCCATCGCGGCGTACCGGCCTTGGAAAGACAGCGATTCTGAAGGAAATGCTCGCCGATAGTCCGGCCATTGTCTGGGACCTTACTAGCGAAAATCCCTATTTTGCCTATATGGGGTTGGCCGACGCCTTCATCGTGACCTGCGACTCGGTGAATATGCTCGGCGAGGCAACTTTCACGGGAAAACCGGTCTACGCCTACCGGCTCCCCGGCGGAACGGCGAAATTTCAACGATTTCAGGAGGCTCTGGTCAATTATGGCGCGGTGAGATGGTTCGATGGAACCCTTGATAGCTGGACCTACCGCCCGTTAGATGCCACAACCGAAGTCGCCGCCGCGATCCGCCAGATTCTGGCCGCCCGCGCCCGGCCTTCTTAAAGACTGGTATGAGATCCCATGTCCCTGCTCGATTACGAGGCGCTGCAGCGCACTGATCTTCACACCGAGCCGTACGAATGGCTCATCGTGCCCGATTTCGTGAAGGCCGAGGCCTTTGACGCGATCATCGAGGACTATCCGCGCGTACCGGGGCCCGGCTCCCATCCGCCGGGCGGACTGGATATCCACGGCCGGTTCGCCGACCTGATGGACGAACTCGACGGCCCGCGGTTCCGCGAGATGATCGAGGACAAGTTCGGTATCGATCTGACCGGTAATCCGACCATGTACACGGTGCGCGGCTTCTGCCGGAAGACCGATGGCAAGATCCACACCGATTCCGAGACCAAGGTCATCACGGTGTTGCTCTACATGAACCAGCGCTGGGAAGAGGACGGCGGCCGGCTGCGCGTCCTCAAGAACGGCACCGACCTGAAGGACTATGTGGCCGAGGTGCCCCCGCACGGCGGCACGCTGCTGGTCTTCAAGCGCTCGGCCAATTCCTGGCACGGTCACGAACCTTATGAGGGCCAGCGCCGCGCCGTGCAGATGAACTGGGTCACCGGCCCCGACGTCGTCGCCTACGAACAGCGCCGGCATCGCCTTTCCACCACCTTGAAAAAACTCAATCCGCGCAACTGGGGCGCCTCGGCCTGATCAGGCCGCAAGCGAACCGAAGCGGGAAACGGTCCTGTCATGGCTACTCATCACCATAAACTCGTCATTATCGGCTCCGGCCCGGCCGGCTACACCGCGGCCATCTACGCCGCGCGCGCCATGCTGGAACCTGTGCTGATCCAGGGTCTCGAGCCCGGCGGCCAGCTCACCATCACCACCGATGTGGAAAACTATCCGGGCTTCGCGGATGTCATCCAGGGCCCCTGGCTGATGGAGCAGATGGAGCAACAGGCCACCCACGTCGGTACCAAGCTGGTGCGCGACTATGTCACCGAGGTCGATTTCACGCGGCGGCCCTTTCGGATGAAATGCGATTCCGGCGACGAATACCTTGCCGATACGGTGATCATCGCCACCGGCGCCCAGGCCAAATGGCTTGGTCTGCCGTCGGAACAGAAGTTCAAGGGCTTCGGTGTCTCGGCCTGCGCCACCTGCGACGGCTTCTTCTATCGCGGCAAGGAAGTCCTCGTCGTCGGCGGCGGCAACACGGCCGTCGAGGAAGCCCTGTTCCTGACCAACTTCGCCTCCAAAGTGACCGTCGCCCATCGCCGCGACAGTTTCCGCGCCGAGAAGATACTGCAGGACCGGCTGTTCAAAAATCCCAAGGTCGACGTCGTCTGGGATACGGTTGTCGAGGAAGTCCTTGGCACCGAACAGCCGCCCAGCGTCAATGCCGTACGGTTGAAGAACGTGCGCACCGGCGCGGCCGAGGAGCGGACCTTCGATGGCGTTTTCGTCGCGATCGGCCATGCTCCATCCACGGAAATCTTCAAGGGCAAAATCGACATGCGGCCGAACGGCTACATTGTGACGGAGCCGGGAACGACAAATACAAGCGTGCCGGGCGTGTTCGCCGCCGGCGACGTGACCGACGAGACCTACCGGCAGGCCGTGACGGCTGCCGGCATGGGCTGCATGGCAGCGCTCGATGCGGAGCGCTACCTGGCCGAAGCGCACGAACGCGCTGCCGCAGAATAAACCTGCGGCATAATCGTGCCTGACGGGGGGAGTGCCTTGAAATGGACTGGGACAAGCTGCGCATCTTCCATGCCGCGGCCGATGCGGGGAGTTTCACCCACGCCGGCGAAGCGCTGGGTCTGAGCCAGTCGGCGGTCAGCCGCCAGGTGAGCGCGCTCGAGCACGAGCTCAAGGCACCGCTGTTTCATCGCCATGCCCGCGGCCTGATACTGACCGAGCAGGGCGAACTGCTTTATCGCACCGCCCATGACGTCTTCATGCAGTTGGAGTCGGTGCGTACCCGGCTCACCGATTCGCGTGAAAAACCGCGTGGCGAACTGAAGGTGACGACGACGCTGGCGCTGGGCACCACCTGGCTCACGCCGCGCCTGCGAGAATTCGTCGAGCTCTATCCCGACATCCACCTGCAGATGATACTCGACGACGACGAGCTCGACCTGTCCATGCGCCAGGCCGACGTTGCCATCCGTCTGCGCCAGCCGGTCCAGCCCGACCTGATCATGCGGAAGCTGTTCACGGTCCACTTCCACGTCTATGCGTCGCCGGAATACCTCAAGCGCTACGGCACGCCGCGATCGGTCGAAGATCTGGACAAGCACCGGGTCATCACCTTTGGCGATCCGGCGCCAAGCTACTTCCGCGACATCAATTGGCTAGAGAAAGCCGGGCGCCCCGACGGCGATCCCCGCCAGCCTGTTTTGCGGGTCAATACAACGCACGGAATGCGTCGCGCCGTCGATGCAGGAATAGGCATAGCGGTGCTGCCGGACTACCTGATCGATCAGGGCTCCAGCCTTGTGCTGTTGCTTCCCGAAGAGGAAATCCCGGCCTTCGACACCTACCTCACCTATCCGGAGGAATTGAAGGACACGGCCAGAATCAACGTTTTCCGGGACTTTTTGCTTGCCAAGGCGCGTGGTTGGAAATTTTGATCAATTATGACATAGCCATGAGCAACGCTCATATCTGACATGCGCCCATGCGCGTTGTGCATTGCACGATATAGCGCCATATCAACGATCAAGCTGTAGGCAGCAAGGTTTGGCGCTACCTCCTCCCGGCGCCCGACCTCGATGCGGTCAGCTGTTCCCCTCTGGAAGAGGTTTTCCTGCGAATCCCCCCTTGCAGGAAAATCGACTCAATAGCCGGATCACCTCGTGTGATCCGGCTTTTCTTTTTTGGACCTGTCTAAGAGATCTGATTGTCGGCGCAAACGAGCGCCACTTGAGCTCCGTCTCCGATCATCCTTTGATCTGAAGAAATCCCTCGCGAATGACCCGCGCCATTTCGCGAACCGGCTCTGAATCCGATCGCGGATTTTGGCCCAGCACCAGCGTGGAGGACGGCAGGACCGGAAATCCGTCGCGAACGCCCAGTTCACGCATCCCCGGTTCCAAGGCCGTCCTGGCCAGCATCGCGACGGCCAAACCGGTTCGAACCGCGGCCTTGACGCCGGAAACGCTCTCGCTCGACACGGCGACACGATGGCGAAGGCCGGCGCTCGACAAGGCGGCAATCGCCACGTCACGCCACCAGCAGGTGCGGTCGAACAGGGCCAGCGGCACCGGGTCTGAAACGGGCGAGACCCAGTCTTCCCGCGCCGCCCAGACCGTCTGTTCGGTGAACAGGACGGTGCCCGACGGCCCTGGCGTCTCTGCCGCATAGACCGCCAGATCGAGATCGTCCTTGTCGAGAGCATCGGGAAACTGGGCGCTGATGCCGTATCGCATCGAAATTTCAACATCCGCGTGCCGGGTGCAGAAACCAGCGAGTATCCGTTCCAGGACCGCGCTTCCGTAATCGTCGGGAATTCCAACGCGGACGCGGCCAACCAGGGGCGTAGCGAACAGGTCACAGATCCGGTCGAGTTCACTCTGTACCCTGGCGGCCTGCGGCAGCAGGAGGCGGCCGGCATCATTCAGCGCCATTCCGCGCGCCTTCCGCTCGAACAGGTCGACCGACAGCGCCTGCTCCAGTTTGCGGATCTGCACGCTGACGGCCGATTGGGTTCTGCCCAGCCGCCGCCCGGCGTCCGTGATACTGCCCAGTTCGGCCACCGCCACGAATGTCCGCAACAGGTCACTGTCGACACCGCGGACAGAACGTTCGTTTGTATTCATGCCTCGCATACTAATTATTCGTTTGAGCGAACGCCAGCGCCGCGTCAAGATCACGACATGCAGGAGACCTCGCCAACCCGGACCCTCGCTTCATACCGGATGAGCCTGAAGCCTTGGCTCTGGGCCGCTGCGGCCGTCGCTCTTGCCGCGGCGGTTATCGGGGCTCCCGAACTCTGGCTGGAGGCGATTGTCTTCGCCGCTGCGAACCTCGCCGCCATCGCGCCAGTGATTGTGATTGGCGTGCTCCTCGTCGCTGCAGCAAATGCGACCGGCGCGGTCAACCTGATCGCGGGCGCCTTTGACGGCCGGGTCGTCAAGATGATCGCCCTCGCCTCGGCAATAGGAGCGCTGACCCCGGTCTGCGGCGTCAGCGTCCTGCCGCTCGTGGCCGGATTGCTCGGCGCCGGCGTCCCGCTGGCCCCGATCATGGCGTTCTGGCTGTCCTCGCCGATCACCGACCCGGGCATGCTGGCGATCACCGCTGCGACGCTCGGCATCCCCTTCGCCATCGCCAAGACACTTGCCGCGTTCGCAATCGGTCTGTTCGGCGGCGCCGTCACGCTTGCGATCGTGCGCTCCGGCGGCTTGCCCCATCCACTCAAGCTCAACGGCATCGCCAGGGCCAGCGGCGGCTGCACCCCTGATACGGGCGTCCTCTGGCGCTTCTGGAAAGACGCTGGCCGCCGCGGCATCTTCGCCGGCAGCGCGCTGTCCACGGCCCGACTGGTCATACCCTGGCTGGCCGCCGCGTTCGTCGCGGAATACTTCCTGAAAATCTGGCTCCCGGCCGAAGCCGTCGCAAACCTCGTCGGCGGGGACCGCTGGTGGGCGGTGCCGCTGGCCGCAACCGTCGGCACGCCGATCTATCTCGACGGCTATGCCGCGCTGCCGCTGGTGCGCGGCCTGATCGACAGCGGCATGGGGCAAAGTGCGGCGCTGGCCTTCCTCATCGCCGGCGGCATCACCAGCGCCTGGGCGATCGTCCCGGTCTTCGCGTTGGTGCGCCTGCCCGTCGTCGTCGTGTATGTGGCGCTGGCCTGGCTCGGTGCGATCCTGGCCGGCCTGGCGGCAATCGCCGTACTCGGCTAGGCGCCCTCACATGTACAGGCTCTCGCCTTCCAGATTGGAATAGAGCGACGCGACCTGCTCGCCGTACCCGTTGTAGAGCAGCGTTGGCACCTTTTCGCCGGTGCCCAGCACTTCCTCGCTCGCCTGGCTCCAGCGCGCGTGCGGAACCTCCGGATTGACGTTCGCCCAGAACCCGTACTCGCTTGGCAGGATTTCTTCCCAGAAGCTCTGGGGTCGCTCTTCGGTAAACGAGAAGCGCACGATCGACTTGATCGACTTGAAGCCGTATTTCCACGGCGTCGCCAGCCTCAGCGGCGCGCCCATCTGCTTGGCCACCGGCTCGCCATAGGCACCGGTCACCAGGAACGCGAGGTCGTTGGTCGCCTCCTCGATGGTCAGCCCTTCGACGTAGGGCCACGGATACCAGCTCTGCTTCTGGCCCGGCGCCATTGCCGGATCCTGGAAGGTCTCCATGCGAACGTACTTCGCAGTCGACAGCGGCCGCGCCAATTCAACAAGCTTGGCGAACGGAAACCCGGTCCACGGCACCGCCATCGACCAGGCCTCGACACAGCGATGCCGGTAGAGGCGTTCCTCCAGCGTCATCTTGCGGATCAACTCGTCGATGCCGAGCGTCATCTCCTGCTCGACCGCACCGTCGATCTTCACTTCCCACGGCCGTATCTTCAGCGCCTGCGCGGCTTTGGAAATCTGCTTGTGGGAGCCGAACTCGTAGAAATTGTTGAACGCGAGATTGAACTTGGCCGGTGTTATCTCGCGATCGAGCGTGAACGCCGTGTTCCGCGCTGCCGGATAGAGGACGGCGGTCGGATCCTCGCCCGCGGCTCGCGCGATGCCGGCCGGCAGCAGCGCGCCGGCGATACTGACGCCCGACGCGGCCATGAAGGCACGGCGGTTCAGGAAGACATCCCGCGGTGTCGCCGCGGATTCGGGCATCCACCAGCCTGGCTTGCGTCGGATCAGCATCGTGAAAATCTCCTTCCCGTTCATTCCCGACTAATCCGCTCGGACGAGTTGAGCAATTCACGCTTGCGCGACGGGACTGTGAGGAAGCCTTTCTAGCCGCATGGCCCAATCTGGACGCAACGGCCACCTGGGCCCCGGATCAAGTCCGGGGCACGAAGCCCAGGATTCTACATCCCTGCTGCGCCATACGAACAGCCACGTGTCCCGGACTTGATCCGGGACCCATAGCACGGTTGCCTCGGCACCGATCGGAACGCCCGGAGAAAGGCCGTCCCCGCTTAAGCCGCTTCCTGCCCGTGGTTTTCGATCACCTGCTCGGCGAGTTTGCCGGTCAGTTCGGCCAGATGGTCGAAGCGGTAGACGTAGGATCCCACGCCCGCCGTCGCCGATCTCAGTTCGACGATCAGGTCGCGCATTTCGGCTTCCGGCATCTGCGCCTGCACCACGTCCCAGCCGTTCCATCCCGGCCGCGCGTCGAAGCCGAGGATCTGGCCGCGCCGCTGCGAGACGATGGTGTTGACCTTCGACGTTGCCTCCGACGGCACCGCGATCTCCACCTGCATGATCGGCTCGAGCAGCACCGGCGTGCATTGCGGCAGGCCCTCGCTGATGCCGATGCGGCCGGCGGTACGGAACGCCATGTCGGAGGAATCCACCGTGTGATACGAGCCGTCGGACAGGTTGACCGCAATATCGACCACCGGGAAGCCGAGCGGCCCGCTGGACAGATAGTCGCGCACGCCCGATTCCACCGACGGAATATACTGCTTCGGCACCACGCCGCCGGTGATCGAATCGGTGAACTCGAAACCCGCGCCCCGCGGCAGCGGCCGGATCTCCAGAACCACGTCGCCGAACTGTCCGTGGCCGCCCGACTGCTTCTTGTGGCGGCCGCGCTGGACGATGGACTTGCGGATCGTCTCCTTGTAGCCGACCCGCGGCGCGCGGGTTTCCACATCGATGGCGAACTTGCCCGTCAGCCGCTCCTGGGCGACACGCAGGTGCATCTCGCCCTGGCCGAACAGCACCATCTCGCCGGACTCCTGATAGTGTTCAAGCGACAGCGAGGGGTCCTCGTCGATGATCTTGTGGATCGCCGAGGTCAGCTTCACCTCGTCCTTGCGCTCCCTGGCGCCGATCGCCTTGCCGAGCACCGGCGCGGGCGGCGCCACCGAGACGAGCTGGCCAACGCCCTTGTCCGTCGAGATCGTCTCGCCTGTCGCGATGCCCTCGAGCCGGCCGAGTCCGACCGTATCGCCGGCGTTTGCGTTCGCCGTCTTGCTGGCCTCCTGCCCCTTCAGCGTGAACAGGCCGCCGATACGCTCGTCCTCGTCTTTGGCCCCGTAGACCGTGTCGCCGTCGCTCAAGGTGCCGCGCAGGATGCGCGCCACCGACAGCTTGCCGCCGTGGGTGGTGTGGAATGTCTTCATAACCTGCGCCACCGCGCCCGATCCGGCCGCGAGCCCCAGGCGCTCGGCGGTTTGCGCCACGAACGGCGCTTCGTGCCGCAGCGCCTTCATCAACCGGAGGATTCCATTGCCGTGCTCGGCCGAACCGGTCAGCAGCGGCACGATCAGGCTCTCGCGCAATTCGGTGGTCAGGTCGTCGAACACCTTGTCGCGCGGCGGTTCGATATCGGAGAGCAGCTGTTCCATCAGCTCGTCATCGTAGTCGGCGAGCTTTTCCAGCATCGAGAACCGCGCGTCGATCTCCTCGGCCTTCGCCGCGTCGTTCATCTCGATCACCTTGCTCTCCGCATGCTCGCGATAGACGAAGGCGCGTTCCAGCGCCAGGTCGATGAAGCCGGTGACGATGTCGTTTTCCCAGATCGGCAGTTGCCTCAGCACGATCGGCTGGCTCGAGGCCGGCTGCAGCCAGGCCAGCACGTCACGGATATTGCCTTCCGCCCGGTCGATCTTATTCAGGAAGATCAGCCGCGGAATGCCGAGGTCCTCGAGTTCCTTGAGGATCAGCTGCAGGGCTGGAAGCTTTTTCTCGTCGGCTTCCGCCACCACGACCGCGAGATCGACGGCTGGAATGACGTTGCGCGCCTCGTGCAGGAACTCGATCGAGCCTGGGCAATCGACGAACGTATAGGAGTCCCCCATGAAGTCGGTCGTTGCGACGTTGACCTCGACGCTCATGCCGTGCGAGCGGGCTTCCGGCGATGCGTCGCCCACCGTATTGCCGTCGCTGACCTTGCCCTGTCGGGTCACGGCGCCGGTACGCGCCAGTATGCTTTCCAGAAGAGTCGTCTTGCCGCTCAGATACGGGCCGACCAGTGCGATGCACCGGGCGGCCCCGGTTTCCGCGCCGCTATTCGCCTTGTTGTGAGTATCGGGCATTCAGCAATCCTCCCTTTGCCGGGCGAACCGCCGTGGTCTTTTTTATTTTGTTGAAGCGGGCCCGCCCGTGGCCTCGCCTGACGGTATCGTCCCAGCCCTTGGCGTGCGACGCAAGGGGGACGTTACGGTAAGTTGAAACCGCAAATCTGACATCCCGCCCGAGCGTGAACTAGAGTCCGGCCGGGCGGCGCATCAGCGGGGCCAGTTGTACCAGCAGGATCGCCCCCATGATCAGCCCAGCGCCGGACCAGCTTACGGGCGTGAGCCGATCGCCGAGTATGACGGCACCGGCAACCGCCGCGAACAGCACTTCCGAAGACAGGATCACCGCTGCGTCGCCCGGCGGCGTCCAGCGCTGGCCGATCGCCTGCAACGTATAGGCGATGCCGCCGGACAGCAGGCCCGCATAGAGGATCTCGATACCGGCGGCCGCGATCCGCTCGATCTCGATCGGTTCGACGAACGGTGCGATCGCCATGCCGAGGACCCCACCGATCGTGAATTGGACGGCGGCCAGGGTGACGGGCTGCCCCGTCCGCGCCGCCGCATAACTGAGCAGCGCCACCTGAAGCGCCCAGAACACCGCCGCGACGACCATCAGCGCATCGCCTATGCCAAGCGGAGCGATACCGCCGCCGCCGAGCAGCAGCGTGCCGGCAAACGAGATCGCAGCCGCCGGCCAGACAATGCGATGCGGCAGCGACTTGAATATCGCCCAGGCGACGAACGGCACGATGACGACATAGATGCCGGTCAGGAACCCGGCGTTGGTGACGCTGGTGTATAGCAGGCCGATCTGCTGCAGGATGCCGCCGAGAAAGAACGTCAGCCCGGTCAGTGCCGCCAGCGCCCACCCTGCCCGATCCAGCGATCCGTTCTTGCGCCGCTCGCGCAAGGCAAATGGCAGGATTGCCACCGCCGCCAGCAGGAAGCGCAGGCCGGTGAACAGGAACGGCCCGATATCGCGCATCGCGGTCGACTGGGCGACAAAAGCCGTGCCCCAGATGAAGGCGGCGAGAAGCAGCGTCAGGTTGGCGAGCGTTCGGGTCACGCGCCGGGATAATCCGGCTGCTACGGCAAGGCAATATGAAGAGTATCGATGTCATCTCGATTGACGGGCGACCGTATATGTTAGAAGTCGTCCGATATGGATGTAATCACGCCAAATTCCCATGACCGGGAGGCCGAAGCCGTGCCAGGTTCGGCACGGTTCACTATCGAAACGCCCCTCGGTCCTGTTCCGGTGCAATCGCGCCGATGCCCGGCGTGCGACGCAGCGAACACCGATGTCCCCGGCGGGCCGTATTCGCGTCCGCCCTGGCTGATCAAGACGTGCCCGAGTTGCGAATTCGTCTATCTCGATCCGGTCCCGCTCCATGAGGCGCTGAACGACACGCTGTCGTGGGAGAAAAGCCGCGAGAGCGAGAACAGGCGCCGCGCCAGCGAGCGGCCACGCACCTATCGGCTGAGCCAGATTTTCCGCAAGCGCAACCGGATTTTCGGTCGCCGCAATATAGCCGAACTGGTCGAGCGCCGATCCCGGCCTGGCAACATCGTCGATATCGGCTGCGCCGAAGGCGGACCGGCATTATCCCTTGGGCCGGGCTCGGTGCCTTACGGGATCGAGATTTCATCCGGCCTCGCAGCTGCCGCGAACGAGCGCTTCGCGGCGCGCGGCGGGCGTTGCGTCAATGCCTCGGCGCTCGAAGGATTGCGCTCGTTTCCCGATGCGTTCTTCGCAGGCGCAATGATGCGCTCGTATCTCGAGCACGAGGTTCAGCCGAAGGAGGTGCTGACCGAGCTTGCCCGGACGCTGGAACCGCGCGGCGCGGTGATCGTCAAGGTGCCGAACTACGGCTCGCTGAACCGGCGCGTGACTGGATACAAATGGTGCGGATTCCGCTTCCCCGACCACGTCAACTATTTCACGGTGCAGAGTCTCGGGAAAATGGCGGAAGAGTCCGGGTTTTCAGTGGACTTCGGCCCATTCGGAGCGATCCCGACGAGCGACAACATGTGGGCCACCCTGCGCCGCCGGTAAGGGCCGGACGGTTCCCGGTCTTCAGAATTTGAGCGAAGCGGTCTCACAAGGGGAATAGGCTGGCTGCGAAAGTGTTGGCACCAGCATCATGCCGGCAAGTCCGAACCCGGCAAGTCACAGTTCGCCAATTCGAAGTGGAGGTGGTTAGCTATGAAGCGTCTCATACATCAGTCCCCTTTCGCAGGAGCATTGGCTCTCACGGTTCTCCTCACCGGCGCGGGACCGGCCTTTACCGCCGGTGGCGGCGGCAGTGGTGGCGGGGCGGGCGGACCGGTCAAGTCCTGCCCGCGTGGCCAAATTCTCGACGGCAACTCCGGCAAATGCGTCAAGCAATCAAGCGACAGCCTCAGCGACGAGAGCCGCTACGCCTATGGCAGCTGGCTTGCGCAGACCGGCCGCTACGGCGAGGCGATCGAGACGCTGAGCCTTGTCGAGAATAAGGACGACCCGCGCGTCCTCAACTATCTGGGCTACGCCCATCGCAAGCTCGGGCGCTTCGAGGTAGGCCTTGGCTACTATCGCCAGGCCCTCGCTGCCGATCCCGACTATGTTCGCGCACGCGAGTATCTGGGCGAGGCCTATGTGGTTCTCGGCGAAATCGATCTGGCCCGGGAACAGCTCGCCGAAATCGGCACGCGCTGCGGCACGGACTGCGAGGAATATGCTTTGCTTGCTGAGGCGATCGACGACTACGACCGGGCCCTCAAGCGCCGGTCTTAGGAATCTGGCGGCACCGGCCTACCTGTCGAATTTGAACTCCACCTCCACGTCCTCTTCGGTTCCATCCGGTGTGATGATGGTGGAGACGAAACAGGAGACAAGATAGTCCTGCGACCGGCACCACCGCTCGACGGTCGCCAGGGCTTCTTCGCGGCTGGGAGCGCCGCAAAATCCGTTGGGTCCGTGGAATTCGGCGGTGCGCTGGGAATACAGCGCGCCCCAACCGCCCGGATAGCACCATGCGGTCCGATAGCAGTCGGCCTCGCCCGCGGTGCGGCACTCGCGTCTGGCACATCCGAACGCGGCTTCCGGTGTCGAGCCCGCACAGCTCCAGATGCCGTTTTCCGGCGCCACCACGATTCCGACGCCGAGCGGTCCGTCCTGAGCCATCATCCCGGTCGGGAGAACGCCCAGGGCGATGACGAATGCCGCGACGATACCGGCGGCGCTGCGCAGTCTTCTACTGGAACCGCTCATGAAACGATCAGGCTCCAGGAGGTGCGAACGTCCGGTGCCCTGCCGCCGCGCGGCATTTTTGCCGCTTCGCTGCTGTCACCGGCGTGGCTGTCTGTGTCTGCGACCATCGCCCACGCGGCAGCGGCTCCAGCAAAAACGGTCTCGATGCGCATGGTTTCCCCCTGGTCTTGGCAAGGATCAGGGGCCGGAAATTGGCTCCAGACCTGCGGTCGAGGGAGGGTAGCTGCCAACCGTTTCAATCCGGCATCTGCAAGTCCCGGCGATTGTTTCAATCGTTTCAACGGCCGCGAGGGTCGGCTATTTCGGGACGAAGCGCGCTGTCATAGTCAGCGAAGTGATGAAGCAGTCGATCCCGGATTGAGGCGCTGTATATTTGAGCAACAAGAAGTAACTGGTTGCCCCCTTCTTGCTTTTGCCTGTCTTAAAGACCCGAGATGTCGTCAGATTGAATGGAGCGACATGCAGGATATTCATCGCATGTGAATCCGGCGAGAAGTCAATTCCTTCGGCAAGTCCCATCCGGATCCTGACCGCGCCCGGTCCGTTAGGCGACGTTGCAGCCGTGGGCGCGTTGACGATCTGCGTATAGAAATCACCGGTGACGG
>CAJQNW010000397.1 GCA_905479765.1 uncultured Tepidamorphus sp. | reverse complement strand
CCGACGCAATCCTTTCGGTGGCATTCGTTGCCTGACCGGCGAGATTCTTCACCTCGTTGGCGACCACGGCAAACCCCCTGCCCGCTTCGCCCGCACGCGCGGACTCGATCGTGGCATTCAGGGCCAGCAGGTTGATCTGGCCGGTAATGTTGTTGATCGCGTCGACGATACCGCCCATCGCTTCCGTGGCGGCGGCGAGCTTCTGCGTCGATTCGTCGGCGGTCACGACCAGATCGAATGTATCGCTCGTCGTTGACCGGGACTTGTTCATGGAGTCGGAGATCTCCCTGACCGAGACGTTGAGTTCCTCGGCACCGGCCGCGACGCTTTCCATCATCTTGCGCACATGTTCGCTGCGCATCCGGTCGAGAACCTGCGCGGTAACATCGGTGGCGAACTTCACGACCTTGTAGGGCTTGCCGTTGAGATCGAGGATCGGGTTGTAGGACGCCTGGATCCAGATTTCCCTGCCGCCCTTGCCAATGCGCTTGTACTCCGCCGACTGGAATACGCCCGCATTCAGACGCGCCCAGAAGTCCCGATAGTCCTGCCCGTCGCGCTCGCCCGGGTCGACGAACATCGAATGGTGCTTGCCCTTGATCTCATCGAGCGAATAGCCCAGCGCGGCCAGAAAGTTGTCGTTGGCCGTGATGACCGTCCCGTCCAGATTGAATTCGATGATCGCCTGCGACTTGCCGATGGCGTCGAGCTGGCCGGCGTAATTTGCGTTCTTGAGCTTCTGCTCGGTCACGTCGGTTGCGAACTTCACGACCTTGAATGCCTTGCCGTCGGCATCCAGGATCGGGTTGTAGGACGCCTGGATCCAGACCTCCTTGCCGCCCTTGCCGATACGCTTGTATTCGGCCGACTGGAATTCACCCGCATTCAGGCGGGCCCAGAATTCCTTGTAGTCCGGGCTTTTCGCATACTCCGGTTCGACGAACATCGCGTGATGCTTTCCCGCGACCTCGTCGAGCACATACCCCATCGCACCCAGGAAATTCTCGTTCGCCGTGATGATCGTCCCGTCCAGATTGAACTCGATCACCGCCTGCGCTTTGCTGATGGCATCGAGCTGCCCGGCATAGTCCGCGTTCTTGAGCACGCGCTCGGTAATGTCCGTTGCCAGCTTGACCACCTTGAACGGCTTCCCGTCCGCGCCAAGGACAGGGCTGTAGGCGGCCTGGATCCAGACTTCCTTGCCACCCTTCCCGATCCGCTTGAACTGGTCGGAGACATATTCGCCCTTGTTCAGCCGAGCCCAGAAAGCGCGATATTGTTCACTGTCGCGCTCTGCCGGATCGATGAACATCGAGTGATGCTTGCCGGCGATCTCGTCGAGCGAATACCCCAGTGTCGTCAGGAAATTTTCGTTGGCCGTGATGATCGTCCCGTCCATATCGAATTCGATCACCGCCCGCGCCCTGCCGATGGCGTCTATGGTCGCTTCCAGTTCGGCCGTCCGGCCGGGTTTCCTGCTCGTAAACATTAGGGTGTCAGCTCCTCGACGCGCACGAGTACATCTCGTGGCTTTTGGTCTTTTTGGGTGAAAATTATTAAAATCCGGCTAATCATTTCAGATGCGTAACGATATATGCGCCAAGCGCCCTCGCCGCCGTCGAGCCGTCCTGACTTTTTGTAAGCTGACATAACAATGGTAAACAGAATGCTTAACATTGCAACCATTCCGTTTATCAATTGTCCGCTTCGGTTGTTGCACGCGTGAAGATTGCAGGTAATACCGGGGGGGTGTTCAGCAGCGCCGACATGGCGATCGCGAATAGTCCGCCTTTGCTAGGCGTAAGATTCGCTTCGGTGATATCCAGCGGAATTATTCCGTTTCGGTACCCGCTGAGTCCCCCTTCATAGCGTCGTCAGACGCGTCGCTATCGAAATCCGGTGCATTCACCGATGCTTGTATCGTTGAAACGCCGCGTAGATAGCCAGCCAACAGAATAGTCAACATCGCCTCGATTATGAATTTGTTTCGACTCGATACTACAATTTACGATCAAGATTCTATCTAAATACTCTCATTATTGCAGGAACTTTAATATTTACGCAGAGTTAACTATTAATATGTTTATCTATATTTAGATTAGTCTAATGAAACTGAAGTTCTTCCCGGCAGATTTGATCGTTGAGAGGCAACCAATGACACACGACTCCGACACCGCAACCGATCCGAATGATCGCAGTCGACGGCTCGACTTCATGGAAATTTCGCCCGGAACCGGCCGGCTCCTGGCGGAGTTCTGGCCAAAGGTCGAAGCCGCGCTGCCGGAAATCATGGACGGCTTCTATAAGCATGTCACCGCCGTTCCCGAACTCTCCAGCCGTATCGGAAATCAGACCGAACGGCTGAAAGGCGCCCAAACCCAGCATTGGAGCCGCCTTTTTTCCGGTACGTTCGACGACGCCTACTTCGCCGGCGTTCGCACGATCGGCATGGTGCACGACAAAATCGGCCTCGAGCCGCGCTGGTATATCGGCGGCTACAACTTCGTGCTCTCGAAGCTCTCGGTGCTTGCCGCGAAAACCTACCGGAAGCAGCCCGATAAACTGCATGCCGTTCTGACCGCCGTGAATGCGGCCGTCATGCTCGACATGGATGTCGCGATTTCCGTCTACCAGGAAGCCATGATCGAGGAGCGGGCCTCCCGCCAGCGTGTCGTCGACGCGGCTGTCGCCGATTTCGACACGAAGATGAACGCGGTCCTGAAGACGGTCCGCGGCGCGGCCAACCAGATGCAGGAAACCGCGACCGGTCTGGCCAGCGGGGCGGAGCAGACCAACCGTCAGGCCGGCGCCGTGGCCGCCGCGGCCGAAGAGGCCACCAACAACGTGCAGACGGTCGCCGCCGCGTCCGAGGAACTGGCGACATCGATCACGGAAATTTCCCGGCAGGTCGCCGATTCAACGGCAACCGCCACCCACGCGGTCGAGGAATCCGAACTGGCCGCCAGGCAGATTGGCGAGTTGACTGAGGCATCGGAGCGGATCGGCAATGTCGTCAAGCTGATCAATGATATCGCCGCGCAGACCAACCTGTTGGCCCTCAACGCCACCATCGAGGCCGCACGCGCCGGCGAGGCCGGCCGCGGCTTCGCCGTGGTCGCCGCCGTGGTGAAGACGCTGGCCGGCCAGACAGCCAACGCCACCGACGAGATCACCGGTCAGATCGCCGGCATCCAGACCGCCACCCGGAATGCCGAGGACGCGATCGCCAAGATCCGGTCGACGATTTCAAGTGTCAGCGAAATCGCGACCACCATCGCCTCGGCGGTCGAGCAGCAAGGCGTCGCCACCCAGGAGATCGCCCGCAACGTTCAGCAGGCCGCCAGCGGCACGGGCGACGTGTCCGCCAACATCGGCGGCGTTTCCCAGGCAGCCGGCGAGACCGGGGCCGGAGCCAATGCGGTGCTGGCTGCGGTAGAGGAACTGATTCAGCAGGCCGATACCCTGCAGTCCGAAGTCGATACGTTCTTCAGCACCGTTCGAGCCGCATGACGGCCAACCCTACGCCGCGTTGATTGCGTCGGTCTCCTCCCCCAACGGAGATCGCCCAAATCGCTCGAGCGAAGCTGCAGCGCACCATCCGGCTCCATGCCGGATGGAGTTTTCGTCCGTGTGGGGTGCCCGGGCTCAGACGTCGAACTTCACGCCCTGCGCCAGCGGCAGATCGCGGGAATAGTTGATCGTGTTGGTCTGCCGGCGCATGTAGCCCTTCCAGGCATCGGAACCGGATTCGCGCCCGCCGCCCGTTTCCTTTTCGCCGCCGAACGCGCCGCCGATCTCGGCCCCGGACGGGCCGATGTTGACGTTGGCTATGCCGCAGTCCGAGCCGACCGCCGACATGAAGGTCTCCGCCTCGCGCACGTCGTTGGTGAAGATGCACGACGACAGCCCCTGCGGCACGTCGTTCTGCATCGCGATCGCCTCGCCGAGATCCGAATACGTCATCACGTAGAGGATCGGCGCGAAGGTCTCCTCGCGCACGATATCGGTCTGCGACGGCATCTCGACGATCGCCGGCCGCACATAGGCCCCGCCGGGCACACCCTCCGTCACCACCTCGCCGCCGTGTACGGTGCCGCCGTCGCCGCGCGCGCGCTCCAGCGCCGCCTGCATGCGCTCAAGCGACGCCTGGTCGATCAGCGGGCCGACCAGTGTCTCGGCTTTCAGCGGATCGCCGACCGGCGCCGAGCCGTAGGCCTTCGCCAGCGCCGGCACCAGCGCATCCTTGATGCTCTCGTGCGCGATCACCCGGCGCAGCGACGTGCAGCGCTGCCCGCAGGTGCCCACCGCCGAGAAGGTGATGGCGCGAACCGCCAGGTCGAGATCGGCCGTCGGCCCGACGATCATCGCGTTGTTGCCGCCAAGCTCCAGGATCAGCTTTCCGAAGCGTCCGGCGACCTTCGGGCCGACCGCCCTGCCCATCCGCGTCGAGCCGGTCGCCGAAACCAGCGCCACGTCCGGCGACGTCACCAGCGCCTCGCCGACCGCCGCGCCGCCGACCACCACCTGATGCAGGTTGGCGGGCGCCTGCCCGAAGCGGGCCATCGCCTTTTCCAGGATCTTCTGGCAGGCAAGCGCGGTCAGCGGCGTCTTTTCGGACGGCTTCCAGATCACCGCATTGCCGCACACCAGCGCCAGCGTCGTGTTCCACGACCACACCGCCACGGGGAAATTGAAGGCCGAGATGACGCCTGCGACACCCAGCGGATGCCAGGTCTCCATCATCCGGTGCCCGGGCCGCTCCGAGGCGATGGTAAGGCCGTAGAGCTGCCGCGACTGGCCGACCGCCAAGTCGCAGATGTCGATCATCTCCTGCACTTCGCCGAGGCCCTCGGAGACGATCTTGCCGGCTTCCAGCGAGACGAGCGCGCCCAGCGCCTCCTTGGCGGCGCGCAGCTCCTCGCCGAGCAGCCGCACCAGTTCGCCGCGCACCGGCGGCGGCACGCTGCGCCACTGGCGAAACGCCGCGTTGGCGTCCGCGATCACCCCCGCCATGTCGGCGGGGCTGGTTTCGGGAACAGTGGCGATCGTCGACCCGTCGATCGGCGTGCGAACCGCAAGCGTCCCGCCGCTGGTTTCAGCAGCGCCCAGACCGTTGCGGGCAAGAATGTCGGCATACTGGCTCACGGAAATCTCCATCGTCTCTTTGCACGACGGCATACCCGATCGGGGATGGCGGGGGAATAGGCCGCGGGATCAGCGTCGCGGTGTCCGGCGCGTTCGGCGGAGACCGGATGTCTCCGGTCAAGTCCAGCAGGACTGCCCGGCCCGCACCATCGGGAGCCTGAAAAAGTGCGCCTGGAGCGGACGTACGCGCTATTGCCGCTTTCGGCCCTTAGCCGACATTAGTGGCCAGTGCAGCGAATGACGGCTTCGAGCCCAAGGTCCCGAATGCTGCTCCTCAAAGAAACGATTCCACACTAAGCAAGTACTCCATCATAATCCCCTGATAGAGACGTAGTCGACGAATATATCAGAAGAGTCCACCACGTCGCGTGTATGTGCAATAATCCCAAAAGATTTAAGTCCTGACTGTTGCTCCACCGATGAACAAATTTTTGAGCCATTCAAATAAAATTCCACCTTACCGTTCAGGACGCGAGCTTTGTAGATGTCGAAACCACCCAGCGATGTATCAGCTTCATCGTAGCAAATGGTCGAATAATTTCCGCTAGTGACTGCTCCGTTTTTGTTAAATTTTGCGCCCGACAATTTTGTGACGTAGGAATTAGAAAAACCATCTACTTCGTTGTTGGCCCGCCAAAGCCAGCCTTTGAATAGCCGGTCTTCCGATTTTTCTTGTGATAGCTTTCCCTCTTCTACAAGTATAAGTCCAAGCGGTGCTCCATACTCATCTGCCGTAGCGTCCCTTCTCATTCGAATTTCGAGTTCAAAATTTTCGAAACAAACGTCATTCAACAGAATCGCAAGTGCGTATTCATCTATCGCGGGCAGCTTAAAAGCGCCCTTATATATTTCCCAATCGCCGTACAACTTATTCCAGCCGAGCGCTTCGTCCGTGCTCTTGAAATCCCAGCGTAGTTCAGGATTGGGATCTTGAAGAAAATTGTGCGCCTTTTTCAGGTCGATGCGCGGAACGGCCACCTCGGTGCCGTCTCGCGACAGCGACTTGCCGGTGCAGCGCATGGCATTGAGGATTTCATCCTTGTCCTTCTTCTTGTTGGCCGCCTTCAGCAACGCATAGCCAGCCGCGACCGCCGGCGTTGAGTAGGATGTTCCTGAACTGGTTTTGCCAGACTTGAAGAAGCTGACCTTGTCGGCGGGGGCAAGCATCTCCACCAGGTGGTTGGTATCGGAGAAACCGGCAATCGCCTTGTCATTTTCCTTTGACGCTCCGACGGAGACCACGTTTTTCAGGCACCCCGGGAAGTCGATGTCCAAGTTCGATTTATCGTTTCCCGCCGAATTGAAAAACGGCACGCCGGCGTCGACTAGAGCAGTGATAGCCGCCTCAATAATGGTGGCCGTACCGGTACATTCAGAACTCCGCCGTACCAGCCCAATCGACATGGTGGTGGCACTGATCTTGAACTTTTTCCGCTTCTTGAGAATGTACTCTATCGCCTTGGCGATAGTCGCCTGATCGTCAGCTACCAACCGGACCAGAAACAGATCTGCTTTCGGTGCGATGCCATTCCAGAATTTGTTATTCTTGGTTTTGGTGGATTGGGCCGCGGCAGTTGAACCGGTCCAATTGCCGTGGCTACCACAGTATTTCGGCTTATCGCGGTTCTTGTTTTTCTTGGCCCAGATCGCAGCCGATTCCTTGCAACCCCAGGAGGCTCCTTTACCCTTCGAATTTTTCTTCCGTTTGCCTTTCTTGTTGGCCACGCACGCGAGACGACCGTTATCAGTGAACGAATAACACGCCTCGTGTACGATGCTCTTCGTCAGTGACGGCAGGTTCCGGTCAAAACCGTCGTCGATGACTGCGATGGTCTGGCCCTTGCCTTTTTTTGCGCGCCTGCCGGACCACATGTAATCGGCCTCGACAATATCGACCATTTGCTTGAGGCGCAGATTCAGTTCGAGCCTGGCATTGACCTGGACAGTGTCGACGGCCGGATCGCTTAGAACGCGCTCAAGCTGCGTGGGATTGACGGTCATCACCGCGAACGGAATGACATCGAACGGTCGAAACTGGTCCTTCGTGGACGTCTCGCCAAATACCCGGGAAGACAAGGATGCGGCCGCCTCCCTGAATGCGGCCTTTTGCGCCCTGTGTTGCGATGCGCCGACAATCTCGGGCACTGCGATCGGCGTCGAAAGACCGACGATGATCTCGATGGTGCCACGCTCGGCGACGGCTTCGCGGAGCAACGCGGTTCGCGCAACTGTTTCCTGTGCCCTGGTGACATCACGCAGGTACACCGGCTCGTCAATCGACGGATTCTCCTGCGCATTCAGCGGCACGGTGCTCAACATTGCCGATACAGCGCAGATCAGGATTGATAGCGTCTTGAACCACATGATGCTCTCCCGTCGACGACAACAACCGGGAGGCTTTAGCAAGCCGCGCTATCACCGGTCACAATTGATCTTCGAAAAAGTTAACGGCCAAGGAAGAATTGTCAATTCGGGGCCAATAACGGATCGCCGCATGTCGGCTTAGCGTTGTCCGAAAATGAACCTGACGACAGAGCTTTCGAGGAGAACCGGTGCGGCGCTCGTGAAAGGCGCCTCCATGGGGCTCTTCGGGCTCTGGGTGATCGGATGCCTCTTCCGGCACGCCTTGCATGGTATGGTGCCGGCATGGGGCAGCATGGGCGTGGTGGGCGTGGCCGCACTGTTGGCCAACGGCGCTTGCCTCGCTTTGCTCCATGCATGGCGTGACGGAGACGCGAACATGCACTCCGTCTGGATCTGCGCCCGCAATGACGTCAGCGCAAGCCTCGCTGTGCCCGCCGCAGTGGATTTACGCTTGCCGATATCATCGGGGTCTATTTGTCCACATAGCTGCAGTTAGTGCAATCTGCAGCGAATGTCTGCTCTCCACCCAACGCGAACGTCCTATGCCGCACAACCAACGCCGGCAAGCTGTTTCAGGCGACAAGCCCGGACGTTCGAAACGGCTCGATGTGACCATTCCAACCGGCTGGTCAGATTGGCCCAGAGCGGACGGAGGCGCTCCTACAGCGTCTTGATGGTCTTCAGCGCCCCGTCGAGCATTTCGCCCTTTTCGTCCTTCAGCGCCGCCTCGATCAGCCGGTGCAGCCAGGCCGCCGCGTCGTCGCGACCACTGAGGTCGGGCAAGGCCGACAGGACGCGATCGAACTTCGACTGGCCGCGCACGTGCGTGTCGCTGTAGCCCTTGATCAGGCGGCGGCAGCGCAGCACCTCGACGCCGAGGTCGTAGTCCCTGGTCATCGTCTCGCGAGCAAGATCGAGCCATTCGTCGAGATGGGCGACCTCGATCTGGTGGCGCAAGGTGCGCCGCCGAATCCGCCTTAAGCCCCCGACGAAATAGAGCGCCAGGAACCAGCGGACCGTGTCGGTGCGCACATGCCGGCCCTTGTTGACGATCCTGTCGAGCGCGCCGCTCAGCCCCGGCCGGTTCATGATGAAGCGCCCGAGCCCGGCCGGCATCGTGCCGCAGACTTCCTCGATGCGCGGATGCATGAATTCGGTGACCTGCAGCACCTGCGCGCCGCCGACGCCCATTTCCGTCTCGACACGCTGGAACCGGGAGGCGCGGGTCTTCAGGTCGGCGACGCGGATGACGTCGTCGTAGGTCATGGCGTTGGCGACGTATTTCGCCGCCTCCACCGTGAACCGGTAGCCCTTCGTCGCGCCGCCGTTCGCCGCGTCGAACCCGTACAGGCCCTTGAGGCGCTCCATGTACTCGCGCCCGTAGTCGACATCCTGGTAGTCGACGACCTTCTCCAGGCCGGCGCGCAGCATGGCCTTCGCCTCGCTCGGGAAATCGAGCTCCAGGCGTTCCATGAAGCCGCTCCAGGCCCGCAGGTCTTCTTCGGGACCGGTGAGCTGGTCGTCCGATACCGGCGCGTCCGGCACCTCGGGCTCTTCGCCGAAGCCTTGCGCGCCCTCCGCCGATGCCTGCTGCACCGCCTCGAAGCCGGCATGGAACGCCCTCAGGCTCGCCTCGGCCCGCTTGCCGCCGCCGGCCCCGACGGTTTTTTCGAAGCTTTCCCTGGGAAACGGCAACACACCCGCGCCGGCCAGCGCACCGAACAGGCTTGCCGAGATGATGCTGCCGTTCCTGGCCGCCAGCCGGTCGAGGCCGGCGCCCAGGAAGCGCTTCGAGGCGATGCGGGCGGCTTCCAAAATCGGCTCCGGATCGCCGATGCCGCTGCCCGGCTCCACCTTTTCCATCACCGCCAGCGTCCGGTCGGTGGACGAGATCAGCGTCGTACGATCCGGCGTCACCAGCCCGCGCTGGATCGCCCGCCCCGCCTCCATCAGTTCCGAGGCAAGCACGATGTCGACGTCGCCCGGCGCCGGCATCAGCGCCAGCACCGGCGTGCCGTCCCCCTCCGGCACCATTTCCACGTAGTAGATCGTCGCCCCGGTGCGCTGGGCGACGCCGGGCACCGACGTCGACTGGGCATACCAGCCGTTGCTCTCGGCCACATCGACGATCCAGTCGGTGATAACACCGCCGCCCTGCCCGCCGACGGCGAGCACGGCAAGCTTGATGATCTGGTCTTTTTGCGTAGCGTCAGGCATTTGTCAGGCCGCCTTGAATCCGAATGCGAGCCGGCGGGCGTCGCGGCGCCGTTGCAGCCAGTTCCGGAAACCAGCCCGCCGCCGGCCGACGAACCGGTCCCACCAGCCCGGATTATGGATCACGTCGGCGCGGTAGAAGGACGGGCACAGCACGGCCGCGTCGGCCACCTCGCCGCAGTTCCCGCACGCAACGCAGGACTCGTCGATCGCGGCGACCGGATCGTCACGCAGCGGATCGTCGAGACGCTTCACCGACAGCGACGGACAGCCCGACAGCCGCATGCAGGCGTGATCGCCGGTGCACACGTCCTCGTCGACCCCGAAGCGCGGCTTGACCGATCGCTTGCCCTCGCCGATCGCCTTGGCGAGCAGCGGCCGTTCGCGGCGCTGCCGGTTCAGCATGCATTCCGACGAGGCGACGATGATCTTCGGACCCTTCTCAGCCGTCGTCAGCGCCTCGCGGAAGGTGTCGCGCACCTTGGTGACGTCATAGGTCCGGTCGATATGGCGGACCCACTTGGCGCCGACGCCGCGCACCGCGTCGGTGATCGGATGGCTGGTCGAGCGCGAGCGGTTCACCGCCCGCGAGGACGGGATGTCCTGTCCGCCGGTGGCGGCTGAATAGTAGTTGTCGACGATCAGGATGACGCCGTCGTGCTTGTTGAACACCGCGTTGGTGATGCCGCTGTTCAACCCGTTGTGCCAGAAGCCGCCGTCGCCCATTACCGAGATCGGCCGCTTCTTCGCCTCCACGTTGAACGCCGACGCCGAGGCAGGGCCGAGCCCGTACCCCATCGTGCTGGAACCAAGGTTGAACGGCGGCATGATCGAGAACAGGTGGCAGCCGATGTCGGCGGCGATGTGATGTTCGCCGAGCTCCTCCTGGGCAAGCTTCAGGCCTGCGAAGATCGGCCGCTCCGGACAGCCGGTGCAGAAGCCGGGCGGGCGCGGCGGCACCGCCTTCGACAGGTCCGGCACCAGCGGCGCTTCCGGCTCGTTCGGCGCGCGGTCCTTGTCGCTCAATAGCCCGCCCGCCTGATCGCGCAGGAACGCGCGGATCGCACTCAGCATCACCGCGCCGGTATATTCCCCGGCCATCGGGAACGGGTCCTTGCCGAACAGCTTGGTGTCGACGCCCGCGTTGTGCAGCATCGCGCCGAAGGCCTGCTCGATATGGTTCGGCTGGCCTTCCTCGACCACCAGCACCGCGTCCTTGGTCCGCGCGAACTCCAGGAATTCCTCGTCGACCAGCGGATAGGTGACGTTCAGCACATACAGCGGCACGTCGGTGTTGCCGCGGATATCGGCCAGGCCCAGCCGCTGCAGCGCCCGCATGACGGAGTTGTACATCCCGCCCTGCAGGACGATGCCCACTTTCCCGACCTCCGGCCCGAAATGCTCGTTGAGCTTGCGTTCGCGGATGAACTTCACCGCTGCCGGCCAGCGCTGCTCGATCTTTTCCTTCTCGTGCAGGAAGGAGGCCGGCGGCAGCACGATGCGGTTGAGGTCGCGCTTCGGGTTCTCCAGCGCCTCGGCCAGCGACATCTTCGGCTTCTGGTTCGCCTGCGCGGTGAACCGGCCGTGCATGTGGCAGGACCGGATGCGCAATTCCAGCATCACCGGGGTGTTCGAGACTTCCGACAGCTCGAAGCCCTCGCGCACCGACTTGACGATCATTTCGAGATTGGGGCGCGGATCGAGCAGCCAGATCTGCGATTTCATCGCAAACGCATGGCTGCGCTCCTGCATGATCGAGGCGCCCTCGCCGTAGTCCTCGCCGACGATGATCAGCGCCCCGCCGGTGACCCCGCCCGAGGCGAGGTTCGCCAGCGCGTCGGAGGCGACGTTCGTGCCCACCGTCGACTTGAAGGTGACGGCGCCGCGGATCGGATAATGGACCGACGCGGCCAGCGTCGCGGCGGCAGTCGCCTCCGATGCGCTCGCCTCGAAATGCACCCCGAGTTCGCCGAGGATGTCCTGCGCGTCGGCCAGCACGTCCATCAGGTGCGAGATCGGCGCGCCCTGATAGCCGCCTACATAGCCGACCCCGCATTCCAGCAGCGCCTTGGTGACGGCCAGGATGCCCTCGCCGCGGAACTCCTCGCCCTCGCCGATCCGCAGTTGCTGCACTTCTTTCGCGAATGACCGCTCGGCCATCGTAATCTACTCCTTGCTTGGACCAGCCCCTAGGCTTGGGGCCTAGGCCCGGGCCTCCGGCATCTCGAAATGGCCGCCGCCTCGCGCGCGGCCACGGCCACATGGGTCCCGGATCAAGTCCGGGACACGAGGTCGCGATTCGTGGTCGATCCCGTGCCACACAACGCAGCGCGTGCCCTGGACTTGATCCAGGGCCCATGCGGCGGCCCGGCACACGGAGCGACAACGGTGGAAGGCCATCATCGTCGTCCTACTGGTCCTTGGGCGACCACAACACGGTGCCGCCATCCTTCTCGTAGGCCATGCCGTCCGGATAGGTGATGGCTTCCAGCTGCAGCCCCCAGGGCGCGAAGAAATACAGGATCGTCTGCCCCCCGGCCGGTCCTTCGTTCACAGGGAACGGACCCATCAGTGTGCGCACGCCGTTTTCCTTGAAGTAGGCCGCAGCCGCCTCGATGTCCGAGACGTAGAAGGCGATATGATGCCCGCCGTGGTCGCTGTTCTTCGGCATCTCCGTCTTCTGGTCGGGCGCCTCGTACTCGAACAGCTCGATGTTGCTGCCGTTGCCGCACCTCACAAGCGTGATGGTGTTGATCACCGCGCGCGGATGCACATTCACGAGATCCGTCATGAAGGTGCCCTCGTCGTCCTTGAAGGGGCCGAACGACATCGCCTTCTCGCACCCGACGACATCGACGAAGAAGCTCACCGCCTCCTCCATGTCCGGCACCGTCACGCCAACATGATCCTGTCCCTTGAGGCCGGGAATTCCGGCGGAAACGGCCGAAACCGTGGCCGCGGCCAGGACACCGGCCAACGCGACACTACGGATTGCATTGTTCATTTCACTCATCCTCCTCCATCGGCTCCGCGGACCGATGGATCCGCTTCGCGATATTGCGTGGGCAAACACCGAACTTCGTTTTCGAGCGGACAGTTCGTCGGGGATGTCCGATCAAGACCTCGCTTCAGAAATCATGCTGCCGGATGTTGCTCAGCATCCGCGTCAGCAGGCCGATGAGCATTTCGTATTCGGCATCCGAAAAGCCGTCGAACAGTTTGCCGAGCGACTCGTGCATCACCGGCCAGACCAGGCGAAACGCCTCCCGGCCCTTCTCCGTCAGATGCAGTTCGCGCACCCGCATGTCGCCGGGCCGGTTCTTGCGGCGCACCAGGCCGTCGCGCTCCATCCCGTCGAGGGTACGGCTCATGGTCGACTGTTCGGTCACCGCGAAAACCGCGACCTCGTTGACGGTGCTGCCGCCCATCACCGACAGGATCGCCAGCACCCGCATCTGCAACGTCGTCAGGCCGAGTTCCTTCAGCTCTCCCTGCAGGTCGGTGTTCCAGCGCGCCGATATCCGGTTGATCAGATAGGGCGCGAAATGATCGAGGCCGATCTCGCCAAGCGAGGGAACCCGTTCGGTCCGGTCGGAGTCGGCAGTCGTCTCGGGAAACGCCATCGACTTCATGTCCATCGGTCGCGCCTCATCCCAGTCGCTCGGCCAGCGCGAAGCCCGAACCGCCGCCGAGCCCGGGGCCCGGATGCGTCGACGCGCCGATCTGGTAGAGCCCGTCGATCGGTGTCTTGTGGTTCACGGTGTCGGCGAACGGACGCCAGATGAAGTACTGGTCGATCGCGCAGGAACCGCCGTAGGGATCGCCACCGACCAGGTTCATGTTCATCGCCTCCAGATCGGCCGGCGAAATCGCTGTGCGGGCGATCACATTGGCGTCGAAATCTTCGATGTGCTGCCGCAGGATTGCTTCCACCCGGTCGGCATAGGCCTCGCGCACGGCTTCGGTCCATTTGCCGTCGGCGGGAACGTCGATCTGGCCCGCGGCGTCGCCCTTGATGTGGCGCGGCGCTTCGGGCAACTGGATCCACAGGATGCCCGCGCTGTCCGGGCAGCGCGACGGATCGAGCGCATGCGGCTGGCCGACGCAGATCGTCGGCACCTCGGGCAGCATCCCGCGCTCGGCCTCGTTGACCGCCTTGGAAACCCCGTCCAGCCCCGGCGTCAGATGGGTCAGCGCGACCTGCTCAAGGCCTTCGCTTTTCCATTTCGGCGGGTTCTTCAGGGCGTAATGCATCTGCATGTTGCCCTTGCCGTAGCGATAGGCCTCGGCCTCGCCTTTTGTCTCTGCGGGAACGGCCGCGTCCGGAACCAGCCGGCCATAGAGCTGGCTCGGCGTCACCGAGCAGATGACGCCCTGCCCGGCTTCGACGGTCTCGCCGCCGGCAAGCTTGACGCCCGTAGCGCGGCCGTGGGTAACGATCACCTCGGCGACATCGGCGCCGGTGCGGATTTCGCCGCCATATTCCGTGATCAGGCCCTCGAAGGCCTTCACCGCGTTCGCCGCACCGCCCTTGACGATCGGCGCGCCGGCGGCTTCCGTCGCGAAGGCAATGACACGGGTTATCTCGCCGGAAAAGGCGCTTTCGGGCCCGAGGCCGGCGTGCAGCACCCACGGCGCGAACAGCGATTGCAGCAGATCCGACTTGAAGCGCGTTTCCAGCCAGCCCCGGCAGGGCCCCAGGCCCTCGCCGAGACGCGCCGCCAGCCCCCTCAAGCCCCTCTGCCGCACCTGCTTGAACAGCAGCTTGACCGTCGCCCACGACCACAGCGCGCCGCCGAGCAGGCCGAACACCAGTTCCGCATCGCGCTCGACCGTCTCCACCTCGCCGCGATAGCGGTCGCCGTCGCCGGCCGCCAGCGTGTTGAACCGCGCGACGTTCGCCGCCCGGTCCGTCGTCAGTACCAGGCTGCGCCCGTCCGGCAGCAAAACGGCGGTCGGGTGCGGGGTGTGGGCGAAATCGAGCCCATGCCGGGCGAGATCGGCTCCGATCTTGCCGAACGCCGGAGACGTGAGGAACAGGACGAACGTCGTCGCCATCGTGTCGTGCACGTAGCCGGGCGCGGTGATCTCGCCCGTCTTCATGCAGCCGCCGGCCACGGCCTCGCGCTCGAGCACCAGCACCCTTTTGCCGGCCTTGCCGAGCAGGGCCGCGCAGACGAGGCTGTTGATCCCCGCCCCGACGATGATGTAGTCCGGCTTCACGGCCATCTCGCACCCGTCTTTTCGACCCTGATGGGGCCCATAGAGTGGACCCCGGAGCGGGCCCCGGCTTCAGGCGGACGCGCCATCGCACCCGCCTTGCCTGCCGCCTGTGGGCCCTGGATCAAGTCCAGGGCATGTCTTGGTTTCTGGGGCACCACCCTCGCGACACATAATGGCCGCGTGTCCCGGACTTGATCCGGGACCCATGCAGCGGTTGCGGTATCCCTCAAGCGCACTTTTCAGTGTCCACCCGGACGATTCACGCTTCAGCCCTTCGGCACCAGCGCCAGCGCCCGGATCGGGCTGCCCGTGCCCTCGACGAACTTCAGCGGCGCCACGATCAGCACCGCGCCCTTCGGCGGCAGCTTGTCGAGATGCGCCAGGCTGGCGAGCCCGTAGCGGTTGTTCTTGTGCAAGAGGTTGTGCGCCGGATAGGGCGGCTCGAACCCGCCGGCCGCGCCGGCATCGGTGCCCACCGTCTCGGTGCCCCAGCCGACGATGCCCTTGGAGATCAGGTACTCGACGCATGCGACGTCCGGGCCGGGCGAATGCGGGCCATTCTCGTCGGCGTTGAGGAATTCGTCGCGGCTACGGTTGCGCGGCCACCAGTCGGTGCGCATCACCACCCAGCTGCCCTTCTCGATCTCGCCGTGCTCGGCTTCCCAGGCCTTCACCGCGTCGACGGTCAGCAGGAAGTCGACATTCTCTGCGGTCTGCTTGCTGCAGTCGATGACGCAGACCGGCGCGACGAAGTTCTGCGGCGGAATTGTGTCGGTCGTGGCGTTCTTGTGGTCCTTGCCGGTGATCCAGTGCACCGGCGCGTCGAAATGCGTGCCGGAGTGCTCGCCGAGCTCGTACCAGCTCCACGCCCAGTACGGACCCTTGTCGTCGTAGTGCGAAATCTCGTGGACCTTGATCTGCGGGGTCTGCTGGAAGATGTCCGGCAGCTGGATCAGCGGCGTGTCGGGACCGAGCGGAACCGCGAGGTCAACGACCTCGACGTCGCCCGAAATCAGCATCGAACCCAGTTTCGCGAGCGTATCTTTGGATGTCATCGTCAAAGCTCCTCCCGGGGACCGCGCCCCAATTCAGCCGTCAGGGGCAATGCCCCACCTCGATTTCGAGGCTAGATTAGTCCGGAATTATGCATTTGCAAATGTCTAACTTTGAAATAGAGTTCCCCGCATCGCATCGCAGGGACGTCAAGCGGGACGACAGCCAAGACGACTTCGGCACGACTTCGACACGACCGGGACGACGCGAGAGCCGGCTTTTTTCGGCCGGAAGACGACCCCTGAGGGCGGGAGGCGAAAGGCGCCATGGAATTCGACGCCGTCTTTGTCGGTGCGGGCCACAATGCGCTGGCCGCCGCCATTCATCTGGCAAGCAAGGGATGGTCCGTCGGCGTTTTCGAGCGCGACGAGACTGCCGGAGGCGCGATCCGTACCGAAGAAGTCACCCTGCCAGGCTTCAGGCACGACATCTATGCGACCAATCTCGGCCTGTTCGCGGGCTCAGCCTTCCATACCGAATACGCCGGAGCGCTGGCCAAGCATGGCCTGGCCTACGCGCCCGCAGAGCATTGCTTCGCCTCCCCCACGCCGTCGGGTCGATGGTTCGGCGTGTCCAAGGATTTGGAGACAACGGTCGCCCGCGCAGCCAAGCTGTCGGAAACGGACGCCGCGCGCTGGCAATCGATGCTGGCCGAATTCGGCTCGGACGCACCGCACCTCTTCGCCCTGCTCGGCTCGCCGATGACGGCGAAATCGCTGGCGAAGACCGGCTGGAAAGCCTGGCGGGGAAAGGGCATCGGCTGGATGCTCGATACCGCCAGGATGCTCGCGTCCTCGCCGCGCGAGTTCCTGGAAGCGAACTTCGAATCCCCCGAGATCCGCGCCGCGATGGCCGCCTGGGGCATGCATCTGGATTTCGGCCCCGACGTCGCCGGCGGCGCGCTGTTTCCCTATCTGGAAAGCATGGCCGACCAGAGCTTCGGCATGGTCGTTGGTCAGGGCGGCGCCGATACCATGATCAAGGCCATGGTCTCGCTGCTGACCTCGCTTGGCGGAACGGTGCGCACCGGCGCCGACGTCGTTGAAATCCGTAAGGGCTCCGGCCGCGCCGATACGATCGTGCTGGCCGGCGGAGAGGAAATCCGCGCGCGCAAGGCCGTGATCGCCGGCGTCATGCCGAAGGCCCTCGTCTCGAGCCTGCTGACCGACGGCACCGGCAACGCCTCGTTCGATGCCTCCGCGCGGAAATTCCGCCACGGACCGGGCACCATGATGGTGCATCTTGCCATGTCCGACCTGCCCGATTGGGCGGCCGGCGAGGAGCTGAAGCAGTTCCTTTATATCCACCTCGCCCCCGATCTCGACATGATGGGCCGCGCATATTCCCAGGCGCTGGCCGGCGATCTGCCCGCCGAACCGGTGATCGTCGTCGGCCAGCAGTCCGGCATCGATCCCACCCGCGCCCCCGAAGGCAAGCACACCCTGTGGGTCCAGGTGCGCGCCCTGCCCGCCGAGATCCGCGGCGACGCCGCCGGCACTATTAAAGCGCGCGACTGGAAGACGGCCGCCGAGCCCTACGCCGACCGGGTGATCGAAATCATCGAGCGCTACGCGCCGGGCACCAAGGCAAAGATTCTCGGCCGCTACGTGGAGTCGCCCGCCGACCTGGAACGCCGCAACCCCAACCTCGTCGGCGGAGACAGCGCCGGCGGCAGCCATCACCTGTCGCAGAACTTCCTGTTCCGCCCCGTTCCGGGCTGGGCCAGATACCGCACGCCGGTCGACAACCTATACATGGTCGGCGCCGCAACATGGCCCGGCGGCGGCGCCGGCGCGGGGTCGGGTTTCATGCTTGCCAAGATGCTCGCTGGCGGCTGAGAATGGTTATACGGACAGCTTGACCTATGCACATGCATAACTCTAAGCTTGAAGTAATTTAGGGGAACAGAGACCAATTCCGGACCTCCGGATAACGATGCGGAGACCAACGGCCGGCGCCCGCCGCGCCGACAAGGGAGAAGATCACATGCCACTCACACGACGCGACTTGATGAAACGCGGTGCCGCCGGCGTTGCCGGGGCGACCGCACTGTCGTCCGGCCTCTACGTACCGCGTGCTTTCGCCCAGGAAAGCGATCTGACGATCGCCTACAACGTCAACCTGCCCTCGTTCGACCCCACGGTCGGCCTTTCGGCGGTGAACCCGACGATCCAGGGAATCTACCAGTCGATCTTCGACCAGTATATCGGCCAGGAGCCCGACCTCTCGATGCGCCCCGGAATCCTCACGGACTGGGGCTGGAACGACGACCGCACCAAGATCCACATGACGGTCCGCGAAGGCGCCACCTGGCACGACGGCTCGCCTGTCACGCCGGAAGACGTCGTCTGGTCGCTGGAGCGCGCGGGCAATCCCGACACCGGCAATCCGATCCAGTTCGTCTGGGGCAAGATCGGCGGCTTCTCGATCGACGGCAACGTCGTTTCCGCCGACGTCAAGGAATTCGAGCCGACCCTGTTCAAGTGGATGGCCTTCCTGACCGGCTACGTGATGCCCAAGGCCTACTACGAGAAGGTCGGCGCCGACGGCTTCGAGGCCGCCCCCGTCGGTTCGGGCCCCTACAAGGTCGACCGCTTCGAGCGCAACGCCTTCCTGAAACTGTCGGCCCACGAAGGCTACTGGGGCGGCGCGCCGGCTTTCAAGTCGGTGATCATCAAGTTCGTGCCGGATGCCTCGAGCCGCGTCGCCGAAATCGACTCCGGCAAGAGCCAGGTCGTCTTCGACATCACCTACGAGGAATTCGATCGCCTGAAGGCGAAGTCGGGCCTCAAGGGGGTCACCACGCCGATCTCCGATATCGCGATGATCTTCATCAACGATATCGAGCCGATGACCGACAAGAACGTCCGTCTGGCGGCCTCCTATTCCATCGACAAGCAGCTGCTCATCGACCGCCTGCTGGATGGTTACGGCGTCAAGATCGACACCTTGCAGACGCCGGAATACTCAGCCTTCGATCCGAGCACCGTCGTTCCCTACGATCCCGAAAAGGCCGTCGAGCTTCTCAAGGCCAGCGGCTTTTCGACCGACAACCCGGTCAAGTTCAAGATCCAGACCACGCGCGGCTTCAAGCCGAAGGATCACGAGATGATCCAGGCCATCGTCGGCATGTGGCGCAAGGTCGGCATCGAGGCCGAGATCGAGGTCTACGAGATCGCCAAGCACTACGAGCTGCGCGCCACCGACACGCTGGCGCCGGCCGCCTTCTACAACTGGGGCAACTCGATCGGCGATCCGGCCACCTCGACGGGCTTTGCCATGTTCGGACCTTCGCCGCATTCGGTCTGGGACGGTCAGGAGATGATCGACATGATCGGCCCGCTCTGGGGCGAACCCGACGAGGAGAAGCGCATCGCCGGCTACAAGGCCGTGGACAAGAAGATCGCCGAGGACGGCCTGGCCATCCCGCTGCTGCAGTATGTCCAGCCGATCGTCTTCTCCGACAAGGTCGAGGTCACGCCCAGCGTCTCGGGCGCCGTGCTACCCTACCTGATGAAGCCCGCCGGCTGATTGGACCCGGATAGCGAACCTGCGGGGGCGGGCATGGAGCATAACGACGATTCATGACCGCCCTTCGCGCAATTCTGACGCGCGCACTGATGACGGCGATCACCCTGTTCGGGGTCGCCGTCATCGTATTCGTCGTCATTCGCGTCGCCCCGGGCGACCCGATTGCCATGATGCTGCCGCCAGGCGCCAGCGATGACGACATCGCGCATCTGCGGGCCCTCTACGGCCTCGACAAGTCCATTGTCCAACAGTTCTTCATCTGGCTCGGGAACGTCCTGCAGGGCGATTTCGGCACGTCGATCTCGATCCGCCAGCCCGTCTCCAGGATCGTGCTGAACCGGCTGCCCGCAACGCTGGAACTGAGCCTGCTCGCCATGACAATCGCCGTGCTGTTCGGCGGCGCGCTCGCCTTCTTCGCCACCCGCTTCCGCGAGACCCCGGCCGAGACCGGCGTCGATATCATCAACGGCATTGCCCTGTCGGTTCCCGATTTCCTCTGGGGTCTGGCGCTGATCCTGCTTCTGGGCGTCGCCTGGCCGGTCTTCGAGATATCCGGCCGCATCTCGCCGAGCCTCGACCCGCAGTTCTCCACCCAGTTCTATCTGCTCGAAAGCATTCTCCGGTTGCGCCTCGACGTAACGCTGGACCTGCTCGATCACATGCTGATGCCGGCGCTGGCGCTCGCCCTGCCGCTGGCCGCCGTCATTGCCCAGCTGCTCAAGGTCTCGCTGAAGGAGACCATGAACCAGGACTACGTGATGCTGGCGCGCACCAAGGGCTTTTCGGAAAGCCACGTCATCTCGCATGACGCCTTCCGCAACGCCCTGCTGCCGACGCTGACGCTGACCGGCATCCAGCTCACCTTCCTGATCGGCGGCACCGTCATCATCGAGCGCCTGTTCTCCTACGAAGGGTTAGGAAATCTCGCTATCGACGCGGTGATCAACCGCGACCTGCCGCTGATCCAGGGCATCGTGCTGCTGTTCGCCATACTGTTCGTCGGCATCAATCTCGCCGTCGACCTGCTCTACACCGTGCTCAATCCGAGACTGCGTCATGGCTGAGGCGCCCACCATGAGCGAGCACGCGCGCCATCGCCGGCCGGTGTCGTGGCGGCTGATCCTGTCGGGCTCGTGGCTCGCCATCGTCATTATCTGCGCGGTGTTTGCGCCGTATATCGCGCCGCACGATCCGCTCGCCCAGGACCTGCTGCTCGAGCGGCTGCCGCCGTTCTGGGTATCGGGCGCCGAACCCGGCTATTATCTCGGCACCGATGGACTTGGCCGTGACGTCCTTTCGCGCATCATCTATGGCGCCCGCATCGCGCTCACCGTCGCCTTCGTTGCCGCCACCGCCGCCTGCCTGATCGGCTCGACGATGGGGCTCGTGGCCGGCTACTTCCGCGGCTGGCTCGACCAGATCGTCTCGCGCATCGTCGACATCTGGATGTCGTTCCCGCCCGTTCTGTTCTCGATCCTGCTGGTAGCCGTCATTGGCACCGGCCTCCATTCGGTGATCATCGCAATCACGGCGATCGACTGGATCCGCTTCTGCCGCGTCGTGCGCGCCGAAACGCTGGTGCAAACCCGGATGGACTATATCGACAGCGCGCGGGCCGCCGGCTTCTCGCGCCTCAACATCCTCGTGCGCGAAGTCTTCCCCAACGCGCTGCCGACCATTGTCGCGCTTCTGTCGCTGGAAATGGGCATCGCCGTCATCGTCGAGGCGATCCTGTCGTTCGTGAACCTGTCGATTTCCACCGACGACCCGACCTGGGGCGGCATGATCGCCGAAGGCCGAACCATCATCCATTTCGCGTGGTGGGTTCTGGTCTTTCCGCTGATCGCCCTGTTTCTCACCGTCCTCGCCTTCTCCCAGTTCGGTGAAGGCCTGCGGGACCGTTTCGATCCGGTGCTCAGATGAGCCCCGACAAAGCCACTGCTCGTTCGTATCTCGATATCGACGATCTGAGCATCGTCCTGAAACACCAGCCGACGCACCGGCTGCTGCGCTCGGTCGGCCTGCATGTCATGCCCGGCGAAGTGCGCGGCCTCGTCGGCGAGAGCGGCGCGGGCAAGTCGATGATCGGCAAGACGATCTTCGACATCCTGCCGCGCGCCGTCGAGATCGTCGAAGGCTCGGTCAGGCTGGGCGACGACGAACTGCTCAAGCTGCCGCAATCCGCCCGCCGCAAGGTCATCGCCCGCACATCCGCGCTGATCCCGCAGGACCCGTTGACTGCGCTCAATCCGGTCCGCCGCATCGAGCCGCAGATCACCGACCGGCTGACCAGAATCCTCGGGGTCTCGAAATCGGATGCCCGCGAACGCGCCCGCGCGCTTCTCGACGAAGTGCATATCCGCGATCCGGAAAGCGTGCTGAGAAACTATCCGCACCAGCTATCCGGCGGCATGCGTCAGCGCGTGCTGATTGCCGCGGCTTTCGCCGCCGAGCCGAAACTGATCGTCGCCGACGAGCCCACCACCGCCCTCGACGTGACGGTGCAGAAGCAGATCCTGAAGCTGATCGCCGAAATGCAGGCCCGCCACGGCACCGCACTGCTGTTCGTCACCCATGACCTCGGCGTCGTCGCCAAGATCTGCCAGAACGTCTCGGTGCTCTATGGCGGCAAGATCGTCGAGGACACCGAGGTGAAGAGCCTGTTCGCCCGTCCTACCCACGCTTACACGCAGGCGCTGATCGCCGCGACGCCGCGCTACGACCGGCCCGACGAGTCGCTGGTCCCGGTGCCCGCCGCCGTCATCGAGGCTACGCAGCACGAAATTGCCGCAGCCGACGACGCCTGGCTCGGCGCGCGACAGGCAGGAGGCAGGCGATGAGCGAGCCGCTGTTCGACGTCGAGAACCTCTACGTCTCCTTCCCCGATCCGAACCACAAGACCCTGTTCGGCCAGATGCCGATGGTCGAGGTGCTGCATGGTATCCGCCTGAAGATCGAGGAAGGCACGGTCGTCGGCCTGGTCGGCGAATCCGGCTCCGGCAAGTCGACGCTCGGTCGCGCGCTGGTGCGCCTGCTCGATCCGGTATCCGGGTCGATCCGCTTCGCCGGCACCGACATTACCTATCTTGACGAGAACGCACTGCGTCCGCTCCGGCGCGACCTGCAGGTGATCTTCCAGGATCCGCTATCCGCACTCAATCCGCGGCTGACCATCGGCACGATCATCGGCCGACCGCTGCAGCTGCACGGGCTTGCGAACGGCCGCCGCGAGGCGCTGAAACTGACGCAGGAAGCGCTCGAACACGTGGGCCTGCCGACCGCCTTTGTCGCGCGCTATCCCCATGAACTCTCCGGCGGTCAGCGCCAGCGGGTCGGTATCGCGCGTGCCATCGCCACCCGCCCGCGTTTCGTGCTGGCCGACGAGATCGTCTCAGGGCTCGATGTGTCCAGTCAGGCGCAGATCCTGACGCTTCTCGCCGATCTGAAGAAAGACCTTGGCCTGACCATCGTCTTCATCAGCCACGACCTGTCGGTCGTGCGCCGCCTCTGCGACCAGGTCGTCGTGCTGCGCCACGGAGAAATCCTGGAGAACCGTCCGACCGGCCCGCTGTTCGAGCATCCCGAGCACCCATACACGGCGGAACTGAAGGCGGCGATCCCGCTGCCCGAGGTCGACGGCGACTGGCTCAATAGCTGACGGGGCGATACTCCGCCCCGCTCATTCCCGCCGAATCGTGAAGCGGCACACCTCTTCGCCACCACCGGCGGCACAGGCATCCTCGCTCACGACAACGGGCCCGCCGAGCACCATCGCACCAACAGCGCGCAGCATGCCGACGATCGGAAAGCAGACCGGCGGCGGCAGATCGCCGGCGGCATGGGCGAACGGGCTGTTGCGGACCTCCAGCGTAATCGTCTGATCGTCGGGATGAGTAAACGCCCAGATGCCCCAGCCGAGTTGCGGCGCGGACTCCGCGATGACGTGAAGAAGCTTGTCGATTTCCTCAGGCGCCACATAGGTCGAGGCCGAATGACGGCCGCGTTCGGTGATGGAATCGGCAATCGCCGCGAAGGCCTCCGCCCGGGCACTATCGGACAGCCGTGCGAACAGCCCCATCAGCGCATCCGGCCGGATCAGCATGTAGCGGATATCGCCGTCGAGATAGGCGCCGGTTCCGGAATCGAAATGAAGGCGTTCGCGAAAGCCTGCCATGATGTCCTGAAGCTCCTTGCACTCAGCGGAAAACGAAGGCGATGTCGGGCACCGCGATAAGGATCGCGATCAGCAGGAACACGCAGCCAATATAGGGCAACGCCGCCCGCGCGATGGTGCCGAGCGACGTACCCGGCGGCGCGACGCCCTGCATGACGAACAGCAGCAAGCCGAATGGCGGCGTCGTAAACGACACTTCGAGCATCAGCAGCATCAACAGCGCGAACCAGATCGGATCGAAGCCGTAGGCCAGCGCCAGGGGCAGGAACACCGGCAGCGTGATCAACATCATCGAGACCTGATCCATCAGCATGCCGAGAACCAGCAGGACCATCAGCATCAACAGCAGGATGCCGAGCGCCCCGACGTCGAAACCGGTCGCCCAGCGCACCAGGCCGGAGCTCGCGCCGGAAAAGGCGAGAAGCTGGGAATAGGTCGACGATGCGGTGATGAGCAGGAACGTCATGCCGGTGACCCGTGTGGTGTCTTCCAGCGATTTTCGGATCGCCTCCCAGCTCACCGCCCGATAAGCAACCGTCAGGATGAGAACGGCTAGCGTGCCCAGTGCGGCGGCTTCCGTCGGCGTGGCGGTGCCAGTGAGGATCGTGCCGACAACCGCCGCGACGATGATCGACATCGGCGCGATCTCGCGCACGATGATGACGATCCGTCTTCCCATCGTCACGTCGTCGTCAGGCACGTAGTAAGGCGCAGCCGAGGGATCGAGGCGGCTCTGGGTGTAGATCACCACCGCGTAGAGTACCGCCAGGATCACGCCCGGAACCAGACCGGCGAGCAGCAGCGCGCCGATATCGATCTGCGCCAGCGAGCCCAGCAGCACGGCAAGCGCCGACGGCGGGATGATGACGGCGAGGCCGCCGGAACCGAGGATCGGACCCAGCGCCATATGGTTCTTGTAACCGCGCCGGCGCATCTCCGGCACCATCAGCGTGCCGAGCATACCGGTGTTGGCGAGGCTTGACCCGGACAGCGCGGCAAACAGCGTGCCGGTTGCCACCGTCACGTAGGACAGGCGGGCGGGAACCCGGCCGATCATAAGATCGACGGCATCGAGCACCCGGCGTGCCAGCCCGGAATGGAAGAACAGCGATCCCATCAGCAGGAACAGCGGTACCGGCGCGAGTGCATAGGTGGTGACACCGGCGGTCATGTTGGAGACGAGCTGCCCGACGCCGACGCCAAAGCCGAGAAGCGCCGCCGCACCCGCCACGTTGACGGCGATGAACGCGAAGGCGACCGGCAAACCGAGGCCCATCGCCACCAGCAGCGGCAGCATGAGCACCAGGAACCATTCATACCAGACCATCCTACAGCCCCCCGGCGCTTTCAGCCGGGCCGGCGTGATAGCTCGTGCCCGTCAGCGGATAACGCAGGAACATCAGCCCGGCGAGGACGAAGGAAACCGGCATCGGCAGGTAGATGATCCATTCGGGCATGTCGAAGGCGCGCACCTCGTAGTTGCCGCTCGTCCAGGCTTCGACGAATTTCAGGCCCGTCTGCCAGGCCATGAAGACGCACAGGCCGGCGGCGAAGAGCGAAATACCAGCGCTGAGGCGCGATCGCGCCGGCGGCGAGAGTGCCGCCAGCACGACCCCGACGCTGACGTGGCCCCGGGTGCGTACAAGGTCGGGCATCGACAGCATCGCGATCCAGAACAGCGCGTATTCGACCGTGTTGACGCCCCAATAGGGCGGCCTAAGCCCCATGTTGCGCGTCCCCACGTCGTAGACGACGATTACGAAAATTGCCGCGACGAGCCCCATCGACGCGAAGAACAGGATGCGGCTGAGGACCTCAGCAGATTTGAAGATCAATCCCATTGCCCTGGCTCTTTCAAATAGACTCAGCGATATCGGGAGCGCCCCGGCCACCGCGGCCGGAGCGCCTGTTCATGGCGGTTCGGCGCCGGCTAGTTGGCGCTCTTGTCCAGAAACTTCTCCTGAAGCGCGTCGTGATTGGTCGCATCGCGCGACTTCAGACGCTCCCAGGTCACCGTGTAGGCATCGTTGAGATACTTGTCCCGCGCTGCCCCGGTCAGTTCGATGATCTCCATGCCGCCGTCGCGCAGTGCCTTGTCCTCGGAGGCCGTGGCGGTCTGGACTGCCTCATAGCTTTCCTTCTCGTAGGATTCGGCCACCTCCTTGAGGATCGCCTGCGCTTCCGGCGAAAGCTTTTTCCACGCGTCCAGATTCATGGAGATCAGCACGTCGGTCTGGAAGAAACCCGGGTCGATCCGGTACTTGGTGAACTTGTCCCAGTTGAAGTCCCTGAAACCGAGGATCGTATAGCCGGTGCCGTCGACCACACCACGTTCCAGCGAAGTGTAGACGTCGGAGGGTGACTGCACGACATTGACCGCGCCCAGCGACTCCACGAACGAGCGATAGAGTGGTGCCGTGCGGATCTTCATGCCTGTCAGGTCCGGATTGCCGTCGGCGTCGAACTGCGGCTCCTTGGTCAGGTAGATGTGGAAGGGCGCACCGCCGTCGACATGGGCGAGCAGCATGGCATTGCCCTTTTCCTGGAATATCTCGTTGACCATGTCGAAGCCGCCATTGGCGCGGTTTTCCATCGGCGTATGGTTGGAGCCGGCGAAGGCCTCGCCTTCCGGAACGAGATTGAGATAGAGCCCGGCCGGCAGGTCGAAGATATCGGCGACGCCGTTTTTCTGCGCCTCACCGAGTTTCAGCGGCGGCACCACTTCCGGTCCGCCGACGGCCTCGATCTGGACGATGCCCTTGCCCTTCTCGTTCACCTGATCGGCGAACTTCTGGAAGCTCTTGGCGTAGTAGGCCTGCGCCGGCGTGAAGGTGACGCCACGCAGCACCGTCTCTTCGGCGGATGCGCTGGTCAGGCCACCGAAACCGGATAGGGCGATCGCGGCGGCAATCAAAGCTGGAGTATGTTTCATGTCATTGGTCTCCTGCGACACTCTGGAAAATCCCCGGACCCGCCGTCGCCGGCAGGCCCTGTTCATGTGTCCGGGTTTGGATAAACCGACGCTCACCCTCGAGAGCGGCGGTCCCCCTTTCCCATTTCGTTATTTTGAGCTTAAAACATATCGATCGCGCGGCCGGCTGGACTCCGGCCGCAGCGAGCATGCCGGCACTCACGGAAGGAGGACGAGCCCGATGGCAACACCGCCGAAATCCGCCCATCCCGACATCGGCGCGCTGGCCGACAACCTCGCCGGCGCAATCGGCGCGAACAATGTCGTGCGCGATCCCGAGAGCCTGAAGGCGCACGCCGGCGACTGGTCCGGACTGTCCGCCGGCACGCCCGCGCTTCTGCTGACGCCGTACGACACCGAAGGCGTTTCGCGCTGCCTGGCGCGTTGCGCGGAGGTCCGTCAGCCGGTCGTCGTTCAGGGTGGTCGCACGGGGCTGGCCGGCGGTGCCTCCAGCCGTGACGGCGAGGTCGCGCTGTCGCTGGAGAAGCTTGCCGGCGTCGAGCACATCGATCCGGTCGGCGGCACGATGACGGTGCGCGCCGGCACGACACTGGAGGCGGCCCAGACCGCCGCCCGCGATCGGGGCATGGAGCTCGACATCGATCTGGGCGCGCGTGGCACCTGCACGATCGGCGGTGTCATCGCCACCAACGCTGGCGGCGTCCGCGTGATCGGCACCGGCATGACCCGCGCCCATGTGCTGGGCCTGGAAGTCGTGCTCGCCGACGGCACCGTGCTGACCGACATGAACACGATGATGAAGAACAACTCCGGCTTCGACCTGAAGCAGATGTTCATCGGCTCGGAAGGAACGCTGGGCATCGTCACGCGGGCCGTCCTGCGGCTCTCGCCGTTGCAGCCGGCCGTCGCGACCGGCCTTGCCGCACTGGCACGGCCAGAGGACGTCACCGTCGCTCTGTCGGCCGCACGCGCGGCGCTCGGCTCCTCGCTGTCGGCCTTCGAGGCCATGTGGGCCGACTATGTCGCGTTCTTCTCCGAAAAGGCCGGCTACCGGTGTCCCTTCGCCGACGTCCCGCCGATGTCCCTGATCATCGAAACCCGCGGCCAGGACGAAACCGCCGAACGCGAAAGGCTCGAGGCGCTTCTGGAAGCCGGTCTCGAGGCAGGATGGATCGCCGATGCCACGATCGCAACGTCCGTCCAGCAGGCTCGAGAGATCTGGGCGATGCGCGACGAGGGACCAGCCGAATACAGCAAACTGTTCGGCGGCATCGCCGCCTTCGATGTCTCCGTGCCGATCGGCGAAATCGTCACGACTGCCGACACGGTCACGCGCGAGATCCGCGAACGGTGGCCTGAGGCCGTTCCGCTCACCTACGGCCATATCGGCGATGCCAACCTGCACCTTGTCGTCGGTTTCGCCGTAGCGCCGGACAGCGCCACAAAAGCGGCCATCGACAAACTCGTCTACGAGGCGGTGGGCGCGGTCCACGGCGCCGTCAGCGCCGAACACGGCATCGGCCAGTTGAAGAAGGACTGGCTCCCGTTGAGCCGGTCTCCGGTTGCAATCGATCTCATGCGGCGCATGAAGGCGGCGCTGGACCCGGCGGGAATCCTCAATCCCGGACGGGTTGTCTAGCAAGCGGCAATCGAGGACCAATCCGCTCAAGACGTGCGCCCCCTTCCCTCCTGAAAGCGTTTCGAAGCCGCGTCGAAGGCCCCACGCGTCGCCGAAATGTCATTGGCAACGACACTCATCCAGTAGCCTTCCGCGAGCCGCGATGCCGCCGCGGCGGCGTCGCCGGTAAACGTGCCGCAAGGCGTACCCGCCTTCTGACAGGCTGCCAGTATCTCGCGACACGCCGCCTCATGCGCATCCGTCACATCGAGACTGCCGCCCAGCGACAGGGCGAGGTCGCCGGTCCCGATGAAAACGAAGTCGACATGCTCGGCCGCCGCGATCCCGGCGGCGTTCGAAACCCCGGTCGCGGTTTCGATCATCACGCCGACGGTGATGGCCCGGTCCGCGGCCTTGCGATAAGGCCCGAAATCCCTGAGCGGACGCACGCCGCCGCCGGAGCGGTGCCCGATGGGCGGATAGTGACTGGCCGCCGCCATCGCGCTGGCCTGTTCCGCCGTCTCGATGAGCGGGACGATCACCCCTTCGGCACCGGCGTCAAGCGCCCGTCCGATCGCAGCGGCGGTGTGATCTTCGACGCGAACCAGACAGGGCACGTGCGCCGGGACGAGACCGACCGCGGCCTCGAGGTCCTGCCGGCTAAACAGCCCGTGCTGCATGTCGATGACGACCGCCTCCGCACCCGCGGCAACAGCGGCCTCGATCAGGGCAAGGCTGCCCAGTGCGAACCAGAAGACGCCGAGCGGCGGCCCCTTGGCGAGGCGGACTTTAAGCGTCGGATTTTCAACGTCGAACACGCAACAACTCCCAGCACTCAACAAGACGATTCATAACCGGTCGATCAGGCGCGCAGGCCGGCGTCTTTCAGCATCGGCAACACCCGCTCGGC
>CAJQNW010000396.1 GCA_905479765.1 uncultured Tepidamorphus sp. | reverse complement strand
AACGGCGAGCTGTGAATCGAAGATCACCTATATCGATGGTGACGAAGGCATCCTTCTGTATCGCGGCTTCCCGATCGACCAGCTGGCCGAGCATGGCGATTTCCTCGAGACCTGTTACCTGCTGCTGTATGGCGAACTGCCGACGCAGAACCAGAAGGCCGATTTCGATCACCGCGTGACCAATCACACCATGCTGCACGAGCAGATGGCGCGGTTCTTCTCCGGTTTCCGTCGTGACGCGCACCCGATGGCCGTCATGGTCGGCGTCGTTGGCGCGCTGTCGGCTTTCTATCACGACTCCACGGACATCTCGGACCCCTACCAGCGCATGGTCGCCAGTGTCCGGATGATCGCCAAGATGCCGACGATTGCCGCCATGGCCTACAAGTACCATATCGGCCAGCCGTTCGTGTATCCGCGCAATGAACTCGATTATGCCGCTAACTTCATGCACATGTGCTTCGCGGTGCCGTGCGAGGAATACAAGGTCAATCCGGTGCTGGCGCGCGCCATGGAGCGCATCTTCATCCTGCACGCCGATCACGAGCAGAACGCTTCGACCTCGACGGTCAGGCTGGCGGGTTCGTCCGGTGCCAATCCGTTCGCCTGCATCGCCGCCGGCATCGCCTGCCTGTGGGGGCCCGCTCATGGCGGCGCCAACGAGGCCGCACTCAACATGCTGGCGGAAATCGGATCGGTCGACCGCATTCCGGAATTCGTCGACCGCGCCAAGGACTCCAACGATCCCTTCCGCCTGATGGGTTTCGGCCATCGGGTCTACAAGAACTACGATCCGCGCGCCAAGATTATGCAGAAGACCTGCCACGAGGTGCTTGCCGAAGTCGGCATCAAGGACGACCCGCTGCTCGACGTGGCATTGGAACTGGAGCGGATCGCTCTTCAGGACCCGTATTTCGTCGAGAAGAAGCTGTATCCGAACATCGATTTCTATTCGGGCATCACCCTGAAGGCGCTGGGGTTCCCGACCTCGATGTTCACCGTGCTGTTCTCGGTCGCCCGTACCGTCGGCTGGATCGCCCAGTGGAAGGAAATGATCGAGGATCCGAAGCAGAAGATCGGCCGTCCCCGTCAACTCTATACAGGTGCGACCAGGCGCGACTACGTTCCGGTGTCGATGCGCAAGTAGGCGCTCACCAACACGTCGGACTGTTTACGGCCGGAGCGCAAACGCGATCCGGCCGTTACTTTTTCAATAGCTCCCAGACTGCGGCGGCAGCTCGCTGACTTGGCGTATCGCCGGCGATAAGCGTCGCCTCACGCACTTTTTCGATCGCAGCCAGTTGTGCGCGACGCGCGTCTGAATCGTCGAACAGGGGATCGAGCGCGGCCGACAGCGTCTTTGGATCACAACCGGCGTGGATGAACTCGGGGAAGGCGTTTTCGCCTATCGCCAGATTGGCCATCACCACGGAATGGGCACTCGCCATCCAGCGCAACGCCGCCGTTACCGGATCCAGGCGGTAGGTCACGACCATCGGTACGCCTGAAAGCGCCAGCTCGAGCGTCACGGTGCCCGACGCCGCGAGCGCCAGGTGGCCGGTGGAAAACGCCTTCCACTTCTCCCCCTCACCCGCGACGACGGTCGGCACCACCGGCCAGTCGGCAACCTCGGCGCGCAGCCGGTCGGCCAGATGCGCGACCGCCGGCAGGACCGGCCTGAACGCCCTGCCCTTGCCCTGAAGTTCCACCAGCGTATCCCGGAACACCGGCATCAGCCGTTCAACCTCGGTGACACGGCTGCCCGGCAGCAGCAGCAACACCGGCGGTTCGTCGGTACTCCCGCCAGCGCGTGGCGGCAGGCGGTCCAGCCGTTCGACGACGGGATGGCCGACATAAATGCAATCCGGACCGCCAAGACGGCGGTGCACATCAGGCTCGAACGGAAAGATCGCCAGCACCCGGTCGACGTAGGCGCGCATCTTGCGCGCGCGCCACGGCCGCCAGGCCCAGACCGTTGGCGACACATAGTCGACGACCGGGATTCCCGGCATCCGATTGCGCACCCGTTTCGCGACCGGGTGAGTGAACTCCGGGCTGTCGACGATGATCAGGATGTCCGGCTGGAACGCCACCACATGATCGACGGCCTCATAGGCGCGTCGCACCAGGCCGGGCAGGCGCGCCAGGATGGCGAACGGCCCCATGACCGCGATATCGGACAGGGGAAATACACTCTTGAGCCCGGCGTTTTCCATCTCCGGCCCGCCGACGCCCGCCAGCATGATATCGCGGCCGCAGGTGCGTCGCAGAGCCTCGATCAGCCCGGCCCCCAGATGATCGCCGGAGGACTCGCCTGCGATCATGGCAATCCGGAGCGGCACTGTATCGACTTTCTCCGGCGCTCGATCAGTCATCGCCGGTCGCTCACAACCGGGTCCGGCCACCGCCGTGTCCCTCGTCGCCGAAATCGACGCCGATGACGAACAACCCGGCCGCATCCGCGGCGCGGCTCACCTCCGCGATGCCGGGCACCAGCACGTTGCCGGCCTCGATCGCAATGCCTTCGAGCCCCGCGGAGACAGCCGCCTCGATTGTCTCGATACCGGCGACCGGCATATCGAGACGCAACTCCTGACCGGGTTTGGACGCCTTGACCAACACACCGGACGGCGCCGGCGCCGCGATCCGTCCATTGCCGCGCAACTCAGCGCAACGCGCGATCATGGCACTGGTCCCTTCGGCGGCTTCCACGGCGACGATCCGTTCGGCCAGCACCACAACCGCCTGGCCGATATCCAGCGACCCCATCTGGCGGATCGCCTTCAGGCCGAACGCGATATCGGCGCGCGCCTTGCGGCCGGGTTTTTGCCGCCCGAGCGGGCCGGACGGCGCAACGAATTCGGGAACGACTTCGCGCGGCCCGACAATGCGAAACCCCTCGCCCTCGAATATCTGGACGACGCCGTTTACCACCTTGTCGTCGCCGCCGCGCTTCAGCCGCATGATGTTCGACAGCGCCTTGACGGTACCCATGTCCCATTCGATGTCGGAAAAGCGTGGGCGCCGGAAATTTCCGGACATCAGTACGTCTCGGCAACCTCTCTCGGTGAGCAGTGCCTTCAGACGTCCAGCGGCCCCCATTGGCAGACGCGCATGCGCGAACGCCGAAAAGTCGCTGTCCGTTTCGCCTTCGACCTCAACGACAAACAGGTCCCGGCCGGAGCGGCTGACTTCCTCTGCGATCAGGCGCGGCAAATCCCCGGCGCCAGCGAGAATGGCCAGCGGACCTGGAGTATCCTCGCCCCGGCGAGCCGGGTCGGCTGACATCGGATCAGCCTCCGCGACCGGTGCGCGGCGTGCACAAGGACCGATCGGAATCCGCCCGGATGAAGTCGACAATATCCATTACAAGCGGGTGCTCGGAGAACATCGCCGCGACGTCCTCGACCCGCTCCATGAGCGTGCCCTCATTGGAAAACAGCAGGCGGTAGGCCTGCCGCAACGTGTGGATGTCCTCGCGGTCAAATCCGTGCCGCTTGAGCCCAACAATGTTGAGCCCTCCCAGGACGGCGCGATTGCCGAGCACCGATCCGAATGGAATGACATCGTTTTCGACACCCGTCATACCGCCAACGAAGGCATATTTGCCGATACGCACCCACTGATGCAGACCCGCGAAGCCGCTCAGGATGACGTAGTCGCCAATATTGCAATGCCCGGCAATCGTTGCGCCGTTCGTGAACAGTACATGGTTGCCGATGTGGCAATCGTGGGCGACATGGGTGCTGACCATGAAGTAGCAATTGTCGCCGACCACCGTTTCCATTCCACCGAACGCGGTTCCAGGGCTCATCGTGACATATTCTCGAATTATGCAGTCCGCGCCAACGACCAGCCGGCTCGGCTCGCCGGCATACTTGAGATGTTGCGGAGGCTGACCAAGAGACGCGAACGGATGGATCTTGGTGCGTGGGCCGATCTGGGTTCGGCCGTCGAGGACCACATGCGCCATCAACTCGACGTCATCGCCAAGCTCGACGTCGTCGCCGACTATACAAAACGGCCCGATCTTGACCCGCTCGCCGAGGCGGGCACCTTCGCCGATTACGGCTGTCGCATGAATATCTGACATGGAATACGCTTCACTTATCCGCGATCATCGCGCTGATTTCCGCTTCCGCGACAAGGGCGCCATCGACGCGCGCTTCAGCGGCATACTTCCAGATTGTCTTCCGGTTGCGGATTTTCCGGACATGGTAGTAGACAACATCGCCGGGAACCACCGGCTTGCGGAACTTGCATTTGTCGATCGTCATGAAATAGACGAGCTTCGGTTGCCCGCTTGCAAACCGCAAGATGCAGACCGCACCGGCCGTCTGCGCCATCCCCTCGATGAGCAACACCCCCGGCATAATCGGACGCTCGGGGAAATGGCCCGCGAATTGCGGCTCATTGATGGTCACGTTTTTGATGCCGATACAGGACTCGTCATCCAGGATATCGACGATGCGATCGACCATCAAAAATGGATAGCGATGCGGCAAGAGCTCCAAAAGCCGCATGATATCAAGCGACTCGAGCGTTTGCGGACTATTCGTGCTCGCGCTCATGTCCATTCTCGTCTGTCCTCCCCGGCGCACGTCGCTCCGCGATGTGATCGCGGGCGATCTTTTGTAGCGCCGCAACTTCCTTAAGCCATTCTCGCGCCGGCCTGGCGGGAACCCCGCCGTAACGGCCACCCGGCGCCAGATCTTCCTTGACCGCGCTTAGCGTCGCCACCTGCGCGCCATCGCCGATCGTGACGTGAGTCATGATGCCGGCCTGACCGCCTATCGCAACGAAATCGCCCAAAGTGGCGCTTCCGGCGATGCCGACCTGCGAGACAATGACGCAGTGCCGCCCGACGACGACGTTATGGCCTATCTGGACCATGTTGTCGATCTTGGTACCCTCGCCGATTATCGTATCCCTGAGCGCACCGCGATCGATGGTCGTGTTTGCACCGATCTCGACATCGTCCTGGACGATAACCCTGCCAATCTGTGGAATTTTCGCGTGTCCCGCAGGGCTCATCGCGTAGCCGAATCCGTCCTGCCCGATGCGTACGCCGGGGTGAATCGTGACCCGGTCGCCCAACAGTGAATGAATCACCGTGGCCGACGGGCCGACGGTGCTATCACGGCCGATCTGCACACGCCGTCCGATGATGCTGCCGGCGAGAATATGCGAACCGCGCCCGATACGCGCTTCGATACCGACGACCGCGCCAGGCTCGACAATTGCACCCTCCTCGATTGTCGCTGACGGATGGATCCCGTTGCCATGCGGAGCGTCGTCCCACATGCGCGCCGGCCGCATGGCGTCTGGATAGAATCGGCGAACGATCTCATTGAAGGCAATTGACGGACGGGCAACGACAAATGCCGCAGCGGTTGCCGGGACCTGGTCGGCGCTTCGCTTGGAAACCACGCATGCACCTGCGCCGGTAGCGTCAAGGTCCCCGGCATATTTCGGATTGTCAAAGAAGGAAATCTGTCCCGGTCCGGCGAACTGCAGGGCGGCAACGTCCTCGATCATTCGATCGCCGTGCCCCTCGTCAACCTCTGCATCGACCCAGCCGGCGATGTCTTTCAACGCGAACGGACCGGCCCGCTCGAAAAAACGAATATCATCCATCGCGAATATCTACACCAAGCCAAGGAGAGATCATACTGGCGATAAACCGTAGCGCTCGCGCTGCACCAGCCCGTATCGCGACAGCCAGCCCAGGTCACCTGCTATGTGACGCCCCGATGGCCCTATCGGCGCCAGGAAGCGGGCAGTTCGTCAAACAAAACCCGGCCAACGTGGTTGACCGGGTCTATGTCTTTGTGATTCCGCCTGGAATCAGGATCCGCTCAACTCGAACAGCCCGTCGAGGCTGTCCGGTTCGTCAGAACTGCTTGCCGGCGCCGAAGCGGAAGATCTGAGTGTTGTCGTAGTCTTCCTTGAGGACGGCATAGCCCAGATCGGCGCGCAGCGGACCGAACGGAGAATCCCACAAGAGGCTGAAACCGACCGAGGCGCGCGGCGATGTATCGTCAACGTAGCAGCCGTTGGCACCCGTCGGCACGACACCGGTGTAACCGCCCGGCTTGACGCTCGTGCATTCAGCCAGCGTCAGCGTCAGCGCACGTCCGCCAGGCTGCGTGATGTTCAGCGGGCCGGTATCGCCCGGATCGAACAATATGCCGGCATCGGCGAAGAATGCGCCGCGGAACCCGAATTCATCCGGAACGAACGGGATCGGGAATTGGACTTCCGCAGTAGCCGCCGCGAACACCTTGCCGCCAAGCGCATCGCGCTGGCCGCCAGGCGTCAGGTCACGCGGCCCGTAGCCGGACGTATCGAAGCCGCGAATGGTCTCGCCACCCTTGAAGTAGGTGTCCGTGACCGGGATATCGTAACCGCCCCAGCCGTTCATGATGCCACCGGAAACCTTCAGCAGGCTGACAACTTCCGGAACAAGCTCCTTATAGTAGCGCGCTTCGCCTTCCGTCCGGATGTATTGCGCATCGCCGCCCGCACCGGCGAAGTCCTGCGAAAACCGCAGATACAGACCGTTATGAGGCTTCGTGAAGCTGTCGAGCGTCGCGTAGGTCAGGTCGTAACCGACGACCGAATACAGGCGCTTGCCGAGGGCCTTGTTGATCGCGATCGACGCTTCCGGCGCGAATACGTCGGGTTCGCCGTCACCGTCGGTGTCACCGCCATAGGGCCAGATATAGGTCGTTCCGTTCCAGCGAGCCCTGGTACCGCAAGTCTGCATCTGGCGGGAGGCTTTCGTCACGGGTCCGCAGCCGTCGCCAAGATAAGCGGCGGTCTCGGTCTCGGACTGGTAAAGCCGGTAACGGCCCAGGAACGACGTTTCCTCGTTCAGCTGGAAGCCGAGACGCGTGCCGCCGCCGGCAGCCTTGGTCTTGTAGGACGACGTATCCGAGTAGTCGATGTCCCGGTAGAAGACGTCGACGCCCGCGGCCAGCCGCCG
>CAJQNW010000395.1 GCA_905479765.1 uncultured Tepidamorphus sp. | reverse complement strand
TGTGCCGCAACATCTGGCAGCCGATGCTGGACGCCAGGATGTTCGGCGACGTGAAGTACGACCTCGGCGTGCCGGTCTGGCCGCTCTATGCGCTGATGCTGTTTGCCTTCGCCGCCTCGGTTCTGACCTGCGCGGCCTTGTTCTGGGTCCAGCTTGTCGGCCGGAAGACCATCCGCGGGGTAGCCGCACGATGACCCCCATCGCGCTTGCCATCGTCGGGCTGGTCATCCTGGTCGGGATGATCCTGTTGCGCGTGCCGGTCGCAATCGCGCTGGGCCTCGTCGGCTACGGCGGCTATGCGGCGCTCGAGGGCTGGACCCGTGCCGGCCTGATCCTCGGCACCGCGCCGATCGAGCTGGCGCAGGCCTATACTTTTTCGGTCGTGCCGCTGTTCACGCTGATGGGGGCGGTCGCTGCCGTATCCGGCCTGTCGAGCGATCTGTTCCGGGCCGCCAACGCGGTGATGCGCGGGACGCGGGGCTCGCTGTCGGTCGCCGCGATCTTCGCCTCGGGCCTGTTCGGGGCGATCTGCGGCTCCTCGGTCGCCACCGCGCTGACCATGAGCAAGGTCTCGATCCCGGAAATGATCCGCGGCGGCTACAGCCCGGCGATTGCCGCGGGCACGGTCGCCGCCGGGGGAACGCTCGGCATCCTCATCCCGCCCTCGCTGATCCTGATGATCTACGCCATCATCGCGCAACTGTCGGTGGCCCAGCTCTTCGCCGCAGCCCTGGTGCCCGGCATCTTCCTGATGTTCTTCTACGCCGCGATCGCGCTTCTCCTGGGAAGGCGAAGCCAGTCCGCGGAGCAGTTGCCGCCGGCGCCACCGCTATTCTCTTCGCTCGGCCGGATCTGGCATGTCGTCTTGCTCTTCGGCGTGGCTATCGGCGGGATCTACACGGGTTGGTTCACGCCCACCGAAGCCGCCGCCGTCGGCGCCCTCGGGGCTATCCTGCTGGCGCTCCTGACGCGCCGCGCCGGCGTCTCGACGCTTGCCGCGACCGCGCTCGACACGGTGCGGCTCGTCTCCAGCGTGATCTTCATCGTGATGGCGTCGACCATCTTTTCCTACTTCATCGTTCAGACGGGTCTGTCGAACGCGGTCACGGACGAAATGGCGCAGGCGGGATTTGGGCCGACCGGCATCATCGTCCTACTGTGCGTGATCTACATCGTCATGGGCTGCTTCCTGGAAGGCATCGCCATGATCCTGATCACCGTGCCGATCGTGCTGCCGCTCATCCTGTCGTTCGGGCACGACCCGGTCTGGTTCGGCGTGCTGCTGGTGATCCTCATCGAGATCGGGCTGATTACGCCGCCGCTGGGCATGAACCTGTTCGTGATCCGTGCGGTGAGCCCCGAACTGAAGGTCACCGACATCTATTTCGGCGCGCTGCCGTTCCTGGTCGCGCCCCTGCTGTTGATTGCGTTGATGATCGTTTGGCCGCAGATGGTCCTGTGGCTTCCATCGCTGATCGAATGAATCGGAAAAAACCATAAGGCCGCCGGCCAGGCCATGGCGGGCGTCGCTCAGAAGGAGGACACAATGACTGCGATCACCGGAAAAATCGGCGTCACCAAGCGCCCCGGCGAGCTTGGAATTCACTCGATGGACACCTTCACGATGGTGGTTCCGAGCCTGAAGGACGCCGAGACCTTCTATCAGTCGTTCGGCCTCGACGTGCGCGAGGAGGGCGACAGCCTCGGGCTCTATACCTTCGGAAGTTCGCACCGTTGGGCAAGCCTGTCGGAGGGCAGGCGCAAGAAGCTCAACCATCTCGCCTTCGCCGTGTTCGAGGAAGACTTCGAGCCGATGAAGAAGCGGATCGAGGCGCAGGGCATTCGCCTGATGGATGCGCCGCGCGGTTTCGATTCAAACGGCGTCTGGTTTACCGATCCCTTCGGCATTGCCATCGAGGTCAAGGTGGCTGAGAAAACCACACCGAACGAGAAGTCCGATTTCCTGACCCGGTCGGTTCCCGCCGGTGTCGCCGCGGCGCCGGTTCGCTCCAAGGCGGAGCGCGTCCATCCGGTCCGTCTGGCGCATGTGCTGCTGTTCACCCCCGACGTGCCGCAGTGCATCGAGTTCTACAGCCGTGTCCTGGGCCTGCGTCTCTCCGACCAAGCCGGAGACGGCGTCTGCTTCATGCACGGCATCCACGGCTCCGACCACCACCTGATCGCGTTTGCCAAGTCGAACGGGCCCGGCCTGCATCATTGCAGCTGGGACGTCGGTGGCATCGACGAGATCGGCCGCGGTGCCATGCATATGGCCGACAAGGGCTTCAAGAAGGGCTGGGGTCTGGGCCGGCATGTTCTGGGATCGAACTACTTCCACTATGTCGGCGATCCCTGGGGCAGCTATGCCGAATATTCCTCGGATATCGACTACATCCCGCTGACCCAGGACTGGGAGGCGGGCGACCACGATCCCGAAGATTCCTATTTTTTGTGGGGGCCGGATTTTCCCGACGGCTTCATCCACAACTTCGAAGCCGACCCGGACTAGGTCAGCCCCGGACTAGATCCGCGCGGGAACAGCCCGCGCCAGCAGCGCCGTCATCGCCAGCAGCATGACGCTGATCGCGCTAACGGAGACAAGCGCCACCATGAAGCCGCCGGTGGCGTCGACGAGGATGCCGAAGACGAGCGGCCCCAGTACGCCGCCGATTTCGGCGGCGGCGAAGAAAACGCCGCCCGCCAGCCCCAGCCGCTCCTTCGGAATCGACGGCAGTTCGACCAGCACCAGCAGGGCGACGGTGATCATAGTGCCGCGGGCAATGCCCATCATGGCAAGCCCAAGGATCAGAAGCGGCCCGGGCGAAAGTTGAAGTAGCAGGCTCGCCAGCAGGCACCCGGCAAACAGCGCCGCCAGGATCGCGAAGCGGCGCTCTGGCGTGGCGAAACGCGGCAGCAGCACCGATGCGACAAGCCCGACCGCCGTTGGGATCGACGCCCAGGTGCCGGCCTTGACCGAGTCCATCCCGGCTTGGCGCAGGAGTTCCGGCAGCCAGTTGTTCAGCGCGTGGTTGATGAAGAACACGCCGACGCCGACGCCGAGCAGGATCACGACCTGCCGGTTCGCCATCATCTCCGCGATTGCCGAGACGCTGTAGTTTTGCGACTGCGTGTGAAGGCGCGGGACCCTGGCGAACGCAGCGAGGATCAGCCATACGATCCCCGCGCCAAGCGTGAATCCCGCGTGCATCAGCATGACGCCCTGCCAGCTCCCGGCGATCGGCAGCAGCACGCTGTTGGTCAGCGACAGGGCTGCGACCGCACCGATCGCCGGCCCGGTGATGTAGACCCCCATGGCGACGCCGCGGCTCGGTCCGTCGAACAAACCGGCGATCAATTTCGGCGCGCCGACCGAGATGATGGGCGCGCCGATCCCGAGCACGGCGACCGCCAGGAAGAGTTCGAACGTCGTGCCGGCCATTGCGCGCAACAGGCAGGACAGCGCGATCACCAGCGTGGCGACGAATAGCCCGATGCGGACCCCGAGGCGGTCGAGGAAAATGCCGCAGGGGATCGCCGCGACAATGTAGGTGAGCGGCCAGGCGCCCAGCACCCCGCCCATGGCAGCGTTCCCGGCGCCGAAATCGGCGCGGATCTGCGGCACGAGCGGCGCAAGGCTCGCCGCCACCGCGCCGAACGCGCCGTAGACGAGCCACAACCCGGCAAGCGCCAGCCAGGCGTCGCGGCGGCTGCCGGGCGCGATATCGACGGAACTCATGAGGATCCGGGGTCCGGCGACAAGGGCCTACGCGTCCGCCTGTGCGCCGGCCTTGCGATGCAGCACGAGGAGCGTGATGTCATCGGACTGATCGTTGCCGGCTTCGAACACGCGGATTGCCTCGACCGTCGCGTGCGCGGCGCCCGCCGTCGTCTGGTCGGTTTCGCCCGAGAGCACCGCTGCGAAGCGATCGTCGCCGAATTGTTCGCCTTCGGGATTGAAGGCCTCGGTCACGCCGTCGGTGTAGAGCACCAGCCGGTCGCCGGGGTCTAACGTCAGGTCCTGCGCCGTGAAGTCCATGTCCTCGACGACCGCGACGGCCATATCCTCGCTGCGCGGCAGCGCCTCCACCGTTCCCTTGGCGGAGATCTTGAAGGGCGGATTGTGCCCCGCATTGACGAACTGCACGCGCCCGGTCTCGGGATCGTAAACGCCGAAGAACAGGGTCACGAACATCATCTGTTCGTTGTCGGCGCTGAGCAGGTCGTTCAGCTGGCGCACGCATTTGGCCGGGTCGTTTTCGAACAGGGCGATCGTTTTCAGCAGCGTGCGGCAGATCGCCATG
>CAJQNW010000394.1 GCA_905479765.1 uncultured Tepidamorphus sp. | reverse complement strand
TGGAGGTGTTCATATTCTTCACCTGCTTGATGACCTCCTCGAGATTGTAGCTTGAGGGGTCCTGCATCGGCGGGAAGTCGTGATAGGATTCGAGCTCCCTGAGCCACAGCGCCTGGCCGATGGGCAGCAGGTTCCAGTCATAAGCATACGCGGTGATCGGTGCGGCGATTGCGCCTCCGACACCCTGGAGCGTCTTCAGTTGTTCCCCGGTGGACGTTTCGAACGGATCGCGCTTGATGTTGACGATTTGTGTCCAGTGGTAGGGCATTACTCCGCTGACGAAACCCGCCGGATCGTCCGACACCATCGCGAAGTACATCTTCCAGTTCTTGAAACGCACGGCTGACGGGTCCTTGCCGGAGTAGTACATGAAAGTGTCTCTGGCCGGCGTGTCGGAATTGCCCAGCAAATATTCGCGCTGGTTGACCCCGTCGAGCGTGGTCTTGACGATCCCGGGATACTCGCCCTTCTCGATCTGCGCCTTCAAGTCGTTGGCCTTGGGGCCGCCGGCGAGGTCGACGAGGGTCGGAAGCCAGTCGAGCGACGCGAAGATGCCGTTCAGCACGGTGCCGGGTTTAATGTGGTCGGGCCAGCGGATGACCGCGGGAGCACGCATACCGCCCTCCCAGGTGGTCAGCTTGCCGCCCTTGAACGGTGTCGTGCCACCGTCAGGGAAAGTGATCGTCTCAGCGCCGTTGTCGGTAGTGAAGACGACGATCGTATTGTCGAGTTCACCCATGTCCTCGAGTTTCTTCAACACATAGCCGATGTTGTCGTCCATCTGCTTCATGCCGACTTCGTTCGCGCCCCAGTCCTTGCCCCCCTTGGTGCCGAGCATGTCTGCGTATTTGTCCGACAGCACCGTGGTGATGTGCATGCGCGCCGGGTTGTACCAGACAAAGAACGGCTTGCCGGTCTTCTCCGGGTCGTTGCGGTCGAGGAAGTCAATGACCTGGGCCGAGATCTCCTCGTCGACGGTTTTCGACCGCTCCAGCGTCAGCGGCCCCTCGTCGGTACAGGTCTGATTGGCCGAGGTGCCGTCGGAAGACCTGCAGGAAATCACCGGACGCGGCGGGGTCAGGCAAATGGTCGTCTTCGGGTCCACCGCCCCCGGAACTTCCGCGAGGCCAGGGATCGGCGTGTTCTTGCAGACCGGCGCCACAGCCTGGTCCGTCGGCGAGGCATTGATGTCGGGGAAGCTCACCCCCTGCATCGCGTCGAGGTGATAGAGATAGCCCCAGAACTCCTCGAAGCCGTGCGCGGTCGGCAGGGCGTCGGTATGGTCGCCGAGATGGTTCTTGCCGAACTCGCCGGTCGAGTAGCCGAGATCGCGCAGGAATACCGCGAGCGACGGCGTACCGGGCTGCAGGTAACTGGGACTGCCTGGCAGCTGCGGCATGATCATGCCGGTCCGGAGCGGCTGCATGCCGGTGAAAAACGCGTTTCGGCCGGCCGTGCAGCTTTGCTCTGCGTAGTAGTCGGTAAACATCGCGCCTTCCTGGCCGATACGGTCGATGTTAGGGGTCTCGCCGACCATCAGGCCGCGATGGTAAATCGACGGCTGCATCCAGCCGATGTCGTCGCCCATGATGAACAGGATGTTTGGCTTGGACTTGTCCTGCGCGGATGCAGGCGGCGCGGCAAAGACCGCTGCCAGTCCCAATGCGAACATGCTCGCACAGGTCAGGGAAATTCCTAGTCTTGATCGCGTCATCAGCCGTTCTCCTGTTGGCATTCTTTGATTGGGGTGAAACTCGACAGTGCTGTAGTACGCGGCGCCGTCAGTCGCCATCTGGCGCACCGCGCAGCCGCTTGGTGTCGAGGCGCTCGCGAATTTCGGCTTCGAGCTCGTCCAATATTTGGTGATACTCATCGGCTCGCTTGGCGAACTCACTGCCAAGCCCCTCCCAATGGCGCAACGCAATCGAAGCCACTTCGTAGTCGTTACAGGTGCACATGAATCCGACGTCACGTCTGCAAAGGTCACGTATCGCCGACTCCTGCCCGGGGAACTTGCTGACAATGGCCTCCAACTTGCTCACGATATCGACCCATGCGCATTGCCGATCGGTGCGGCCTAGCGATAACCCTGTGCTGATGGAGCAACTGGTTCAACGTCCGTACGGTACGTACCCCCCTCAAGGATTGGTTTCTTCAGCCAGTATCTGTTTCCCTTCAATTCGCCACTGGCCATAAATGTGGGCCGGATTGAATGCAGCTCAGGCGCCGAGTAAAGTGCGGCGCGGTAGATGTGGAAAACCATTGACAGATACTGTCGACAATCCTGGTCGGGTGGGGAAAACGCCGTCGTCCATACCGTCGGTCGACCAGGCGCGCGCGCAAATGCAGCGCATTTTCGACAGTACGGAGATGCAAGGCAGCGCTCGCCGCCGCAACTTGCTTAAGTATCTGGTCGAAGAGACGTTGGCCGGTCGTGCCAATCAGTTGAAGGGCTATTCCATCGCGCTCGCGGTCTTCGACCGTGACGAAGACTTCAATCCCGGGGACGATCCCATTGTCCGGCTTGAAGCGGGCCGTCTGCGCCGCTCTCTCGACACATACTATGCCAATGCCGGCAGAGACGACCTGGTGCGCATCACTATCCCGAAGGGCAGCTACGGTGCACATTTCACGTGGCAGGCTCGGAATGCTTCCGTGGAGTCGTTCGATCGCGCAGCGCCGGAAATACCAACATCGCTGGCCAGTTTGGAGACCTCGCCGACGGCACCCGACAAAGGCGGTGTAAGGTCGGCCCGCCTGATCATCGCAATAGCAGCCGCAGCTGTTCTCGCCCTTTCTGGCCTTTCATCGTTCTGGCTCCGTGGCGATGCGCCAAAGGTGACGGACGTCCGCGGTCCTGCGGTCCTCGTCCTTCCCTTCGAGGCGCTCGACGAAAGTGACTATTCACACCTGTTTGCCTCCAGCATGGCACAGGACCTGATCTCCGATTTGATGCAATTTCCCGACTTGCGCCTGTTTTCCGTCCAGGCCAGCTTCCGGCTGGATGCCATGTCAGATCCGGTGGCGCTTGGCCGCGATTTCGCGGTCTCCTACATCGTCGGCGGGAACATTCAATCGGTCTCCGGAAAGCTTCGGCTCAGCGTGCGACTTTCTGATGCATCGACCGGACAGGTACTTTGGAGTGGCAGCTACGACCGAGCGATGATCCCGAACGACCTGCTCAGTATGCGAAACGAACTGTCCTCCGCAGTCGCGACCGCGCTCGGCGAGCCTTACGGTGTCGTTAATGCAGCTACGGCCGATCGCCTGACCGCCAACAACGCACCAAGCATGGCTAGTTACACCTGCGTGTTGCAGGCCTACGAATATCGCCGCACCTTCGAGGATGGTCTCTTCGCACCGGCACTTGCGTGTCTCGAGCATGCCGTCGTTCAGGATCCCGACTATGCCGAAGCTTGGGCGATGCTCGGTTGGCTGCACCTCGATGCCGGCCGTCAGGACATGGTGCCCGCGGCCGAACACCCGGCTCACATGGCCTTGGCTTACGAAGCAGCTTCCCGCGCGGTGGAACTCGACCCCGGCAGCCAGCGCGGCCTTGAGGCACTCGCCGCAATCGCCTTCTCGAAGAGCGAATACGCCGAGTCTGAACGGTTGCAACGCGAGGCGATGGCTCTCAATCCACACGATCCGGAGACGCTTGCCCAACTCGGCTGGCGGCTGGCCGTACGCGGGAACTGGGACGAGGGTCTGTTGTTCATGAACCAGGCGATCGAGCGCAGCGCCGATCCGCCCGGCTGGTATTTCCACCTGATCTCGATTCACGACTATCTGGAGGGGGATTACGCGGCCGCTCTCGCCGCCGCAGATCGGTCTGCGAAGGTAGGCTCTGCCATCGGACTATCGCTGGCCGCGATTAGTCACGCCAAGCTTGGCGATACGGAGGCGGCCCAGGAATACCTCGCAGCCATGGCCGAAGCCTGGCCGTTGCTCGCTCGGGATCCCGCAGCTGCCTACGGCAACTTTCAGGCCGATGACGCGATCGTTGCGGCGCTGGTTGAGGGTCTGCGCGCCGCAGGTTGGAAAGAGCCGGACTACTAGAAACACCCCCAGCGCAATCGGAGATATCCCGCGTCGAAGTGCTTGGTCCACTGTGGGCGCGCCGATCGCGTGAAGGTCCGGATTGAGGAATGCGGTCTACGTATTTCGCTCCCGTGGCGAACTTCCGCATTCCGCCCCTTTCGGACGCCTAAATCTGAAGGTCAATAGGTGCATACCGAAAGACATGCCCCTCCCGGAAGTTTTGCCACCGGCTTCAAAGCTGCAGAGAATATTCGAACTGAGGAAACTGGCGGAGCCGGAGGGATTCGAACCCTCGAGACGGGTTTACCCCGCCTAACGGTTTAGCAAACCGCCGCCTTCGACCACTCGGCCACGGCTCCTGCGCCGGAAAGGCCTACGGTATGTGGGTTTTTCGGTCAATAGACCAAAGCGCAGATCGCACAGTTCGCGTGAACAAAAACGGATTGCGCCGGCACTTCAGTCGGCACAACCACAGCCCCGCCAACGCGCACCGCCCCGCCCACTGCCAGTTTCCAAGAAAACGGAACCTGTAGTACAATGTTTGGGAGCGTGGCTATTGAAATGCACTCAATAGACGTAAACACTTCGGTCACGCTGGCATGGCCCGGGGTGCGCGGTTGATCGCCTATCCGGATGGCGCGGTTCCCTTCGTCCCGGCCGGCCAGCCGGATGACCGGCGGTCGACGACGACCATTTTGCTCGAGCGGACGTTGCTGCGGCTAAACGATGACGACGCCGACGCAGGCCGGATGGAGTGGAAAATGGGAATGCTTCTTGTGGCCTTCATTTCCTTCGTGCTCGGCGGCATTATCGTCCCACTCGCTGTTCTCTGGCTTGACGGATACATCGACGTTGGATGGGAGTTGCGCCGCGTGCGTCAGGAGATTGTTCGGCGATGCGAGTTCGTCGGGCGACCGCGGCGACGTGCTGTCGTCACGTCCTATCGATTGCTGCGCCACCGGCATGAAGTCGACCAGATCACCGTTGAGTAGAAGATCGCAGGCAATTCCATGACCGAGCGAAGATTTCCCCCTCCGTGGACAGCCTGCGAAGTGGCAAAATGCTATGTCGTCGAGGACGCCATCGGGCAGCGACTCGCACATCTCTAATTCGAGGACGGTCCGGCTCGGCACAACCGCGAGCGACGACACCTGATGACGTTCAATGGAATGGATATTGGCCGGGCCGACGCGGGGCAGACGGTCAGCAAACAGCCGCTCTCGACCACTCGGCCACGGTTCCTGCACGCACCGAAATAGCCGACCGCGACGCGGTGAACAAGCGCATTTCGGCCATGCAGGTATTTCAACGAGCTGATGTTAAGCTGAAACACAGCGTTTGATATGGTCCGGGAACGATCGTCCACACGGTAACATGACAGGAGTGAAGCATGCGGCGCACCTTCCGACTCGCTCTGGGACTTGCGGTATCGCTGGCGACCATTGGACCGGCGCTCGCCTTGGATAGTCCAACGGCAATTCAGACTAACGACACGGCAATAGGCGCCGTACTGACGGACAAATCCGGAATGACCCTCTATACGTTCGATGAGGATTCTGCCGGCGGTTCGTCCTGCTACGGGCGCTGCGCGGAGAACTGGCCGCCGCTCGAGGCCGGCACGACCACCGGGCCAATTGGAGAATTTTCCATAATCATACGCGAGGACGGCGTCGCTCAATGGGCTTACAAGGGCAAGGCGCTCTACAACTGGGTCCGTGACAAGGCGCCTGGCGATACGACCGGCGACGGCGTTCGCGGTTGGCAGGCGGCACGTCCTTAAGGCCCCAGACCGGATGTACGTTGCTCGAGCCGGGGAAGCCCTTGCGGCAACCGATGCGACGACCGTCTAACCCGCAACACGATATGGCTGAACAGGGCAATTGAGGTGACATTGGGAACGATCCGGCTGTGGACAGGTCTCACACTGTTCGCCTTTGTCTGCAGCCATCTCCTCAACCATGCCTTCGGCGTGGTTTCGGTCAGCGCCCAGAACGCCGCGGTCAAGGTATTGCTCTGGCCGTGGACGAATACCCTCGGCGTTGTGGTTCTGGCGACCGCCGCCCTCCTCCACATCGGCGTGAACTTCTACACGCTGTGGAGGCGCCGCACGCTGCGCATGAAGGCATGGGAAATCGTCCAGTATGCCAGCGGGCTGCTGGTACCGGTGCTGATGCTCGACCACGTGATAGTCAACCGGATCCTCGTCGAGTTCTTCCAGGCAAATACCGACTACTATGCCGTGCAGGGTTATTTCTGGCTTGCCCACCCGTCGCTCGGCCTGAAGCAGGCGGTGGCGCTTCTGGTTGCCTGGACGCACGGTGCAATCGGCATCTGGCACTGGCTGAAGGTGAAGCGCTGGTTCCGGCGCTTCGAAGCGGTGTTGCTGTCAACAGCCGTGCTGATCCCTGCCCTGTCGCTTGCCGGGTTCGTCGCCGGCGGTCGCGAGATTCTGCGCGAGGCACGTGGCGATCCGGAATACCTCACGTTCCTTCTCGACGACGCCAACTGGACGCCGGATAACCTCGCCCGCGCCAACGAGATGTTTCTGATCGGGCTTGCCATCTACGGCGCCTTTCTCCTGGCGATCGCGATCGGCTGGGCGATCCGTTCCGCACGGACATCGCTGACCTCGGCGCGCGTCGTCTGTGGCGACGGACGGGCGATGGTATTGCTGCCCGGCGCAACACTGCTGGAAACCTTTCGCGCGAACGGGGTGCCGCATCCTTCGGTCTGCGGCGGACGGGGACGCTGTACGACCTGCCGCGTGCTTGTGCGCGACGGAGCGGCTGAGTTGCCAGCACCAGAGACTGCGGAACTGAACGCCCTGAAACGGATCGGCGCTCCGGACCACGTGCGGCTTGCCTGTCAGATCCGCCCCTCGGCACCGCTGTCTGTCGCCCCGTTGCTCTCGCCGAACGCAACGGCTGCCGACGGGCACCGGCCGGGCCATCTGCTCGGTCACGAGCAACTGGTGACGGCGGTCTTCATCGACCTGCGCGGTTCGACCGGCTTGGGCGAAGCCCGGCTGCCTTTCGACACGCTGTTCATCCTCAACCAGTTCTTTGCCGAGATGGTGCAGGCGCTGAAGGACAGCGGCGGCCACTATTCCAACTTCACCGGCGACGGGCTGATGGCGCTTTACGGTCTATCGGGATCGGTCGAGGATGGATGCCGCCGGGCCCTGCGTGGCGCCAGCGCGATGCTGGAGCGGCTCGAACTGTTGAACCGGACGCTAGAGGACGACCTGAAAGAGCCGCTGCGGATAGGCATCGGAATCCATACCGGCGAAGCGATCGTCGGCGAGATGGGGCCGCCGGATGCGCGGATAATCTCGGCGATCGGCGACACGATCAACACCGCGGCGCGGCTTGAGGGCCTGTCGAAGGCTCTCGGCATGCCGATCGTGATCTCGCAAGCAGCGGTCGATCACGGGAAAATCGCACTCCCAGGCGTCACGCCCGAGCAATGCCCCGTTCGCGGCCGGCAGCAACCGATTACGGTCTACGCGATCGACGCGGTGCCGGCCGATATTTGAAACTTGATACGCGGGTTCCAAACGAGACGAACGCGGCTCAATTCAGTTGCAGCCATTCGCGGGCGGCGCGCTGGGCCTCGGCGACCTCGGCGGTCGACATTTCGGCGGCGATCTCCTGGCGATACCGCGCGGCGCCGGGATGGCCCTTGCTGGCGGCGATATTGAACCACTTGTGCGCGGTGACGAAGTTCGGCTCGACCGTGCGGCCGGTCGAATACATCATGCCTAGGCGGAAGAGGACATCACCGGTTGCGGCGCCTTGCGCCAGTCCGGCTTCCTCGTAATTCTGCAGTTCGAAGCGGGCCATTGGTCAATCTCCCTTAATCCATCCGGTCCCCGGAACCGCTGACCGGTTCCAGTCTGTCTGACGGCCTCCACCGTCGTCCTGGAGATTGGCGGGCTCACTTGAATCCGGCGTAAATAATGTCGCTTAATATTCGACGAAAAATGTCCGAATCCTTAGTTAATTCAGATTCCGTTAGGTACAAATACTTCGGGTTTCCGGGCTTTTATTCGAAAGCTGGATTTTAGAGCGCCGGCAAACGTTTACCGGATACTCACCATGGATGCAGCGAACAGGTCATCACTTGCCCGGTTTGGTAGGCTCGACAGCGCTGCAATGAGCGCGGGGCGGGGCGGAGCCGGGCCCCGCCCCACTTCGTCTTGTCGGGCGTCTCTATCGGGCGCGCTGGCCGAACAGGACCTTCTGGGCTTCCTTGTCGTCGGCCAGGTTCATGCGCATCTCCTCGCCCACCTTGACGGCCTTCTGCACCGCTGAGCGGGCCGCAATTGCATCCAGCCAGCGGGCGAAGTTCGGGAAATCTGCCTTGTCGACGCCCTGGCGCTCGTGACCGCGGGTCCAGGAGAAGATCGCCATGTCGGCGATCGAATAATCGCCGGCGACGTAGTCGCGACCCTTGAGCCGCTTGTCGAGCACGCCGTAGAGCCGGTGCGCCTCGTCCTCATAGCGCTTGATCGCGTAGGGAATTTTCTCAGGCGCGTAATTGCGAAAGTGATGGTTCTGGCCGAGCATCGGTCCCAGGCCGCCCATCTGCCACATCAGCCATTCCTCGACGGCAACGCGGGCGCGCTCGTCGGAAGGATAGAACTGACCGGTCTTGCGGCCGAGATACTGCAGGATTGCGCCGGATTCGAAGATCGATATCGGCTCGCCGCCTGGCCCGTCCGGGTCGACGATCGCGGGCATCCGGTTGTTCGGCGAGATTTCGAGGAACGCCGGCTCGAACTGCTCGCCCTTGCCGATGTTGACGTACTTCACATCATAGGGAAGGCCTGCTTCCTCCAGGAAGATCGTGACCTTCCATCCGTTCGGGGTCGGCCAGTAATACAGTTCAATCGGCTTGCTCATCGTCGGTGCGCTCTCTCGTTGGTCGTGCCCATTCGGCGAAGCGGGAATATGGCGCGGGTTCGCCCGACGGCAAGTGGGATCAGATCCACGCGCCGTCTAGTTAAGCGATGGTGCGACCGGCGGCTTGCGCGAGATCATGTAGCTCGCCAGCAGAAATGCCGGCAGGAAGCAGACCACCACGACCACGATCGCCGGCAGCATGCCGGTAAACAGAATGTCCGGCCAGACAGTGCTCTGCAGCGCCAGGACGAGAAGATAGAGGCCATAGGACACGATCGTGAAAACGGCGAGGAAGGTAAGATAGGCCCCGAGCGGTTTGCTGTCGGGATGCCTTGTCTTTGCGACCCAGGGGATGAAGCCGATCAGGGCCGCCAGCCACAGCCCGGTGAAAATCAAGCTGAAAACCGTACCAACCTGCATCGAGAAACTCCGAATCGTTCGAATCGACGATATCGAAGCCTACTAAGACCGACACGGTTCCGCCACGGCACGGAAATCACGCCCCTTTCCCTGGCGACCCTG
>CAJQNW010000393.1 GCA_905479765.1 uncultured Tepidamorphus sp. | reverse complement strand
GACCCACTCGGCGCGCAGCGTCTCGGCGTCGGCGAAAGCCGGCGAATCCGGATCGGCGACGCACTGGGTCAGGCCGTAGTGGTCGCGCAGATCGATGAACAGCAGGCCGCCGTGGTCGCGGACGCGATGCACCCAGCCCGACAGGCGCGCGGTCTTTTCGACATCTGCTTCGCGCAATTCGCCGCAGGTATGGGTCCGGTAGGCGTGCATTTCGTCCTCTCGATCGACGTCTGAAACGGGTGAAAAACCGGGGCGGAGAGGCGCATAGGGGGGTGGGAATGTCAATACCACGCACGCGACGATAGCGGACTCACCCGGCTCTGCTATAACGCAAAGAGATGACTCCGCTGCGCCCGCTTGCTCCACTTCTTCTGACAGCCGGAATTCTGCTCGCCGGAAACGGCGTGCAAGGCACGATGATCGCTTTGCGCGGCTCGATCGAAGGCTTCGAACCGTGGCTGATCGGTCTTATGGGATCGACCTATTTCGCGGGTTACATCGTCGCCTGCATCTATGCCCCGCGACTGGTGCAGGCGGTTGGCCATATTCGCACCTTCGCGGCACTCGCAGCGATCGCGTCGGCCGGCACTCTGGCGCTGGTCATCATCGTCGATCCGCTGGCCTGGATCATCATCCGGTTCGCCATGGGGTTCTGCTTCTCCGGTCTGTTCACCGTCATGGAGAGCTGGCTGAATGCGAGCGCCGAAAAAACCGACCGGGCCCGCGTGCTCAGTATCTACCGGCTGATCGACCTGGGCGCCGTCACCGGGGTGCAATACCTGATCCCGCTGTTCGGCGCGGGTGGCTTCGAACTGTTCGCCATCGTCGCCATGTTCTTCGCCCTGTCGCTGGTGCCGGTGGCCGTCGCCGACCGCTCGAAACCGCAGCAGCCGGACGCTTTCCGCTTCGACCTTCGCGCGGTGTGGCAGATATCGCCGCTGGCCAGTATCGGCTGCATCACCATCGGTCTGACCAATTCGTCCTTTCGGCTGATCGGTCCGCTTTACGCCGAGGATATGGGGCTCGATGTGGCTCAGATCGCCACGTTCATGGGCGCAGGAATCATCGGCGGCGCGGCCTTGCAGCTGCCGCTCGGGATCTTCTCTGACAAGCTCGACCGGCGCTGGACGCTGCTAGCCGCCACGCTCGGGGCGGTTCTGGCCGGGCTTTATCTGACCACCGCTTCGCCCGGCTCGGCCCTGCAGATCTACCTCGGAATCTTCCTGTTCGGTGCCTTCGCGCTGCCGCTCTATTCGCTGTCTGCGGCGCACGCCAATGACCTGGCGAAGCCGGGGCAATACGTTCTGCTGGCCGCCGGTCTCACATTCTTCTTTTCCATTGGCGCCATGGTCGGCCCACTCGTCTCCTCGTGGGTGATCGAACGGCACGGCGCGGCGTCGCTCTTCATCTTCACGAGCATTATCCATGGCGCCTTCCTTGTGATCGCGCTATGGCGGATCGCAGCCGGACAACACATCCCGCGTTCGGCCCGGACGCGGTTCGTTTCGCTGATGCGAACCTCTCCGGCGATCTTCCGCCTCGCCGGACGCGGTGAGAAAGGCCAGGATCGGGCAAGTCGTTCATAGGAATCTCATGGAACTCATCTCAAAAACCTCCGTTCTCGAAAAAGCCTGCAAAAGCATGGCGAAGAGCGAATTCGTCGCTGTCGATACCGAATTCATGCGCGACGTGACGTTCTGGCCAAAGCTCTGCCTTATCCAGATGGGTTCGCCGGAAGGTGAGGTCGTCCTTGTCGATACGCTGGCGCCAGATCTCGATCTCAAGCCGTTCTTCGATCTGATGGCGAACGAAAAGGTGGTGAAGGTCTTTCACGCCGCACGGCAGGACGTCGAGATCGTCTACCACCTCGGCAAGCTGATCCCGCATCCGCTGTTCGATACGCAGGTGGCTGCCGCCGTATGCGGACACGGCGAGTCGGTTGGATACGAAGCGCTGGTGCGCGAGATCGCCGACGAGGCCATCGACAAGAGCCACCGCTTCACCGACTGGTCGCGCCGTCCATTGAGCGAAGCGCAGCTCACATACGCGGCTGCCGACGTCATTCACCTCATTCCGGTCTACGAGAAACTGCAGGAAGAGGTTGACCGGGTCGGCCGGCGCGAATGGATCCGCGAGGAAATGAACATCCTCACGTCGCCGGAGACCTACAGCACCGATCCCACCCAGGCGTGGAAGCGGCTGAAGCTGAAGGTCCGCAAGCCGCGCGAATTCGCCGTGCTCAAGGCGATCGCGGAATGGCGCGAGGAGGAGGCCCAAAGCCGCGACGTGCCGCGCGGGCGTGTCCTCAAAGACGACGCGCTCTACGAGATCGCCCTGCATCCGCCGGACTCCGAGGCCGCCCTGGCACGGTTTCGCGCGGTGCCAAAAGGCTACGAGCGATCGTCGTCTGGCAAGAAGATCCTGAAGATCGTCGAGAAAATCAAACAGCTGCCGGCAGAGGAACTGCCTGCCCTGCCCCGCAACGACGGGCCGCAGCGGGCTTCCGGCCCGG
>CAJQNW010000392.1 GCA_905479765.1 uncultured Tepidamorphus sp. | reverse complement strand
AACACGCGCAGTTGAATTTTGTCCACGACGTTTTGCCTCTCTTGTTGCAACGATGCATCCGAACGCGTTGACCTCCACATCCCAGCCAGGAAGGACCACGATCGTTGTCTCGCGTTCTTCGATAATGAGCGGTCCGCTCAGTGTCTGACCAACATTCAGATCCGCTCGTGCCAGCACCGGCGTATCCAGCACACCTGTGGGAAAGCGGACACTTCGCGATGGACGGCGGTCGGCCTGCCGGACGGCGGCGGGCCGCGGCGCCTTACGTTCGATTGCCGGTCCGCTAGCACTCACCCGCCAAGCAACGAGTTCGACATCGAGGTCTTCCAGCCGCACACCGTAGTTCTGGTCGTATTCGTCTTCGAACAGAAGTCGGATGTCTTGGTCCAGGCGCTTCTCGACGAGCCTGCGAGGCAGTTGGACGGTCATCTCATTGTGCTGGCCGGCATATCGGAAGTCGGCAGAAAGTGAAATCGTGACGCTGTTGGCCGGGCAGCCGGCGTCCATGAGAGCTTTGCTTGCTTCGTCCGCCATCGTCTCGATCAGCCGGTCAATACCATCCCAGTCGAGGGCCGACAGTCTCGACACATCGCCGCGCACCAGGTCGAGACGCACTGGCGTGACTAGATTGCCAAAGGCGGACAGGACACTGGCCATCGGCGGATAGATCACCTGCCCGCTGTCGAGCAGTTCGGCGACATATCCAGCATGCACCGGCCCGGCTCCGCCGAATGCCAGCAGGGGCACGCCGCGCCAGTCGACACCTCTGTCGGTCGCGTGTGCCCGGATCGCCGAGGCCATAGATTCACCGACCAACTCGAAAATGCCACTAGCGGTCTGCTTGGCATCTAGACCGAGCTTGTCGCCCAGACCGGCGAGCGCCGCGAGGGACTTCTGCGATTCGAGCACCATTTCGCCGCCGAGGAAATTGTCAGCGTCGAGCAGACCCAGGCACAGGTCTGCGTCCGTCACGGTCGGTTGTGTTCCACCCCGACCGTAGCAGACCGGGCCAGGCGAGGAACCAGCGCTTTGCGGACCAACCTTGAGCAAGCCGAGACTGTCTTTGGCCGCAAGGCTGCCGCCGCCCGCTCCGATCTCGATCATGTCGATACAGGGAACCGTTACAGGCAGGCCGCTTCCCTGCTGGAACCGGTAGATGCGATCAACTTCGAAGCTTCCCGCTATCAGCGGCTCGGCATGCCGGATGAAGCAGGCCTTGGCTGTGGTGCCACCCATATCGAAGGCGATCAGGTCCTCCAACTCGAGCATGTGCGCGTAGTAGGCGGCAGCCAGAGCGCCTGCGGCGGGTCCCGATTCGATCATTCGCACAGGATTATCGGCGGCAATGCCCGCACCGATGACACCGCCACTACTCAGCATGATTAGCAGGTTCTGCGGGAAGCCGGCCTCTCGCATGCCCGCAGCTAAGCTGTCGAGATACGGCTTGACAATCGGCTTAGTGAAAGCGTTCAGCGCGGTGGTCGAAGCGCGCGGATACTCGCGCATCTGGGGCGCTACGTCCGACGAAAGCGAAACGAAAACCTCCGGCGCAAGCCGCGCGAAAGTTTGGCCGACCAGCTGTTCGTTGGCGGGATTGCGGTATGAGTTTAGCAGGCACACCGCTACCGAACGAGCATCAGCCGCGACGACTTGTCTGACGAGCTCCTCGATTTCAGCGGGTTCTGGGTGTCGTGCGATAATGCCGCTGCCAAGTGTCCGCTCGCGCAGGCCGAAGGTCATTTCGTGGGGGATCAGCGGAGTCGGCACTTCGAGCTGATTGTCGAAAATGTCGGAACGGCATTCATCGCGGATCGCCAAAACGTCGCGGAATCCGTCGGTGACGATCAGCGCTGTTTTCGGCCCCTTCCGCTCAATGATTGCGTTGGTAACGACCGTCGTTGCGTGAACAAACACGCCGGCGATGTCGGCAGGTTTGAGACCGGCCTTTGCCAGGACCGCGAAGACCACCTCAAAGAACCCGATCTTCAGGTCATCGGGCGTGGTCAGGGCCTTGTCGACCCAGCACCGGCCATCATCGCAGCGCAGCACGACATCGGTGAACGTCCCTCCGATATCAACGGATATAGAATACCGCGTCATCCACAAATCCCTCATTCACGAACCCCTTGCCCCGATGCCGCACATCTAGATGCAGCGTCGCCCGCCAGCGCGTTCAATCCCCGCCAAAGCGGGATGCCGGGTGCCAATCGCGGCCTCTCAGATGAGTTCGTTTTGTCTTCCGTATGGTTCATTCGTGCTGTTGCGCTATCCGCAACTGTGTTTTATTATTAGCAAATCAAACGGTGTGTCAATCCCCAGTTCGGGAGTTTCTTGATTGACAACCGGGACGAAAACATCAGAATAAGCTATAAATCAAACGCTGTTGCGCATTCCGCAACGACGCCGAGGTGTAAAAAACTGGAGGAAAATCAAATGACTAGCGTACCCGTCTATAACTGGCAGGACATTCCCGAGCGAAACCTACGACGTGGGCTTTCGCAAAAGGTGTTCAGGGGCAACAACGTCCTTGTGGGCTACAACACCCTCAATCCGGGAATGCAGTCGAGCCCCCACAGCCACGTCTACGAACAGATATTCATGCTCTTGAAGGGTCGCGTGCGGTTGCACGTCGGTGACCAGGTCCATCAGATGGAGGAAGGCAGCGTGATCCGCATCCCGCCGAATGTCGAGCATTGGGCCGAAGCGCCCGATGAGGCAGACGGCCCCGCCATCAACATGGACATCTGGACCCCTCTGCGCCCCGACTACAGCGAGTTTACTTCCTACCAAACCGACACCTTCAACGAAGAGTCGCGGCCTAACACGGCAGGGGATCGGTGAATTGAGCACGGTTCGCATCCGAAGATCGTTCGACAGGCCGGACGCAGCGCTCCTGGAACATTTCCGCGGCGTCGGATCCGGCCAGGTCGTCGATGCAATGGACCGCACCGGCGGCATGGACGCCAGCGTCCGCGCCGTCGCGTGCAACCGTCCCGTTGCCGGTACCGCACTTACCGTCGAAGCGGCTCCGCACGACGTTTTGGCAATCTACGCCGCGCTCGCAATTTCCAGGCCGGGTGACATTATCGTGGCCGCCACCGGCGATTATCGTGGCACTGCAGTGCTCGGCAGTGTAATGGCCGGCTTCATGCGAAACTCCGGCATCGGCGCGTTCGTGACCGACGCGCCGGTCCGCGATAGTGAAGAGATCAAAAAGCTGGATTTTCCAGTCTTCGCGGCTGGCCTATCGCCCAACGCGCCACAGAAGAACGGC
>CAJQNW010000391.1 GCA_905479765.1 uncultured Tepidamorphus sp. | reverse complement strand
CCATGCGGGTCAGGACCGGCACCATCGGCCGTTCCAGCGTCTCGTAGACGGTGGCGATGTGCTCGGCGGCAAGGCGGGGCTTGAGGATCTGCCACAGCCGGAACGTCACGTCGGCGTCCTCGGCGGCGTATTCGGTGGCCTGCGGGATCGGCACCAGATCGAAGGTGATCTTGTTGCGCCCCGTTCCGGTGATCGCGGAGAACTTGATCGGTTCGTGCTCAAGCCAGCGCTTCGACAGTTCGTCCATGCCGTTGCCGCCAAGGCCCGCGTCCAGCGCGTAAGACAGCAGCATGGTGTCGTCGAAGGGGGCGACGTTAATGCCGTGGCGCATGAAGATCTGCAGGTCGTACTTGAGGTTCTGTGCGACCTTCAGCGTCCCGGAATCTTCCAAAAGGATCTTCAGCCGCTTGAGCGCCTCGGCGACGGGGATCTGCTCGGGCCTATCGCCACCGCCGAAATCGAGCCCTTCCGAAGCGCGGTGGGCGAGCGGGATGTAGCAGGCCTTGCCGGGGCCGGTTGCCAGCGACACGCCGACAAGATCGGCCTGCATGGCATCGAGCGAGGTGGTCTCGGTATCGACGGCGACCACGCCGAGCTCCATCGCCTCGGCGATCCAGGCGTCGAGCCGCTCAAGCGTCGTCACGGTCTCGTAGACCGTGGCGTCGATCGGCACGGACCTGGCGGCGGCCATGCCGGCTTCGGCGCCGGCCGACGGCGTGCCCGGCCCAGCGGCAGTAGCGGCCGCGGTTACAGAAGTGGCTTGTGTTGTCGTTTTTCCCGCACTCGCCCTGGCGCGATCGGCCTTGCTGTCGGTCGGGGCCTGCGCGCCGGCGCCCTCCCCGCCCTCGGGCGGCCAATACTTGAAAGGCACCTCGGCCGGCTCGACCTTGGCGGGATCGACGCCGGTGGCCTCGGCGACGCGCCTGGTGATGGAGGTGAACTCCATGCCCTTGCAGAAGGCGACGAGGCGCTCCGGCTCGGGCGCGCGGACGCCGAATTCGTCAACATCAACCTCGACCGGCACATCGGCCATAAGTGCGGCGAGCCGGCGCGACATGCGGGCGTTGTCGGCATGCGCGATCAGGTTCTCGCGACGCTTCGGCTGTTTGATCTCTCCGGCACGCTGAAGCAGCGTTTCCAGATCGCCGTATTCGGTGATCAGCTGCGCGGCGGTCTTCACGCCGATGCCGGGAACGCCGGGGATGTTGTCGACCGAATCGCCGGCGAGCGCCTGTACGTCGACGACAAGGTCCGGCGCCACGCCGAATTTTTCCTCGACCTCGGCAACGCCGATGCGCTTGTCCTTCATCGGGTCCATCATCTCGATGCGGTCGTCGACGAGCTGCATCAGATCCTTGTCGGAGGCGACGATGGTCACGGTCGCGCCCTTTTCGGCGGCCTGCCTGGCGTAGGTCGCGATCAGGTCGTCGGCCTCATAGCCGTCCTGCTCGATCGATGGCACGTTGAAGGCGCCGACGGCCTCGCGGATCAGACCGAACTGCGGGCGCAGATCCTCGGGCGGCTCGGGGCGGTGGGCCTTGTACTGGTCGTAGATCTCGTTGCGGAACGTCTTCGAGGAATAGTCGAAGATGACGGCCAGATGGGTCGGCCTGTCGCCGTCGCCATTGCCATCGGCGTCGCGCAACAGTTTCCACAGCATCTGGCAGAAGCCGTGCACCGCGCCGATCGGCAGGCCGTCGGACTTGCGCGTCAGCGGGGGAAGCGCGTGATAGGCGCGGAAGATGTAGGACGAGCCGTCGACCAGGTAGAGATGGTCGCCGGATTTGATGGGGTGTTTTTCGGCTTTCGACATGGGCGGGACTATGCCCCGCCGAATGCCGATTGGCGACCACCTTTTTCACGGCCCGCCGACAGCTGGCGCACGGTCGGCCATGATGCCGCACCACGGGCCTTTCCGCTTTTCAACAACGGTGGCATCTGTTCCAATCCGCCCGGTTCAGTGGAAAATCATGATCACTCAAGGTGGGACGAGGCCAATGCCGGACAAGAAACTGATGGAACATCTTCAGAAAGCGCTGCACATGGAACTGACGGCGGCGCACCAGTATCAATTACACGCCCATGTGCTCGACGACTGGGGGCTGGACAAGCTGGCTACCCAGATGCGCGTGGAAATGCATGAGGAACTTGGCCACTCAGACCTTTATATCGCCCGGATCATGTTCTTCCACGGCGAACCAAACCTCGAATTCCACAAGAAGCCGGTACAGGCCGGATCCCTTGTCGAGATGTTCAAATCCGACCTGGCGGACGAGGAAGAGGCAATCGTGTTCTACACCAAGGCCTCGCAGCACGCCGCCGAAGTGGGCGATATCGGCACGCGGACGCTGTTCGAGAAGATCGTACTCGACGAGGAAGGCCACAAGAGCTGGCTGGAACTGCAGCTCAGCCTGATCGAGCGGATCGGCGAAAAGGCGTTCAGCGCGAAATATGTCTCGGGCGCCAGCGCCGAGGAATAGGATCGGCGGCCGACGGGATCCGCGCGGGAGAGACCCGGCGCGAGGCCGAGCCGGCCTATTCAGCCGGGGACAGTTTCGGTGTCGGTTCCAACCGCGCCCAGACGGGCCGCTTGAACAGGAATCCGAACCAGGTTCCCCGCACGATCCAGAACAGGACGAGCGGACCGACGACGCCCGCCGTCGTGACGATCAAGGAGATCGTGCCGATGTCGGGGATCAGGTTGAACTTCAAGAGCAGGATGCGCGAAACCGCCATCGGCAGGAAAAACGCCAGATAGATGACGATCGAGTTGGCGCCGAGGTACCGCAGCGGCGCGGCGACAGGCGTCGCAGCCAACAGCGCGGAGACCGAAACCACAGCCATGGCGCCGAGACCGGCAAGACCCAGGCTGACAAGCGGCGCATCGTCGAGACCGGCCTCGACGACACCGCCGTTCAGCAACGCCCATAACAACAGGCCGCCGAGCGCCACCTGCGGCATCTCCTGGACGCGGGACGCGAAGGCGAAGACGGCGGGCGCCAACGCGTAGCCAGCGTAGAAGAAGACAAAACGGCTGGCGAATTCGTCGACGATAATGGAACCGGTGTGGATCGGCGCAATCTGCAGCGCCGCCCCGACGATCAAAACGAGAGCCGGGTGGACCGGCCGCACCAGTTTTGCGGCGACGAAGAAGACCGGCAGCATGTAGATAAACCACAGCGTGCCGTAGGGCTGGATCAATCCGTGCAGGAAATCGGCGGGAATGGCTGCCACGCCGTCGCCGGCCAGACCGGTCTTGATGACCGTCTGGATGGCCATCCACAGGACATAGAAATACACGAAATGCAGGACCTTGCGATCAAGGTACTCCGGCCACGGACGATCGATTCGCCGGGCCAGGAACAGGCCGGCGATCAGGAAGAAGTCCGGCATGCGGAACGGGCGGGCGAACTCGACGAACGGATGCAGCCAGCCGTCGACGCCGGCCGCCTTCTCGACGCCCAGCGTCGAGTGCATCATGACGACCATGACGATGCAGAATCCCTTGGCGATATCGACCCAATCGACCCGTCCCGGGACAGCTGACGCAGAGTAAGACACACATATGCTCCGTTCTGGCACAGCCCGACCGCCAGTCGGACCCCATCGCTTGAACCCAAGCAGTTTCCGTGCCGGAGTTCCGGTTCGACAGTCCGGACTGCCGAAGTGCGCGCGATCGCCGGGACCGTAGCAAAGCCGGATTGAGAGGGGCCAAACACGCTTCGCCGTCACTGAACGAATATCGCCACGAAGCGGTAATCGAATTGGCGCAAATCGGCACAGTTATCCGCCTTACCTCCGATAAAGCTGGATGGGGCTGGCCAATCCCTCCGTGAATCCTCATATTCCGGTAATGGAACCCGGACCAAGGCTCTTGGACCAAACCTCCCGGGCAAATGCGCGACAACGAGGCCACGTCGACATGTCGACACCCAGATTGCTTCTCCTGTTCGGATTGCCACTGCTGATCGTAATCGTCGGGGCATTGGTGTTCGTCGTCCCGCGGATGCAGCCGGCAGCGCCCGATACCGAGGCCGCGCTTGAGCAGCTCAGATCCACCGGCGCGTGTGCCAAGTGCGATCTGCGCACCGCGCACCTGCGCGAGATGACCATGGCCGACGTGGACTTCAAGGGCGCCCTCCTGATCGACGCCGACCTGAAGTATGCGCGCTTCACAAACTCCGACTTCTCGGGGGCCGACCTGCAGCGCGCGGAGATGGAAGAAACCGACTTTACCGGTTCGACGTTTTCCGGCGCCAAACTGCGCAATGCGGATATGGAGAAGGGCAAGGCGGCCGGCGCCAACTTTTCCGACGCGGACATCCGCAACGCCGACTTCGACGAAACCGATGTGAAGGACACCAATTTCGCCGGCGCCGATATGCGCGACATCACCATGAAACGCGCGGATCTGTCCGGGGCCGTCTTCGAAAACGCAAAGCTCAACGACGCCAATCTCGAGCGGACCGCGATACAGACCGCTGATTTCTCGGGGGCCGACCTGACCGGTGCCGACCTCGACCGCGCCAATGCGGCCAATGCGTCCTTCATCAAGGCCAACCTGACCGGCGCGCGCATGTCGCACGCCGATTTCTCAGGTGCCCGGTTCAACGGCGCAACGCTTACGAAAGCCACGCTGCAACGCACCAGGCTGTCCGGTGCGGACCTTACCGGCGCCAGCGGCCTGACCCAGGACATGCTGGCGACGGCGTGCGGCGACGCGGAGACCAAACTGCCCAAGGGGCTAAGCCTGGCGACCTGCCAGTGACCGCGGCCAGTCCGACGGTACAACCGGCTCCGGCGGCGACTTCAGGTATTCTGTGAGATCCGCGGCCGACATGGGAACAGCGAAGAAATAGCCCTGAGCGTAGCTGCAGCCGGCGGCATGCAGCATCTTCGCCTGCTCCTCGGTTTCCACGCCTTCCCCCACTACGCTCATGCCCAATCCGCGGCCGATATGCGCAATCGCGGCGACGAAGGTGCGGCTGGTTTCCGATTGGCCCAGATCCTTGACGAACTCGCGATCGATCTTCAGCGAGTCGAAGGTGAATTCGCGCAGATAGCCGAGGCTCGAATGACCCGTCCCGAAATCGTCCAGGGACAGCCGGACGCCGCAGCTCCTGAGCCGGTTCAGCTGATCCTTGTGCCGTTCGGTCGACTCCAGCAGAATGTTCTCGGTCACCTCGAAGACGAAGCGCCGTGGATCGATCCCCTCCTGCGCGAAGAGGTCCACGACGGAGTCGGCGAATTCGGGCCGCTGCAACTGCTTGGGCGAGACGTTGATTCCGATGCGGATGTCCGGCCAGAGCCGGGCATCGCGGCAGGCACGGCGCAACACCCATGTGCCGAGCAACTCTATCAATGAGGAATCTTCGGCCACCGGAATGAACTCCGAGGGCGGGATCAGGCCGCGCACTGGGTGACGCCACCGCGCCAGCGCCTCCACGGCAACGATTTCTCCGTCGGACAGATTGACCAGCGGCTGATAGTGCAGTTCGAGATGGTCGAGCAGGATCGCGGCGCGCAATTCGCGCGTGATGAACGAATCGTACTGCTGCTTCTTCATGAGGCCGGCGTCGTAGGTACAGACGCAGCGACGGCCGGCGCGCTTGGCTTCGTAGAGGGCCAGGTCGGCGCGAGAGATCAGGTCGTCGGATGACGTCGCGTGCTCAGGCGCCCATGCCACGCCGACGGTCGCTTCCGTCTGCATCGTGCGCTGGAGCAGGCGAGCCGGCTCGCGAAGCGTTTCGAGCACTCTCTCACCCGCCCACCTGCAGGTCTTGTCCGATACCGGCCCCGCGAAAGCGATCGCGAATTCATCGCCGCCGATCCGGCCGACGAGCGCGCCGGGAAACCGGGTCGTCAGAACCCGGCCGACGTGTGCGAGCATGGCGTCGCCCATGTCATGGCCGAACGTGTCGTTGACCCATTTGAAGCGGTCGATATCGATGATCAGCAACGCCAGCCCGGATCGTCCGCCTTCACCCTTCATCTGCACCTTGAAGGCATCCAGGAAGTAGGCCCGGCTCAGCGCGCCGGTCAGGGAATCGACGCGGTGCAATTCCTCGATGCGGCGATGCTTCTCGACAAGATCGCCGATGTGGACGCCGACTTTATGGTCAGCCTGCAATCGCACAAACGCGAGCACCAGCAGCACGGCGAGCGAAACGACGATCAGACCCAGTAGAAAGTCGCCGTAAGCCGGGCCGCGCCAGGCCATCAGGACAGCGCTGGTCAACGCGATCGTCGACACCACCAGCATGGCACCGGCCTCGTGGCCGCGTATCCGGTTCTTGCCGTCTACCTTTTCGACCAGTCTCAAGCCATTCCCCACGACATCGTGTCCCGGCGCCCAAACTAACCCGTCGTCATCATTCCTCAGGCGGTTACCCCGAGGACCGTAAATGTTCGGCAAACAAGGCTGGAAAACACGATTTCCGCGAAGTTTCAGTTGGCGTTTTTCCGATCATCCTGAAGAAACGCCTAATATCGCCGAATCCGGTCACAAGGCCCGGCGTCTTCAAAGCTTGTTGATGAGATGTGTCTGCCAATTCCGCGCCGGATCAGGCATCCATTCCCCCACATGATCGGCCGCACGTCGATGCGGTCGGCGGATTCGCGATCGGCGCGATCCCGTCTGACAATTGGACGACACTTATGGATCTGGTTCTCGGGTACCTGGCTGGTGTTCTGACCTTCCTCAATCCGTGCGTGCTGCCGATCCTGCCGATCGTCCTCGTCTCGGCCATCCAGCAGGATCGCTACGGGCCGATCGCACTGGTCGCCGGCATGACGGGCACATTCGTCATCATCGGCTTCACGCTTTCAGCGCTCGGCCCGGCGCTCGGCATCGACGAACGGACCACGTCGCGGATCGCCGCCCTGCTGATGATCGGTTTCGGGACCGTATTGCTGGTGCCCCGGTTCGGCGCGGTCTTCGCGGCGGCCACCGGCGGCCTGTCGGCCAGCGCCAACCTGCGCCTCGACCAGAGCGAGCGGAGCGGGCTCACCGGCCAGTTCATCACCGGAGCGCTGCTCGGCGCGGTTTGGTCGCCGTGTATCGGACCGACGCTCGGCGGGGCCATCGCGCTCGCCTCGCAGGGCGAAGGCCTCGGTCTCGCACTCGCCATCATGATCGCCTTCGCGCTTGGCGTGGCAACGGTGATCCTGGTGCTCGCCTACGGCACCCGCGAAGCGATCATGAACCGGCAGGCCAGCCTGCGCGCCATCGCCGACAAGGCCAAGCCGATCGCAGGCGGCGTCCTCGTCGCGGTCGGGCTGATGATCCTGTTCGGCATACAGCATCGTATCGAAGGCTGGATGCTCGACGTGCTGCCGGCCTGGATCCAGGACCTGTCGGTTTCAATCTGATCACCCATGATGGAGAACCCCATGCACAGACGTATGTTTCTCACCGGCCTGGCCGGACTTGCCGGCGCCGGCCTTATCGCAGGGCCGGCAGCGGCGGCGCTGAAGCTGGTCGACTATTCGCCGGAGAAGCTTCAGGCGCTGCGCGCTGCGGGCGAGCCGGTGCTGCTCGATTTCTACGCGAGCTGGTGCACCACCTGCCGGGCGCAGGAGCGGGTTATCGAGTCGCTGATGGACGGCGGCGCCTATGGCACCGTCACGGTGATGCGCGTCGACTGGGATACCTACCAGACGTCGCAGCTGGTCAAGGACATGAATATCCCGCGGCGATCGACGCTGGTGCTCCTGAAGGGCGACAAGGAGCTCGGCCGCGTCGTCGCGCAGACCAGCGAAGCCTCGATCAAGGGCCTGCTGGACAAGGCGGGATAGCCAATGTCCGGTCGTTTGCCGGCCTATTCGTTCATGACCATCACCCAGCCCTGGGCGACGTCATTGTCGTCGAGCACAGCGTCGCCGAGGTTCTGAACGCAGAAGCCGATGCGGTAGCTTCCCGGCGGCAGGGCGACGCTGCCGCTGCCCGAATAGACCTGCCGTTCGGGAATGAACGTCACCAGCAGGAAGTCGTTGCCGTTGATGTCGAGAACCGGCCCCTCCGGCAGGGACTGATAGCAAAGACCGACCCGGCCGGCGGCGGTCTTGCCGGCGGTCAGACCCAGGGCTCCCTGTGCGGTTCCGAAGATTCTCTGCCCGACGCCCAGCACGACGTCGACCGTTGGTCCGGCAAACACCGCCGGTGCCGACGGGCCGCCGGCAATGGTTTCGATCCTGCCGCTGAAACGGTGAATTCCGGCGACATCGCCGGCGCCCCGGGGACCGCTTGCGCCGCGTGCGCCGCGATCCCCGGCGGGGCCCACTTTGCCGCGGGGCCCTTCAGGCCCGCAATACTGCACGACCGCCTTGGTTTTCCTGCGGCCAGCCGTCAGCTTCACGATGCAATCGGGCGGCAGATAGGTCCGCGCGAACTCGAAATAGTGTCTTTCGTCCGACCGGGTCAAATACTCGCCGTCCAGCGTCACCCTTTGATCCGGTTCCGGTGCAACGCCGGTGACGACAAGCTTGCCGCCCTCGATCGCCGCTGCGAAGACCACCAGGCGTTTCGTCTGCACGGCCTCGGCAATCCGCGCCTCGAGCGAGAGCGCCGGCAATCCTTCACCAACGGCGGTCTGGGCGCCGGCACCATTGGGACTGGCCGCGGCCAGCACGACCGCGAACGCCAACACGCTGCCGGCCGTCTTCCTCAAATCGCGCATACGATCCCTTTTCACCCGATATCGCGAAACAAATGCGCCGGATTATCCAACACCTGGCCGACATGCCGCTAGTGGAGGATCTAGCGAAAAGGCCGGGTTGGTCTAGTCGCGCGTCAATAGAGCCATCGCACCAAGCAAAACCGTCGGCAGCGCCAGACCCCAGAAGCCGATCGTCGCCAGACACGCGGCGCCAAGAACGGCGCCGCCGGCGAAAGCGGCGAGGCTGCGACCGTAACGCCTGGCACCCGAAGGTCCGGGTATTCCCGACTTCATAGGTTCGGACGGCTCTTTCAGGCCGGTCCCTCGAGGCTTGCCCGATTCGGCTTCGCCGGTCACTCTTTCGATGACCGTCAAGACGAACCGCATGAAATTGCCGGTCATCACCGTCGTGGGGATGTGGAAATCCAGAACGATCTGCATGGCGACGTTCTGCAGCGACATAGCAATCGTCGCGCTGATGGCTGCCAGCAATGTTCCGAGCGACATGAATTCCGGCGTTACCGGCAGCGCGACCGTCGAAATAAGGAACAGCGCCAGGAACAGGCATTCGAGCGAAAGACAGATCCGCACCGCCGGCAATCCGGCCTTTTTCATCCACTTGACGACCGGCACCCATATCATCGCCGATACGACGAAGGTCGCGAGGATGACGACCCGGATCCACAACTCAGCATCCTGATCGAACAGTTCCGAACACAAGATAATGAGCGTGCCGGTGATGAAGGCGGTAAAGCTGTGGAACAGGCCGAGATAACAGACGACGTCGACAAAGCCAGAGCAAAACGACAGGGCGACGGGCACGATCGGATGCTGTGCGGACAGTACCGGATGGCCGGAAAATCTTCGCTGGATCATGGAGCCATCCATCGCCGCATTGCCTGTCCCGCTACGGAAGCCGCATCGCGCCGGGATTTCCGCCGGCAAGCGGCTCGGCGTCGAAAGCTGTCCGGATCGCCCATTCACGTGACCTTAAGCAGTTATCGTGCTCACTATACAGCACGACTCGGTCAGGCATTGCCTCTTGCGTTGCACTCGAGACGGATGCATCAAATTGCCGTGCGGCGAATCACATTCCTATGGCTTGTGCTATGATTTCGTCTCAGGGGTTTAAAAAGTGGAGATCGGAATGCAACTGCGCGTCGCCTTGATTGTCTTGTCGCTTCTGGCAACCGGTCCGTTCATGGCGGCCTGCAGCAGTGGTGGCGCGGGGTCCAAAGACGGCTTGTATTACGCGCCGCCGGTCAACTACAACCCCAGGGCCGGGCTCAATCCGAACCTCTCCGAGGGTTTCCTGACGCAGTCCCCCTCCTCTCCCCCGTTCAAGCCGTAATCGGCGACCCAGGCCCCGAACTGCACCGCGGTTCAGGTTTCACGTCCCGTTTCCGGCAGGCGGCGAAGCACGGCGTCGGCGTAGGCGAGATCCTGCGCCGAAATGCCATGCGACTTGTAGATCGTGATTTCGTCCGCGCCGCCGCGCCCGGAAAGCTCGCCCAGCAGCACCGAACCGATTTCGCCTAGCAGGTGACCGGCACCGACGGCGCCTGAGGCCATGGCGCCGATGAGCTCGCCGGCCTGCTGCCCGGCGCTTGCGACGGAATCGGTATAGACGCGCCCGCGCGCCACCCCTTCATCGTCGATCTCGCGGGCGTTGGCCATGCTGGCGCCGACCAGGTTGACATGCTGGCCCGGTTCCAGATGCCGCCCGAACAGGACCGGTGTCGTTGCGGCGGTGACCGTCGTCACCACGTCGGCGCCGGCGACAGCTTCCTCGATCGTATCGACAGCAATAATGTCACCGCCGGGGCCGGCACAACGCACAATAACTGCGTCGGCCGCGTCCCGGCGGCGCCCCCAAACTCTCGTCTCTGCAAATGGCCTGGCGGCCGCGAAGGCCTCGATATGCGCGCCGGCAAGCTCGCCGGTGCCGATCACCGCATGGACTTTGGAGTCCGTCCGCGCCAGGGCCCGGGTCGCGACCACGGTGGCGGCCGCGGTCCGGCGCGTCGTCAGCACCGAGGCGTCGACGACGGCGAGCGGCGCGCCGGTTTCGGATTCAAACAGCAGCATCATGCCGAGATGGCTCGGCAGGCCCTTCTTCGGATTGTCCGGGTAGAGGCTGATCAGCTTCACCCCGTGCACCGCCGGCGACCGCATGGCGCCAGGCATGATGCCCATGGCGTTGCCATCGGAAATCGGCATCATCCAGCGCAGGGGCTGATCGGTGCGCCCGGCAGAGACCTCGCGCATCGCCCCATCAATCACCTCCACGCCTTCGGCAAGCGGCAAGGCCGCGTCGATGTCAGGGCCGGATACCATCCGGATCTGATTGGGATTAAACGACATCGTATCAGGTTTCTTTCCGGTCGATGAGACGCGCGGTCAAATGCAGGAGGATGACTCCGACGGTGACCGGGATCGCGGCGGCGATGACCGCGAGATTGAGCCCCAGCCCGTCCGAGGTGCGGGCAAAATTGCGCACCAGGAAGCTGCGGCCGGGATCCATGTTCGGGCCGAAGAAGCAGTAATAGAGTACCGGCGCCAGGAAGATCACGGTGGTCACCGCCAACACCAGGTCGCGCAACGCCTGAGACCAGGGCGCGCGGAAGGATCCGGGCTGAACAATCACCGGATCGGTGCCGCGCCTGAACGCCACCGTGGCGCCGAGCAGGCCGCCCCAGGCCATCAGGTAGCGGGCGAGTTCCTCGGTCCACGAAGGCGGCGAGGAAAAGCCGTAGCGCGCCACGATCTGCAGCATGACGGCGCCGACCATGCCGGCCAGCGCCAGCATCGCCGCGGCGAGGCACAATCGCTCCGCCGCGGTGCTGGTAGACAGTATGACGCGTTTCAGTGTCACGGCTTCCGCCTCGCCAATTTCACTTACTGGCGGGTCTTTTCCGCGGCGGCCTTGAAGTCCTCGACGGATTCAGGCGGCATCAGGTCGGTCCAGGCCCTTTGCGACTTCTCCATGAACTCGGCGCGCGCCTCCGGCGTCAGCTGGGTGACCTCGACGCCGAGCTCCTCCAGCTTGGCCAGTTCCTGCTCGGACGCCTTGGCGGTCCACGCCCGGTTGCGCTCGTTCGACCAGGCGAGAGCCGTATCGACCTTCGCCTTCGCCTCGTCGTCGAGACCCTCGTACCAGTCGAGCGATACCAGCACCGAGCGGACCGGGGTGCCGGCGCCGGCATCGGTGTAGTACTTCAGGAAATCGGTGTGCTTGAAGATGAAGGCGACGACCGGCGGATTGACGTAGCCGTCGATCATGCCCTTCTGCAGGCTGGTCGCGACCTCCGGCATGTCGACCACGACACCGGGCACGCCCCATTCGTCGAACAGCGCCATCTGCGAGGCATCGATTGCGCGGAGCCTGAGGTCCGCGAGGTCGGCGACGCTCGTCACCGGGTGCTTGGTGTTGAAGATGCCGACCGGACCGCCGAGCCCGATCAGTCCGCCGATCTTGATGCCCTGCTTCTGCATGTTCTGATCGATCGAGGCCAGGATGTCGGTCTCGTCGAGGGCGCGGAACATGTGCGGCATGTCGTCGAACATATAGGGCGCCAGGAAGCCGAGCACGGCGGGATCGACCTGCTTGATCATGACGAAATTGGTCAAGCCGACCTGGACGAGACCCTGTGCGAGCTGGTCGACGACCTCCGGATCCTTGCCCAGCGCGCCGCCGGCGAAGACCTTGGCCTCGAGGCCTTCTTCGGTGAGCTTGGCGGCGAAGTCTTCGGCCCACACCCAGTCGGAGCAGAAGGCGACCGGCGGACAGCCGACGGCGATCTTGATTTCCTCGGCATCGGCCTGGCCGGAATTGGCGAAGACGCCGAGCGTGCCGGCAACGAGCCCGAACAGGGCCGCGTTCACGGCGGATTTACTGATGATCGACATTAAAAAAACCTCCCAGTTTTTCAGCGGAACGGTACGCCCGGGCTCATTCGATGAGCCCCAGCGCGGTTGGAATGGACAGCGTGAGGTCGGGAAACAGGATCAGCACAACAAGCACCACCGCTTCCACGGCGATGAACGGCAAGATGGCCAGCGCCAGGCGCATGTAATTCACGCCGGTGGTCGCCGAGACGATCATCAGGACGCCGCCGAAGGGCGGCGTGACGAGGCCGATGGTGAGATTGAGACAGGCCAGGACGCCGACGTGGATGGGATCGGCGCCGAAGGCGATCGCGGCCGGCACCATCAGCGGCACCAGCAGCACCAGCGCCATCACCACGTCCATGAACATGCCGGCGACGAAGAAGACCAGGTTGATCAGGAGCAGGTAGCCGAGCCCCTCGATGCCGAGCGAATTCACCAGCGCCATGATCTCCTGCGGCAGATCCTTGATGGCGACCAGGTATCCGAAGATCGCCGCGGCGAAGAGGATCATGAAGATCGAGCCGGTCAGCACCACCGTGCGTTCCAGCCCTTCGCGGACGTCGCGGATCAGGCCGGCCAGCGGCGTGGACTCGGAGGAACCCGCATCGAGCGTGCGGTAGAAGAAGGCGATGACCATCGAGGCAACGACGGCAAGGGCGGCGGCCTCGGTCGGCGTCACCACGCCGAAGACGATGCCCGCGACCACGATCACCGGGATGAACAGGGCGGGAACGGCGCGCGCCACCGTCCGCCCGAGCGGCGGCATGTCCAGGCTCCGTCCGCCTGGATGATCGTGGCGGTGCGCCATGAACCCGTTGAGGCCGAACAGCGCCAGCGCGACCAGCAGGCCCGGCACGATTCCGCCGGCGAAGAGGGCTGCGACCGAGACATTCATCAGCGCGCCGTAGAAAATCATGACGATCGAGGGCGGGATGATCGGCCCGATCACCGAAGACGCCGCCGTCAGCGCGGCCGCATAGGTGGCGGAATAGCCGCGCTCCTTCATTTCGGGGACCAGCGTGGCGCTGAGCGCCGCGGCATCGGCCACCGCCGAGCCGGACACGCCGGCCATGAAGACGCTTGCCGCGATGTTCACGTGGCCCAGACCGCCCTTCATGCGCCCGACAAGGACCATCGCCAGATCGATCAGCGCGCGCGTCACGCCGCCGCGGTTCATCAGCTCTCCGGTGAGGATGAACAGCGGCATCGCCAAGAAGGTGAAGACGTCGATCTGGCTGAGAATACGCTGCGGCAGGATGGCCAGGTAGCGGCTGGAATCGGCGATGACGAAGCTCAGGACCGCCGCAGCACCCGTCACATAGGCTATCGCCGCACCGCCGGCGAGGCTTGCCAGAATGAACAGAACAAGGACGAGCCATGCCATCGCCAGTCGAAAATCCCATCGAAATCAGACCCTAGAATTTTCCGAACGGAAAAATTTGTCAAAGAAAATTTCCAATGATAGTTCTATCGGGCAAATCGAGGAGACGATCGATGGTGACGTCGGACCCGCGGAATCCCACGGTCCCAAAGGCTTCGGACGAAGAGATGGACGACACGTTCGGCGCGCAGTTGAGGCGTCTGCGCCGCAGCACGGGCCGGACGCTGAAAGAAGTAGCGGATGCCGCCGGGCTTGCCGTGTCCACGGTCTCGAAGATCGAGACCGGCCGCATGTCGCCGACCTATGACGTGCTTTTGAAACTGGCGCGGGGCCTCGATATCGATATGACGACGCTGCTCAACGGTCCCAAACCCGAAGTGGCGACGGCGCGCATGGGGCGCCTCGACGTGACCCGCGCCTCCGAACGCAAGCATCATCCGACCGGCGCCTATGTCTATGAACCGCTTGGCACCGGCCTGACGCTGAAGGAAATGGACCCGACCTTCGTCACGGTGACGGCGCGGTCGATCGACGACTTCGACGAACTGATCCGTCATCCCGGCGAAGAACTGGTCTTCGTCCTGTCCGGGGCGGTCGAGCTTCATGCCGAATTCTACGCGCCGATCCGGCTGGAGGCCGGCGACAGCGTCTATTACGATGCCGGCATGGGACACGCCTACATCAGCGTCAGCGACGAGGACGCGACGATCCTCAACATCACAGCCGGAATGAAAGGGGCGTAATGATGCTTTCGACATCCGAATGGGACGCGCTCGATGCCGTGGGGCTGGCGGAACTGATCGCCGCCGGGCAGGTCTCTGCCCGCGAGGTTACCGAGACGGCGATCGACCGCATCGAAGCGCTCAACCCTGCGGTCAACGCAGTCATCTACAAATGCTACGACGAGGCGCTCGCCGAAATGCAGTCCCGCACAAAGCGCGGGCCCTTTCATGGCGTGCCCTACCTGATCAAGGACCTGCACGCACCGGTAAAGGGGATGCCGCTGACCAACGGCAGCCGTTTCTTCAAGGGCATGGTCTTCGATTTCGATTCAACCCTGGTGGCACGCCTGAGGGCCGCCGGCTTCGTCTTCCTCGGCCGCACCAATTCACCGGAATTCGGCCTCAGTGCCTCGACGGAGCCGCGCGCCTACGGACCGACGCGCAATCCGTGGAACCGGGCGCACAGCGCCGGCGGCTCCAGCGGCGGCGCGGGCGCGGCGGTGGCAAGCGGCATGCTGCCAGTGACGCACGCGACCGACAGCGCCGGCTCGATCCGCATCCCGGCATCCGCCAACGGGCTGGTCGGGCTGAAACCAACGCGCGGCCTCAACCCGTACGGCCCGCATCGCGGTGACGGCAACCACGGCATCAGCCACGAGCATTGCGTGTCGCGCACGGTGCGCGACTGCGCGGCGATCCTCGACATCACCGCCGGCCCGGATGTCGGCGCGCCATTCTATGCTCCCAAGCCGCAACAGCTTTACCGCGACGTGATCCGCGAAGCGCCGAGCCCCCTGCGGATCGGGTTCATGGCAACGCACTTCGACGGCAGCCCCGTCGATCCCGATTGTGCCAAGGCGGTCAAGTCCACGGCCAAGGCGCTCGCCGGCGCGGGACACGAGGTCGAGGCGGCCAGGCCCGATTTCGATCACACCGCACTGATCGACGCGATGATGACCGTGCTGATGGGCGGCCTGGCGCCGCTCGCCGACATGTGGGCAAAGCAGCGCGGCCGGCCGATCGAAGAGGA
>CAJQNW010000390.1 GCA_905479765.1 uncultured Tepidamorphus sp. | reverse complement strand
AACCGGATGCGCCTGGAATGGCGCAGGTCGCGGTGGGCGGTCAGCCATATCGGCAGGTGCAGCACCTCGTAGTTCTGGTCGGCGAACAACTGGACCAGATTCTCGCGCCGGCCCAGGTAGGTCGGCCCGACGCCGATGCCGTAGCCGGCCTTGATCATTTCCCAGCCCGTGGACTGGGAATCGGACCGGAAGGCAAAGAAATCGCGGTCTACTTCAAGGCCGACGCTGCGAAAGCCGCGGATCATGATATCGAGGCGGTCGAAACCGACGATCGAATGGCCGGCGATATCGGCAAAGGACTCCGGGGTGCCGCGCCGGGCCAGATAGTCGGGATGGGCGAAAACGCCCAGGTCGATATCGGCGACATGCCGGGTGATGACGTCGTTCTGTTCGGGCCGGAACATCCGTAGCGCGATATCGGCTTCGCGCAGCAGCAGGTTCTCCGGCGACATGCTGGCCACCACGTCGATCCTTATGCGCGGTTCCTCGCGGTGCAGGTCGGTGAGGATGTCAGGCAGCAGGTTGATCGCCACCATTTCGCTGGCGGTGAGCCGCACGGTGCCCTCGATCGCCTCCGCACGGCCCTCGGCAATGCGGCGCAGGCTTTCGGCGCGCTCATGCATGGCCTGGGCGTTCTCGACCAGCGTCAGGCCCACCTCGGTGATACGCAGGCCGGTGGAGGTGCGGTCAAACAGGCGCACGCCCAGAACCGCCTCCAGATCGGCGATGTGGCGGCCGACCGTGGGCTGGCTGATGCCCATTCGCCGTGCGGCGCCGGATAGGCTGCCGGCTTCGGCGGTCGCCAGAAACGAAGGAATCAGGCTCCAGTCCAGGCCATGATTCATTACTGAACACCTTCCGTCAGCGGAGTTCGGGCCGAACTATTCATTTTTGAATAGGCCGTTGTCAACTTTGATCCATCGCATTTCCATCCGCCTGTGCCCATCTCCCCGTCAACAGGCATGGCGGGACGCCAGCCGACGGAGCGGAAGAGGACCGATGCAAGGCGAGAGAACGCAGCAGACAGCCCTGGTGCTGGGCGCACGGGGTCGGCTCGGCCGGGTCGTCGCGCAGGAATTCGCGCGGCGCGGCTGGCGGGTACGGGGCCTGGTCCGTTCGGCACGGGACCTTTCCGCGCCGGCCGGAATCGAATTCGTGGAGGGGGATGCCCGTTCTGCGCGCGACCTGATCGCCGCGGCCGAGGGCGCCGACGTGATCGTCAACGCGGTGAACCCGCCCTACACCAATTGGGATCCAGCGACCTTCGAGGTCGCCGAGGCGGTGATCGCGGCCGCCCGCTCCAGCGGGGCGGTGCATCTGTTTCCCGGCAACGTCTACAATTACGGCTGGCCGTTGCCCGACGTCATCGCGGAGACGACGCCGCAGCGTCCGGCGACCCGCAAGGGCGCGATCCGCGTCGAGGCGGAGCGGCGCTACCGCGAGGCAGCCGATCTTTATGGTGTGCGCACCATCATCGTGAGAGCCGGAGCCTTCTTCGGCGGCGACGGGCGCGGCAGCTGGTTCGATCTTGTGATCGCCGAGAACGCCGCGCGCGGAAAGATCACCTATCCCGGGCCGCTCACTATCCCGCATGCCTGGGCCTACCTGCCCGACCTTGCCGCGTCGTTCGCACGGCTGGCGCGCCAGGCGCGCGATTTCGGCCGTTTCGAGACATTCCATTTCCCCGGTCACACGGTGAGCGGAGACGATCTGGTCGCGGCCTGCGAGACGGCGCTCGGGCGGCGGGTAAATGTCGGCGGCATGCCGTGGCGGATGATCCGCATGGCCGCGCCCTTCGTGCCGATGTGGCGGGAAATATCGGAGCTTGCCTATCTGTGGCACGTGCCGCACCGGCTGGACGGCGCCAAGCTGGAGATGGCCATCGGCGAGATCCCGTTCACCGGGTTCGACCGGGCCATCAACGACGCGCTGAAGGCGCTGGGCAACGACACGCGGCCGGTCCGTCCGGGCGCCGCGCAACTGGCGACGGTGTGAGTGACTGAACCCCCGACCGTGTCAGGCCGCTGGCGGCGGCGAGGGCGGCGGCCTGCCGGTTTGGCCGGCGGGCGCAGCACTGAAATCGGGTGCGCCGACAAAATCCCGAGCCCTGCCTCCGAGATCGCGGAACTTGTCGGACACCTCCTCGAGATGACCGCGCCAGTCGCTGCGCGGCGTCTGGCCTTCGATCGCGCGGAAATAGACCTGCATCAGCGAAGCGATGGCGAAAGGCTCCAGCACCGCCGCCTTCAGGCACAGCGCGAAGACGATGGCGAAGACGAAACCGAAATTCGAGATCGTGCCGGGCAGGAAATAGACGATCGCGGCCGCCGGCGCGAGGAAGGCCAGGAACAGGATGAAGGCAAGGCCCCAGACCATGGCGGCCAGCCACACCGCGTTCTTGAGGATCCAGGTGGCGTTCTGGGCATAGAGCACCAGCGCATCCTGGGCGGTGGCATAGGGATTCCCGGACCGGATGCGGATGTTGTAGGCAAGGATCACTTCGTCGACGAAGCCGATCGCGACCCTGACCACCGCGCGGACGAAGCGGGCGAGGCCCTCAAGGCCGGGAACCGGCAGGATCATGGCGACGAAATCGACGATCCCCGTCACCACCCGGACGACGCCCTTGACCAACTGGTCGATGACGAACAGCACGTTGGCCTCGGCGAAGCGGTCCTTGACCACGCCTTGAGCGTGGGAAATCTGCGTCATGCCGGACGGCAGCGGCCGCCCGTCGAGCACTTCGACCAGAACGGCGATGTGGCCCGCCTTCAGCATGTACAGGAACCATTCCCGGATCAGGTAGACGAAGACGGAGACGAGGGCGAAACCGGCTACCCCGCCAATCAGGGTCGCGCCGGCCCGGAAGCCGTCGCCGCCGAAGGCGCCGATGCCCCAGCCGACCGTCGCGCCGACGCCCGTGACGAACACGTAAGCCAGCGCCACCGCCGTGTAGACGACCATCCGCGCCAAAATGAACGGCCACGTGCGCACCAGCGCCGAAATGGTCGTGGCAATCGAGAAATCCCAGAGCATCCGTCCCTCGCCCCTGGTCCGGTTGTAGTGGGGGATCGATGCCAAGAAGACACCGGGCGGCTGCGGATTGCAATGGTCGGGACAGCCTGGCGGGGTCGGGACAGCCCGCCGGATCGTATTCCCACGCCAGCCGCGAATGTCACTGGACTGTCTGCAGGCGTGTGAGGTAATCAGTGATTACAACCATAAGGAGAGCGCGCATGTCGTCTCGGGGAATCGTCGTCGTAACCGGCGCGTCCGGATACATCGCCAAGCACATCGTCCAACAGCTGCTGGACGCGGGCTATCATGTGCGCGGAACCGTCCGTTCGGCGAAGCGGGGCGACGAGGTCGTCACCGCGGTCGTGCCGCTGCTTGAGGATGCGAGCGATCTCGACCGGCGGCTGACCTTCGCCGAGCTCGATCTCGACAGCGATACGGGCTGGTGCGAGGCGATGGCGGGCGCCGACATGCTCGTGCACACCGCATCGCCATTTCCGCTGGAGCAGCCCCGCGACGAGACCGCCATCATCCGCCCCGCCGTCGACGGAACGCTGAGGGCGCTCACGGCGGCGCGGGCCGCCGGCATCGGGCGGGTGGTGATGACGTCGTCGGCTGCCGCCATCACAGGGGGTGCCCTTCAGCCCAGCCGCGACCGTTATGACGAGCGCGACTGGTCGGATATGTCGAGCCCGAACGCGACGCCGTACATGAAGTCGAAGACACTTGCCGAAAAGGCGGCCTGGGCCTTCGTCGATACCCAGGCGCCGGAACTGAAGCTGACCGCCATCAACCCGACCTTCGTCATGGGGCCGCCGCTCGACGATCACTTCGGCACGTCGATGCAAGTCGTCCAGCGGCTTCTGCGCGCCACGGATCCGTTGTTGCCGCACGTCGGGTTTCCCACCGTCGATGTGCGCGACATCGCGGCGATGCACGTGCGTTCGCTGGATCGGCCCGAGACGATCGGCAAGCGGATCATCGGCGCGGACCGCTTCCTCTGGTATGCGGATATGGCGAAGGCCCTGAAGGCGGCTTATCCCAACCGCAAGATATCGACGCGGCAGGCGCCGGATTTCCTGATCCGGTTCCTGTCGCTGTTCGACGAGGCGATCCGAACGGTCGTGCCGAAACTCGGCCGCCGGGAAGAGGTTTCAAACGCGCGCGCCCGCACCCTTTTGGGGATGGACTTCAAGGATTCTCGCGAGAGCGTCCGGCAGGCGGCCGGCTACCTGCTGGCGCACGGTTTGGTTTAGGCGGGTTGACGGTTTGGCGGCCGAGACGCAGGTCGCGCGATCATTCTCCTAACTCTATGGTAAACATGGGGTTTCTGTCGTGTTTCCTGCGACCTGTGCGGGGTATTTTAAGAATTAGATTCTATGGTTCCGGCAAGCGGCGATCGCCACGGCCGTGAAACATGGAGTTGTTGATGCTACGTACAGTTACCGCCGCCGTTCTGGCCGGCACGCTGGCCTTCGTGCCGGCGGCAAATGCCTGCACCGGAATAACGCTGACCGCGAAAGACGGAACCCAGACCGCCGGCCGCACCATGGAATTCGGCGTCCCGGTCGACTGGTACCTGACCGCCATGCCGGCGGGCACGGAAATCGCTCCGGAACTGAAGGAAGGGACGGGCGGCCTGACCTACAAGGCGAAGTACGGCGCCGTCGGCATGACCGCTTACGAAACCACCGACTTCGTCGACGCGATGAACGAGGAAGGCCTCTATGTCGGCCTGTTCTATTTCCCCGGCTATGCGACCTATCCGGACCTGAGCGACGATAACCGCGACAAGGCGCTGGCGCCGCAACAGTATGCCACCTGGCTGCTCGCCAACTTCGCAACCGTCGACGAGGTAAAGGAGCACTATGACGACATCACGCTCGTTGCCGAAGTGTTCAAGCAGATGGGCGAGGTCATTCCGATGCACGTGCGCGTTGTCGACAAGACCGGCAAGGCCGTCGTCATCGAGCCTACCGACAAGTCCCTGAAGATCTTCGACGCGCCGTTCGGCGTCGTCACCAATTCGCCGACCTACGACTGGCACATGACGAACCTGTCGAACTTCGTGAACCTGTCGGTCGTCAACGTGCCGCCGGTCAAGGTCGGCAGCGTGGAACTCTCGGCCGCCGGTCAGGGCGCCGGCATGCACGGCCTGCCGGGAGACTTCACGCCGCCGTCGCGCTTCGTGCGCGCCGCCGTGTTCTCGCAGTCCGCCATCCCGGCCGAGACGGGCGCCGACGCGCTGGAGCAGGCCTTCCACATCCTCAACAACTTCGACATTCCTTACGGCGCGGTTCGCGGCGAAGAGGACGGGAAGCCGGCTCCCGACTACACACAGTGGACCGCCGTCGCCGACATGACGAACGGCACCTGGACCGTGAAGACATACGACGACCAGTCGCTGCACGTGGTCGACGTCAAGCAGGCGCTGAAGGCCGCGGGCGGCAAGACCGTCCATGTCGATACGTCCAAGTGGTCGCAGACGTTCGTCGACGCGACGGCGGACTTCAAGTAGGCGTTCCGCGATCGCTCCGATCGCGATAAAGTCCGCTCCTGTCGTAACGTCAGCCGGTGCACGAGACCGTGTGCCGGCTGGCGGCAACAGGCGCAAATCGAGGAGGACATGGAGATGAAACGTACGGCTCTGACTGTCGCGCTGGCAGGCGCGATCAGCCTGGTGGCGCATGCCGCCCTGGCTGGACCGATCCTTCTGAGGAACGACTACGCACCGAATATATGCGGCCTGGAGGTTTCGGTCGGCGACAACGCCCCCGACGCGCCGGTACAGCAGTTCGGCGGCATACAGCAGCCTTGGGAGCAATCCTTCGATGCCGGCAAGATCTGCTACCGGGTGTCGGAACCGCCGGACATCTGCGGCACCTGGAGCGACTGGCGCTGCTGCGAGGCGAAGGACGGCGAGTCGCTCTGCGCCATCCAGTAGCCGGCCAATAGCCGGCCAGTTGCCGGAGTCGCGGTTCCCATCGCGCGGTCCTGCGCTATGCTGACGTGACCATCAAAGCGGCTGCCGATCCACGACCGGCAGCCGGCAGGGAGAAATTACCATGTTGAGGACTGTATTCTTGGCCGCGGGTCTGGCCCTGGGGCTCGGCGCGGCAACCGCAGTCGCAGGCGAGACGCCGGCGCCGGATGGCGCGACGGTCTACATCATTTCCCCGGCAGACGGGGCGAGCGTATCCAACCCGGTCACCGTCGTGTTCGGGCTTGAGGGAATGGGGGTGGCGCCCGCCGGCGTCGAGAAGGAGAACACCGGCCATCATCACCTGCTGATCGACGTGGATCCATCGACGATCGATCCCGACAGCCCGCTGCCGGCCGACGACAACCATCGTCATTTCGGCGGCGGCCAGACGCAGACGAGCGTCGAGCTGGCGCCGGGCGAGCACACGCTGATCCTGATGCTGGGCGACCAGAACCACATCCCGCACGACCCGCCGGTGCTATCGGAGCCGGTGACGATCACGGTGCAATAGCCGGCCGGACCGGCGGCGCCGGCCTCCCGCAGACCGCGCGGGCCTGCTAGCAGGCGTCTTTCGCGTAGGCGTCGCGGATGCCCTTGTTCTTCCAGAACGTCAGGGTCTCCTGGGCCTCGCGGCCCTTGGAATTGAGGAACGGCCCGTCGGCGACGCAGAACCAGCCGGCCCTGAAATTGGGATACCTGGCCGAACTGGTGTCCAGGACCATGGTGGTGGAGCCTGTCTGATTGCTCCGCGACTCGGCTGCCGAATAGTCCTGGAAGCATCCCAGAACGACATAGCCCCCGCAGTCCTGCGCCTTCGCGTCGATAGCCGACAAGCACAGGACAACACCGAACACAGCGAACAGATACTTCATAATTCTTCCCCCCTTGCGCCAATCACGGCGCATCGAAATTCACCAGAATGCTGTTGATTACTTACTCGTTCAGATAAAACTGCTGTGCGGCGCTGCCATCGCAGGCGAACTGGATCAGCTGCAGGTTGTCCGCGGCGCTGCCGTTGGGCACATCCAGGCACTTGCCGCTGTGGCGGGCGATGATGTTCACGAAGCCGCCGCCGCCGTAAACGACCTCGAACTGCTGTTCGGGCGACCCGTCGCACTGGAACTGGTTCACCGGGATATTGTTGCCCGTCTGTCCATTGGGGACGTCTACGCACAACCCGCTATGGGCGGCAACGATGTTGAAGAAGCCCCCGCCGATGTCGCGAAACACGAATTTCTGCTCCGCCGAGCCGTCGCATTGGAACTGGTTGATCGGCGCGTTGTTGGCTTTGCTGCCGTTCGGTACATCCCAGCACTTGTCGCTGCCTGTCACCACCTGGAAGATATCGGCGGCGGACGCAGTCGTTGCTCCCGACACCATGCTTCCCAATAGAATAATCGATGCCAAAACCCGGCTTGGCCAATATCGCACGGCAATTCCCCCCTTAAACCCAAAATTCAACGTTCCAAATATGCGCCGCAAAGATCCTTCGGCTGCCCAATCAGCATCCGTTGCCTACGTAACGTTCAAATGACAGCTAATTGATCTGTTCAGTATTAGGCGTTCTCGGGAAACTTCAAGCCTGAAAAACAGGCAGTCCGTGACGCAAAAGGCTGCCGCGCGTATGGAGGCCGGCCAAGCCGGCCGCTCAATTCACCCCGTCGAGCAGCCGTCTGGCGATGACCTGCGCCTGGATTTCGGCGGCGCCCTCGAAGATGTTGAGGATGCGCGCGTCGCACAGCACGCGGCTTGCCGGGAACTCCAGCGCGAAGCCGTTGCCGCCGTGGATCTGCACGGCGTTGTCGGCGGCAGCCCAGGCGACGCGGGCGCCGAGCAGCTTGGCCATGCCGGCTTCCAGATCGCAGCGGCGGCCGGCGTCCTTCTCGCGGGCGGCATAGTAGGTGAGCTGGCGGGCGATGAGGATTTCAGCGGCCATCATGGCGAGCTTGTCGGACACGCGCGGGAACTCGACCGTCGGCTTGCCGAACTGGATGCGCTCCATGGCGTAGCCCAGGCCCAGTTCCAGGGCGCATTGCGCCACGCCTATGGCGCGGGCCGCGGTCTGGATGCGGGCGGATTCGAAGGTCTGCATCAGCTGCTTGAAGCCCTGGCCCTCCTCGCCGCCGAGCAGGTTTTCCGCCTTCACCTCGAAGCCGTCGAAGGAAATGTCGTATTCCTTCATGCCGCGATAGCCGAGCACTTCGATCTCGCCACCGGACATGCCGGGCGCCGGGAAGGGGTCCTCGTCGGTGCCGCGCGGCTTTTCGGCCAGCAGCATCGACAGGCCGCGATAGCCCTTCTCGTCCGGGTTGGTGCGCACCAGCAGCGTCATCACGTCGGCGCGCACGGGATGGGTGATCCAGGTCTTCTGGCCGGTCACCTTGTAGACGTCGCCTTCCCTGACCGCGCGGGTCTTGAGGGAGGCGAGATCCGAACCGGTGTTGGGCTCGGTGAAGACGGCGGTCGGCAGCACCTCGCCAGAGGCGATCAGCGGCAGCCACTTGGCCTTCTGCTCCTCGGTGCCGCCGGCCAGGATCAGCTCGGCCGCGATCTCGGATCGGGTGCCGAGCGAGCCAACCGCGATCCAGCCGCGCGACAGTTCTTCCGACACGACGCACATGGATTCCTTGCCGAGCCCAAGCCCGCCGAAATCCTCAGGGATGGTCAGGCCGAAGACGCCGAGCTCGGCGACGTGGCTGACCACCTCCATCGGGATGTAGTCGTTCTTCAGGTGCCACTCTTGCGCGTTCGGCACCACCTCGGCCTCGGCGAAGCGGCGCATCTCGACGCGCATCGCGGAAAGCGTCTCGTCGAGGCCCGGATCGCCGATATCGCCGGGGCTATTGTCGCGCATCAGGGCGACGAGGCGGGCGCGGTCCTCCGTCGTATTGCCGCCGGCGATCAGCGCCTGGATCGTCTCGGTCATGAAGCCGGCGACGTCATCGGCGGTGAGGCCGAGATCCGACGGGCGGACGAACTCGCCCTGGCTCATCGGAATGCCGCCGGAAATTTGTGCAAGGTACTCCGCCGCGCCGATGCGCACGCACAGTTCCTCGGCCTCGCCGAAGCGGCCCTCGCCGCTCATGCGTTGTGTATAGGAGGCGAGCTGGCGGATCGCCTCGGCATAGGTCGCAAGCCAGGCCAGCCCGTGGCCGGCGCGCTGGTCGGCCTCCAGCTTTGCCGCCGATACCTTGCCGGCCTCGGTGACGCGGGCGGCGACCGCGCTGCGGGCCTGGGCAAGCAGGCGGCCGCTCGCGTCGGCGGCCTCGGTGAGGGCGGCAGCGAGATCGGTGGTCGTATCGGCGGCGGGAGCAAGCGACATTCTTGTGGTCCGGGGTCTTTGTTGCGGTGCGGCGAAAATAGCGGCTGTACCGCTTGGCGCAACCGGACTTTGGGATGGCGGGCCCTTTGCAGTCTGTGCTGATGGGCCCTTCAGGGCGATGGTCTGTCCAGAACGAAGCCCCTGATTGCTTCAAAAAGGGCTTCCCAGGCCGGTTCGTGATCGAGAATGACGTGATTTTTGCTCTCCAACGTCACGAATTCCGCATCCGGTATTGTGCTCGCAAGACGTCGCCCTTCTTCCAGTGGCTGTATGGCGTCCTTGCGGGCGTGGATGACCAGGGTCGGCACCGCTACCCGATGCAGGAGTTCGCGGACGTCCAGATCGTCGATGCTTGCCCGCAGCCTGGCGGCATTTTCGGCCGACGTCGTCCGTCGTTGCAGGTCTGCCAGGGATTCCAGCTGAACGCTGGTGCTGTCGGGAATGAACAAGGACGCGAAGGACTTGATAAAGGCGCTGTCCGCCTTGCCCCAGCTGTGCCGGATCAGCGTCAGAAGAGCCTCGGCCTGCTCCCGTTCCTCCTCCGTGTCTCTCAAGAGCCTGCCGATGGCAAATCCGCCGTGCAGGATCAGGTGGGTGACACGCTCGGGATGCCGGACCGCGTAGGCAATCGAGATCGGGGCGCCCTGCGATGTGCCGTAGAGCGCGAAGCGATCGAGACCGGCTGCATCCACGACGGCTTCGAGATCCTCGACGAAGCGGTCGAGAGAGAAGGCATCCGCAGACCAGTCCGACAGGCCGTTGCCTCGCTGGTCGTAACGGGTGATCTGAAAATCCCGGCCAACCCGACTCAGAAACGGGTGCCAGATCGGACTTTCCCAGTCGTGTTCGAGATGCGTCAGCCAGTGGCCGGTCCGGACCAGCGGATAGCCCTCGCCGCTTTTCGCGTAGGCGATCCGGGCTCGGTCTTGCGAGGTACAGAACCGGACCCGTTGCCGGGCGCCAGGGCGCGTTCGGGATGTCGTGTCGGTGTCCGCGCCGGTCGCTTCATCGGTTTCGTCCAGCACATCGACGTCGGCGACAAACCGGAATCCGCGCTTCGGCACGGTTTTGATGATTGCTTGTCTGCTCCCGTCGTCGCCGACCGCAGAGCGTGCCGCGCTGATGCGTGCGCTGATTGCCGAGTCGGAGACGATGCGGCCTTGCCAGATCGTCTCGATCAATTCGTCGTGCGCGACGAGCCGTCCCGGATTTTCAGCCATGTGGCGCAGCAGGTCGAACACCTGCGGCTCCACCTCCCGGATGGCGCCGTTCACCAGCAATCGATGCTGACCGGTATCGATCTCGCAGTCTCCGAATCGGAACTTCATTCCGCTCCGCGCCTTTCGATGTGCCTCCCGGTTCGATGAATCACCCTGCCGGGGGCGGAAAGTCAGAAAATCACAAGACCTTCGCAAGGTCTCCCTCAAGCGGCGGCCCCGCGGACCTGTCAGTCTCGCGTCAGCCTATTCCGCAGGAGGTAGCCAGGATGACCATTTCCCCAAAAAGCCCCCGTCGGCGTTACGATGGCTCAATTGATACGGCATGGTACCTTGAGAAGGGCCGGACGGCGAGAAGCCGGCAGGCATCGGCCGGTTTCGTCTGGCTGTCCAGCCTGTTGTGCCGGCTGACAATGAACCGTGAAGCGCTGGCCGGCGGCGTTTCGCCGACTTCCTGGAGCATTTCCCGTTCAGATCGATCAGACTGAATGGAAAATACGCTACCCCTTCACCCGCGTGGCAATCGCGACGCCGCCGACCGTCACCGCCATGCCGGCGATCTGTATCAGCGTCAGCGTCTCGTCGTAGAGCAGCCAGCCGGTCAGCGCGGTGAACGGCGGGACCATGTAGAAGAGGGTGGCAAGTTTCGCCACGGCGCCGCGGCGGATCAGGATCATGTAGATCAGGATCGCGCCGATGGAGAGCACCAGCACCAGCCAGACCATGGCGAAGGTGACCTCGGCCGTCCAGTCGATGCGGAACTCCTCGCTGACGAGCGCGCCGAGGCCGACGACGAGCGCGCCGCCGACATATTGGAGGGCCGTGCCGGCGCGCAGGCCGGCACCGCCCGCGCGCGCCTTCTGGTAGATCGAGCCGAGCGAGATCGACAGGGTGGCGAAGATCACGGCGGCGATGGTGACCGGCGTGATGCCGGCGCCGGTCAGCTCTATCCTTGGCCCGATTACGAGGGCCAGGCCGACAAGACCGATGGCGATGCCGAGCCAATGCGCCCGGGTTATCACCTCGCCGAGGAACGGCCGGGCCAGGAAGGCGGTGAGCAGCGGCTGCAACGCGACGATCAGCGCGGCGACGCCGGCGGGCAGGCCGTGATAGACGGCCCAGAAGACGCCGCCGAGATACGCGCCCTGC
>CAJQNW010000389.1 GCA_905479765.1 uncultured Tepidamorphus sp. | reverse complement strand
GTTGAGGTGAAGCCGGGATCGTAGGTGAAGGCGTGGGCACTTCCGTAGAGACGGGAGATGTCGACGACATCCGGACCGATCGTGCCGTGATTTACCGGAAACTCGTAGTCGGTATCACCGAGCTTGAGCGTCGCGGTGCTGGTGTCGATATTGGCGTTTTCATCATTCATGGGCAGGCAGCTCCTGTCCTGTGGGCGGGCTTCCGCACAGCGTTGACTCGTTGCGCCGGAATACGCACTTGTACCGGCGGTCGGAAGTGTGCGGTTCGGTAGGAATATAACTGACTTCGGTAGCCGATTTGGTCGGCGTCGGCAAGCGCCACGGATTGCACCTTAATCGATACATGTAGCGGAAACGTTACAGATCAAGACGCCTGATCTTCAATGCGCGCAAGGCTTTCCTCGCGCCCAAGGACGGCCAGGACATCGAAGATTCCAGGCGATGTCGCCCGTCCCGTCAAGGCGGCGCGCAGCGGCTGGGCAATCGATCCAAGCTTGCGTTCGGTGGCTTCGGCGAAGCCCTTGACGGAAGCTTCCAGACTTGCCGCATCCCAGTCGGGGGTGTCGGTGAGCACGCCGGCGACTTCAGCGAGTGTCTGCCGGGCCGAATCGTCCAATATTTTCAGAGCTTTCTCCTGCATCTGCAGGGGACGATCCTCGACCAGGAACTGGGCGCTTTCGAGCAGGTCGACGAGGTTCTTTGCGCGCTCCTTCAATCCGGGCATGGCCTGGGCGAGGCGCCTTGACCTGATGTCATCGAGCCGCGCTTCGAATTCCCGCCCGCCGGGAAGATAGGCCAGATTTGCCAAAAACACCGAATAAAGCTCATCATCGGGCGTCTGGCGCATGTAGAGGCCGTTCAGGTTCTCCAATTTGGCAAAATCGAAGCGGGCCGCCGATTTGCCGATGGCGTCGAGGTCGAACCAGTCGAGCATCTGCTCCATCGACATCATCTCGTCGTCGCCGTGGCTCCAGCCCAGCCGGACGAGATAGTTGCGCATTGCCTGCGGCAGATAACCCATGGCGCGGTAAGCCTCGACACCAAGCGCACCGTGGCGCTTCGAAAGCTTGGCCCCGTCCGGCCCGTGGATGAGCGGGATGTGCGCCATCTCCGGCACCGGCCAGCCCATCGCCTGATAGATATGCGTCTGTCGGGCGGCATTGGTGAGGTGGTCGTCACCGCGCACGATGTGGGTGACGCCCATGTCGTGATCGTCGACGACGACGGCCAGCATGTAGGTCGGGTTACCGTCGGAACGCAGTAGGATCAGGTCGTCTAGGTCCTTGTTCTGCCATACCACCCGGCCCTGGACGTGGTCCTCGACCACCGTCTCGCCGTCGACGGGTGTCTTCAGGCGTATCGCGGGCCTGACGCCTTCGGGGGCCTCGGACGGGTCGCGGTCGCGCCAGCGACCGTCATAGCGCGGCGGACGGCCTTCGGCGCGCGCTTTTTCGCGCATCTCGGCGAGTTCCTGCGGGCTTGCGTAGCAGCGATAGGCCTTGCCTTCGGCAAGCAGCGTGTCCACGACCTCGCGATGCCGGTCGGCGCGCTCGTACTGGGAGACGACGCCGCCGTCCCAGTCGAGACCGAGCCATTTCAATCCGTCGATGATCGCGGCGACTGCGTCGTCGGTGGAGCGCTCGCGATCGGTATCCTCGATCCGCAGCAGCATTTTGCCGCCGTGGCCACGGGCATAAAGCCAGTTGAACAGCGCGGTACGGGCGCCGCCGATATGCAGGAAGCCGGTGGGCGAGGGGGCGAAACGGGTAACGATGGGAGCTAATGACATGTCGGGTGGCGGCCAGGTTCTCGTGCGGTCTAGGATGGGTAGTCCAAAATGGATTGGCGCTGTGTAGCACGGCCACTGGTGAACATAGAAGCGGAGAGGGCATCGCTCGTGACGGCCAGAGGGGATTTCGCCTCCTGTAGTTGTTTAACGCGAGCACGGGGCGCGAATTGACCGACGACACGTCCACATTCGGCTGGCAACGGTCGGTTTCGGTGACCGATCGGAGGGGAGCCGTTGCGCCGAAGCGAGCGCGTATTGCAAGCCGTCTGGGCAAACTCAGCGGGGTCACTTCGCTCGCCGCCGGACTGGACGCGGAGCGAGACCGGCTGTTTCTTTGGGTACCGGTTTCCTTCGGCTGCGGCATAGCGCTGTATTTCTCGCTGCCGCGCGAGCCAGCGCTTACCGCGGTTCTGCTTGTTACCGTCGTCACGGGCATTATCGCATTGCGAGCCGGTTATGGTCGAATGTCGGGCGCCGCCTTCCTCGGTCTGTTTCTGGCGTCACTCGGCCTGACGGACGCTAGCCTGCGCAACCGCTGGATTGCGGCGCCGGTCATAGCGGAGACTGGCCGCGCCGTTCCCGTGACCGGCCGGGTCGCGGGCGTCGAGCATCGCGAAGACGGTGCTGCGCGGCTGTTCGTCGCGCCTGAGCGTATCGGCTCGCTGCCCGAAACGGACCTGCCGCGCACCGTGTCGCTATGGCTCAGGGGCAACTGGGCCGTGCCGGCGCCGGGCGAGACGGTAGGTTTCAACGCTGTCCTGCTGCCTCCGCCGGATGCCGCTGTGCCAGGAGGGTTCGATTATGCGCGGCAGGCGTGGTTTGCGGGTATCGGCGGGGTCGGGTTCATCACCTCGCCGCCGGAACGCAGGAAGGCGCGCACGGCACCCGGATATGTCTCAGGCCTCGCCACGGCGATCGAGCGGCTGCGGCTGTCGATCGCCGAACGCATCCAGGAAGCGGTGCCCGGATCCGCTGGCACAGTCGCCGCCGCCCTGGTGACCGGCGAGCGCGGCGCGATCCCCGAAACAGACAAGGAGGCCCTCAGGGCCTCGGGCCTTGCCCATATCCTGGCGATCTCCGGCCTGCACATGATGCTTGTCGTTGGAACGTTATTCTGGGCCACGCGGGCCGCGTTCGCGCTGTCGCCGGGGCTTGCGCTGCACAAGCCGATCAAGAAATGGGCTGCGGTCATCGCTCTTTCCGGCGGGGCGGGATACCTGGTGCTGTCGGGTGCTTCGATTGCCACGCAACGCGCCTTCATCATGGCGGCGATCATGCTGGTCGCGGTCCTGCTCGACCGGCCGGCGATTACGCTTCGCAACGTCGCGATTGCCGCGATGATCGTGCTGGTTATGACGCCTGAAGCGCTGGTGACGGCGAGCTTCCAGATGTCGTTCGCCGCAACTGTGGCGCTCGTTTCGTCCTATGAGGCGCTCAGGGCTGCAAGCGTAAACAGGACCGAACGCGCGACGCCGCCGTGGCTGCGGTTCATCTGGCGCGCCGGTGTCGGCCTCGTGCTGACAGCGCTGATCGCGGGGCTCGCCACCGGGCCGTTCGCCGCCTTTCATTTCAACCGCGTCGCGGTCTACGGGCTCGTCGCCAACGTCGCCGCAATGCCGCTGGTCAGCGTGCTGGTCATGCCTGCGGGGCTGGCGGCGGTCTGTCTCATGCCGTTCGGACTGGAAGGCCCCGCGCTCGCGGTCATGGGACTCGGTATCGAGGGCGTGCTGTCGGTGGCGCAGACCGTTTCCGGCTGGGACGGGGCAGTGCGGATGGTGCCGCAGATGCCGATGGCGGTTTTGCTGGTCATCGTTAGCGGCGGGTTGTGGCTGACGCTGTGGCGGGGAGGAATACGGCTGCTGGGCCTGCCCTTAATCGCAGCGGGGCTCGCCGCGACGGTTCTGGTCAGCCCGCCCGACCTGTTCGTTTCCCGCGACGTGCGGATGGCCGCACTCAGGACCGGGGAGGGACTCGTCTTCCTGCCGCGCGCGGGATCGGACTACGAGGTCGAGGTCTGGCAGCGCGCCGCTGGTGTCATCCCCGACCCCACGGGCGGCGAACGGTCAAGATGCGACAAGCGTGCCTGCGTTGCCGGCACTGAAAACCTGCGTGTGTCGTATGTGATTGATCCGATGGCATTTTCTGAGGATTGCGGCTGGGCGGACGTGATCGTCACGCCACTCGTCCCGCCTGACTGGTGCCGCGGCCAAACGGGCAGGCCAACCGTAATCGGACCGGGCGATGCCGTGCGCTCCGGCGCCATGACATTGACGCGCATCGCCGGGGGATTGCGGATCGATACCGCCGCGGCCCATTCCGGTGACCGGCCCTGGACCCGCCGGAACCGTTAGCCGCGACCCGCGTCGACTCGCAACGGGTACCAGCCTCTAATACTGCCGGATCAGCCCGACCAGCCGGCCCTGGATGTCGACCCGGTCGGGGCCGAAGATTCTCGTCTCATAGGCTGGGTTGGCAGCTTCCAGCGCGATCGAGGCGCCCTTGCGGCGCAGGCGCTTGAGGGTCGCCTCTTCGGCATCGATGAGCGCCACCACGATGTCGCCGGTTTCGGCGGTGTCGGTCTTGCGGATCAGCACGGTGTCGCCGTCGAGAATGCCGGCGTCGACCATCGAATCGCCGCGAACCTCGAGCGCGAAATGTTCGCCGCGCGCCAGCATGTCGGCCGGCACCTGGATCGAGTGGCTGTGTGCCTGGATAGCCGAGATCGGCGTGCCGGCGGCGATCCGCCCCATCACCGGGATCGTGGCCGACTGGCCGTGATCGACCGGTTCGTCGTTGGCGACCGGAGCAGGCGGAGGCGGCGCCTTGCCGAGACTGCCTTCGATGACGCTGGGCGCGAAGCCGCGGCCGCGCGCCGCAAGACCCGGGGCTACCGATTCAGGCAGTCGCAGGATCTCCAGCGCGCGCGCCCTATGCGGCAGCCGGCGGATGAAGCCGCGTTCTTCCAGCGCCGTGATCAGGCGGTGGATGCCGGACTTCGAGCGCAGATCGAGCGCTTCCTTCATCTCGTCGAAGGACGGAGGCACGCCCGACTCCTTCAGACGTTCATGGATGAACATCAGCAGCTCGTACTGCTTTTTCGTCAACATGGTGCGCTCTCCGTTGCCGCTCGTGGCGCCAGGCCATCGTGGCGCTAAATAGGGTACAAATCAAGAACATACATACATGTTCTTGTTGTGTTCGGCAATGGTTAATATCGGGTATATACCCTCGACGTATGGGCGATTTTTTCGCTACCCTGTGGGGGCTCGTTGATATGACGAGTCGGGGTAGGAAGGCATTCGCAAAGTGCTCTCCAACATTAAACAAGGCGCAAGCGTGTTATTGCGATTTACGTGGGGGCCATTGGCGCTGGCGTTTCGCGTTGCTGACGGGTTTGGCTTCTTGTTAGGCGCTGGCGAGTTTTCCGACACATGGCAATCCTTACCGCAATGGCTGCAATCGTCGGTCACGTGGGTTGTCCAGATCGGCCTGCCTATTGCGTTCGGTGTGTGGGCCACACTGCGCTATCGCGATTGGCGCTTATCCAGACCGCATGAGATGCCGCTGAAGGTCGTCATCGATGAAGCATGGAACCGTTTGGCGGCGAGGGGGCAATCGGAAACGCTGGCAGAATGGGGTGATATGCACGTAGCTCAAGAGATTCGGGAAATGGCGAGCCGTGGCGACATAAAAATTTGGGGGAAGCAACAGCATTGGCGAGGTAGAGAAATTATTCCAAA
>CAJQNW010000388.1 GCA_905479765.1 uncultured Tepidamorphus sp. | reverse complement strand
GCTTTCCGCGGCACGGCCGACGCCCTGGCTGTCGGAGCCGATCATGCTGATCGCGCCCATGTCGTGCAGCACGTCTTCGGCGCGCATCGTCTCCGCCCGCGCCCGCCCCTGAATGAAGGCCATGTCCGTCGGAACGGCCTTGTTCAGGTTGTGGCAGGTGATCAGCATGTCGATTTCTTCGTCGTACGTGTTGATCGAGAACGGGTTCGTCGGATTGGTGGAGCTCGGCAGGCAGTTCGGCTCCATCACGCAGCGCATGATGTCCGGCGCGTTGCCGCCGCCCGCGCCTTCGGCGTGATAGATATGCATGACCCGGCCGTTGATCGCGGCGATCGTGTCTTCGTAGTAGCCGGTTTCGTTCAGCGTGTCGGCGTGGACCTGCACCTGGAAGTCCAGCTCGTCGGCGAGATCCATGCAGCTCTCGATCGCCGCCGGCGAGGACGACCAGTCCTCGTGGATCTTCAGGCCGGTCGCGCCGCCCAGCACCACCTGCTCCTCCAGCGCGCCCTTGGTCGCCGCGTTGCCCTTGCCGAAATTCCCAAAGTTCAGCGGTATCTCGGACATCGCCTCGAGCATGCGATGCAGGTTGAACACGCCGGGGCACTCGATGCCGACGGTCTTCGGCCCGGAGCCGCCGCCGATCACGGTCGTGAAGCCGGCGGACTGGTATTCGTAGAGCTGCTGCACGGAATCGAAGTGCGGATGGATGTCGACGAAGCCCGGCGTGACGATCATGCCTTCGACCGACAGGATGTCGGTTGCCGGCGCCACGATCAGGCCCGGCGTGATGTTCATCGTATCGGGATTGCCGGCCTTGCCGATGCCGACGATGAACCCGTCCTTGATGCCGATGTCGGCCTTGATGACGCCGAGCACCGGGTCCATGATCACCGCGTTGGTGACCACGAGGTCGAGCGCGCCGTCGCTGGATTTCCACTTCGACGCCTGCCCCATCCCGTCGCGGATGGTCTTGCCGCCGCCGAAGACGAGCTCGTCGCCGTAGGTCGTGAGGTCCTGTTCGATTTCGGCCACCAGGCCGGTATCGGCGAGGTGGATCTTGTCTCCGGTCGTCGGGCCGTACTGCGCGGCATAGTCCGGGCGCGTGATCTTGATGCTCATGACTTCGACCCGTCCTGGCTGTCTGCTGGCTCCACCGCGGCGAAGCGCGCGTCGGCGCGCGTGCGCGACTCGAAACGCTCGCCCTCGAAGCAGAACCCGGCGGCGCGAAGCCGCTGCATGGTCTGCTCCTTGATGATCTCGGAGCGCGTTGTTCCGTTGGTCATGTTGTTCATGCCGTAGGCGACCTCGCGCCCGACGAAGCCGGTCAGCTGGACCTTCCGGCTCTGGCCGGGCTCGAAGCGCACCGCGCTGCCGCTGGGGATATCGAGGTGCATGCCGAACGCCGCCTCGCGGTCGAAGGCCATCGCGCGGTTGCACTCGGCGAGATGGTAATGCGCACCGATCTGGATCGGCCGGTCGCCGGTGTTGATCATGACAAGCTCGATCGACCTGCGCCCGGCATTGATCTCGATATCGCCATCGGCGAAGTCGATATGCCCGCACTTGCCGGGTTCGCCGACTGCGAAGGCCTCAGACGGCAGCACGGATTCGGGGATTGGCGGACGTGACCACTTCTCGGCCATGGAATTGCTCCTGCGCTGTCTGGGAATTCAGTCTCGGATCGGATTCATGACGGTGACCAGCTTGGTCCCGTCCGGGAACACGGCCTCCACCTGAAGGATGGTCAGCATGTCGGGGACACCTTCCATCACGTGTTCCCGCTTCAGGATGGTCGCGCCGTATTCCATCATGTCGGTCAACATCGGAATGTTGCCTTCACGGGCCCGCTCGAGGATCTCGTCGGACAGGAGGGCCACCGTTTCGGGATAGTTCAGCCGCACGCCGTTCTGGAGGCGTCGCCTCGACATCTCGGCAGCCGCCCAGATCTGTATCCGTTCCTCTTCGCGTAATGTCAGATGCATTGGTGGATGCCTCCTACTCCGTGCCTTTGGCTGTACCGCCCGCTCTGGGGGCTGAGCCGGTCCGGGCGGCGTGCCCGAACAGCGTCGTACAGGCTTCGATTAAGACAGGCGCCGCCCCGGTATGAACACCTACCTGTCCGGGTAGGAGGGCACCGTGCGCCGCATCGGCGGCGGGATGATCCTCCCCGTTTAGGGAGATTGCCGAGCCTGACGGCAGGTGGATGATCGGCGGTAACTCGTAAAGGAGAAACCCGATGAACAAGCTGCTACTGGCGACACTGATTGTGCTGATCCCCGGAATGGCCATGGCCCACCCCGGGATCGGCGGAACGTTCGGCCTCGCCGCGGGATTCGCGCATCCGATCGGCGGCTTCGATCACGTCCTGGTAATGGCGGCCATCGGGCTGTTGGCCGTTACCCTCGGCGGCCGTTCGACGGTTCTCGTGCCCTTGTCCTTCCTGGCCGTGATGGTGCTGGGCGGCGCATTGGGATGGGCGGGTATCGCCATACCGGCGGTTGAGTTCGGAATCGCTCTGTCGGTTGTCGCCGTTGGAGGCCTGATCGTGTTCAAAAGCCGCATTCCCGCCAGCCTCGCGATCGCCGCAGCGGCCATGTTCGCCGTCTTCCACGGCCACGCGCACGGTTCGGAGATGCCGGTCGGCGCGGACGTCGCCGGTTACATGCTCGGCTTCGTTCTCGCCACCGCCCTGCTCCACGCAGCCGGCATGGCGCTGGGAGCATCCATTCACCGCCTGGGTTCGACCTACGGCACCGTCGGTGCCGGATTGGTCGGAAGCCTCATCACCGCGGCCGGCGTCGGCATGCTCGCCGGCGTTATCTGAGAACGCGGTACCTGCCACTGACGACCTCTTCACGGACCGTCCGGTCCCTCGCCTGACCTGTTGACCGTCTCGTCGAAGACGACGTCAAAGGCCCTGCCCTGGAAATCCGACATCGCCGCGGCGTTCAGCGCCGCGGCCGCGCCGTACGTTACGGGACAACGCCTGATCATCGATGGCGAAAAATCGCTCGATGGCTTGCCGATCTGAGCGTCTGCGCCGATTGTGGCGGTCTATGCTCCCGGCAGCCATACAATGCCGAAGTGGTTAGAACAGCGATTATCTGCCATTCCATGGCTTGGGCGCGGTTTCGGGTAACCCTTGGTGCGATGTCCGATCTTAACGACCACCTGACGACACAACTCTCGAAAACGGCACGGGGGTCGAGTGGCGCCCAGGCTATCGAACGGGCCTTCGCCATCCTGCGGTTCGTCGCCGGAACCGGCAAGCTTGGCGCCCGGCTTTCGGATGTTGTCGCCCATACGGGTCTGGCGCAGCCCACGGTGCATCGCATGCTGCGGGCTCTGGAGAGCGAGGGCGCGGTGCTTCGCTCGCTGGAGGGCAAACGCTATGTCATCGGCCCGGAGCTGACGTTGCTCGGCCTGTCGACCGGCTTGCGCGAGCTGCGCTCTGTTGCGAGCCCGTTTCTGGAGCGGCTGTGTACCGAGGTGGGGGACGCGGTCTTCATGTCGATTGCCTCCGGGCGCGAGACGGTGTGCGCGGACAGGCGCATCGGCTCATACCCGATCCAGGTCATTTCCATCGATATCGGCTCACGCCGTCCGCTCGGCGTCAGCGTCAACGGCATAGCGATCCTGTCGCGCCTCGATCCCGAGAAGACGCAACACATCATAGACGCCAACGCCGAACGCTTCGGCGATTTCAACGTGCCCAAACGGCTCGTCGAGGAGCGGGTCGAGCAGGCCCGCCAGCGCGGCTATGTCTACGTGGAAGCGGCGCTGGTCAAAAACACCCGCGCGGTATCCGTCCCGGTCGTTTCGGTCGCCGGCACGCCGATCGCTGCGATCAGCACGATCGCAATCACCAGGAGAATCCCGGCGCAACGGGTCGGCAAACTCGTTTCGCTGCTGCGGACCACCGCCGACGATATTTCACGCAGCGTCCAGGAGGCGGCGACGCGCCGCCGCTGACGGCAATCGGCCAGATGCTATTCGTCGGTGACAAAATCCGGTTTTTGTGTCGGCTTTTCTCGCAGAACCTTCACGATGGGCAGGACGACGACAAGCAGGGCGGCCAGCAGGCAGATGATGCTCAGAGGCGACCGCACGAAGATGCCGAAGTCCCCGTTCGAGATGAACAGCGCGCGCCGGAAATTTTCTTCTACGAGAGGTCCAAGGATAAATCCCAGGAGGACGGGTGCCGCCGGGTAGCCGAACGCGTTCATCAGGTAACCGACAATCCCGAAGCCGAGGGCGACGAAAATGTCGAACGGATTGTTGTGGACGCTGTAGACGCCGACACAGATGAAAAAGAGGATGGCCGGATAGAGAACCTGCCGGGGGATAGCGAGGATGCGCACCCACAGACCGATCAGGGGGATGTTGAGCGCGACGAGCATGACGTTGCCGATCCAGAAACTCGCCACCAGTCCCCAGAACATGTGCG
>CAJQNW010000387.1 GCA_905479765.1 uncultured Tepidamorphus sp. | reverse complement strand
CGCGCCTGCGCGTGACGGGCTTCGATCATCTGGTCGGCGGTGAAGCGGGAATTGGCGATCACGGCATCGCCGCGCACCATCACCGAATTGTACCAGGTCTTCAGCCACCCGCCCTTCTTGTAGGCGCCATGATAGGTGGTGACGAAGGGGACGCCCAGGCGCCGGGCGGCCAGCAGCCCGCTCCACGCCGGCGCCCGGCTGCGCGCATGGATAAGCGTGACGCCCTCGCGCACTGAAAGCCGCCGCAGCCGCTCGGCGTTCCAGAGGATCTCGACCGGGTTCTTGGTGGCGGCGGGAAACGGCACCCAGACGCCGCCGGCCGCATCCAACTCACCCACCAGCCGGCCGCCGGTTGTCGCTACCAGTGCCCGGGCGCCGGCCTTTACCAGCGCGGCGGCGACGTCGACGGCGGTGCGTTCGGCGCCGCCGGCCTCGAGCGAAGGTACGATCTGCAGTACCGTGACGCCGCTCAGGTCGGGCAGGTGGTTCGGTTCGGGCATGACCAGGGGTTTTTCCTCGGCGCGGTCCATGCCATTACCTAGCCCATCAAGTCAGGGGAGACGAGAGCGTGTCAGAGGCCGAACGCATCGATATCGAGGTTGGCGAGGCCAGCGAGGCCCGCCGCATAGCCGTGTTGCGCCGTACCGGCAAGGCGCCCGACATCATCTGGCTCGGTGGTTATCGCTCCGATATGGCCGGTACCAAGGCCGAGGCGCTGGACCAGTGGGCCGCCGAATCCGGCCAGGGCGTCGTGCGATTCGATTATTCGGGCCACGGCAAATCCGGCGGCGATTTCCTGGATGGGTCGATCAGCCGCTGGCTCGCCGAGTCTTCGGCCGTTATCGAGCAATACACCGATGCCCCGCCTGTCCTCGTCGGGTCCAGCATGGGCGGCTACCTGGCGCTGCTGACCGCGCTCGGCAGTTTCGCCGCCGGCAATCCGGTCGCCGGCCTCGTCCTGCTCGCGCCCGCCGTCGACATGACCGAACGGCTGATGTGGGAGGAATTCCCCGGCGAGGTCCGCGCCGAGATCATGGACAAGGGCGTCTGGGTCGAGCCCTCGCAATACGATCCCGCCGGCAACCCGATCACGAAGACGCTGATCGAGGACGGCCGCCACTATCTCGTCATGGACCGCGCCACGCTGCAGGTCGGCTGCCCGGTTCATATCCTGCACGGCCGAGACGATCCCGACGTGCCGCTCGGCCTGTCGCTGGAGCTCGTTGCGCGGCTTGCCCACGACGACGTCACGCTGTCGATCGTCCACGACGGCGACCACCGCCTGTCGCGGGAGCAGGATATCGACCTGCTGGTGCGCAGCGTCGCCGAAATGGCGGCGGGGACGGACGGGATGGGCTCGTAAGTCCGAACAGCTCTACAGTGGGCTTGCTAATATGTTTCGACTTCAATGGTCGCGTTAGATGGCAATTGATGAAAAAGTACAATCGCATGTCGTGGCCCTGAGTCTTTGATTTCGTACCTAAGACCAATGGGTGCGCGAACTCTTACATTTGGCTTTGTCACCGGGTGATCGTACATCACCCAAAGTGCCGTGACTGTCGAAACAGGAACAATGCTGCCGTCCTCCTTTATTTCGTTGTTTATCCACGTCAATGAATAATACCGAAAGACATTTTCCCCGGCGATTAATTCAGGTGTCGCATCGCCGTCCCGAAAGAAGAGACGTAAATGTGCACCTGCAGCATTATTTTCTGCTCCCGCGACGTTGTCGGGAATTTCGATGCCGCGCTGCTTTGCTTCATCATATGAAATAGTGGAGACGCGCACGAATGGCCGATTGAGCCAAATAACAGCTATAGAAAGAATGGTGGCTAACGCGGCTGGAACATACCAAGGAGTCTGGTAGAGCCATTCGAAGATAGGAGGAAGCTTCTCCTTAATTTGCTCGAAATCGTCCGGTGCCGTGGAGCGCCCAATCCAATCAATGACAAATTTGAAGCCGGCCCAGAGAAAAAACAGGACCGACAACGCCCACCCAACGATGCGGGCCATAAATGTCTTCGTCTGTGTGTATGTCATGCCTTAGACCCCCGATTCCGTCCGATCTGTGGCGTGCATTTTACAGGAATGAAGGGTAGTTGCTCACCTCATGAAGCGCTTCTCTGCTTCGCGTTCGAACATAAATCTTGACGCGACTATGATTGAGAGCTTTTTCGCATCGGCGAAACAGAACAAACGGGTATGATGACCTCCGCGACCAGTCCCGAGCTTGACCGGCTGATCCAGCTTCTCGCCCGCCTGCCCGGTCTCGGGCCGCGCTCGGCCAGGCGCGCGGTGCTGCACCTGATCAAGAAGCGCGAACAACTGCTGGTTCCGCTCGCCGATGCGCTGCATTCGGCTGCCGAGCACATCACCATCTGCGCGACCTGCGGCAACGTCGACACCTCCGACCCGTGCGCGATCTGCGTCGATCCGCGCCGCGACCCGGCGACGCTGTGTGTTGTCGAGGATGTCAGCGACCTTTGGGCGCTGGAACGGGCCAAGGCGACCCGCGGGCGCTATCACGTGCTCGGCGGCACGCTGTCGCCGCTCGACGGCATCGGCCCGGACGACCTCAGCATCGCCCCACTGGTCGCCCGCGCCAAGGACCCCGCCGTCACCGAGGTGATCCTCGCCGTCAATGCCACCGTCGAGGGGCAGACCACCGCGCACTACGTCACCGACATGCTGCATGACGCGGATGTGAAGGTCACACGGCTTGCCCACGGCGTTCCGGTCGGCGGCGAACTCGACTATCTCGACGACGGCACGCTGGCCGCCGCCATGCGCTCGCGCACGCCGTTCTGAGGACCAGAGGTCCGTCGATGCCCCGCTACCGCCTGCTGATCGAGTATGACGGCGCCCCCTTCGTCGGCTGGCAGCGCCAGACGAACGGACGCGCCGTGCAGCAGGCGATCGAGGAGGCGGTGACGGCCTTCTGCGGCGAGGCGGTCACGGTCAACGGCGCCGGGCGCACCGATGCCGGCGTTCATGCGCTCGGCCAGGTCTCCCATATCGATCTGGCCCGCGACTGGCCAGCCGACACGGTGCGCGATGCGATAAATGCGCATCTCAGGCCCGAGCCGGTGTCGATCCTGACGGTTGATGCGGTCGGCGACGACTTCGACGCGCGGTTTTCCGCGATCAGGCGCCACTACCGCTTCGTGATCGTCAATCGCCGCGCGCCGCTGGCGCTTTCTGCCGGCCGTGCCTGGCAAGTGATGAAGGCGCTCGACGCCGAGGCCATGCACGAGGCCGGGCAGGTGCTCGTCGGCCATCACGACTTCACCACCTTCCGGTCCACCGAGTGCCAGTCGGCCTCGCCGGTGAAGACACTCGACCGGCTCGACGTCCGACGCGAGGGCGAGGAGATCGTGGTGGAGGTATCGGCGCGGTCTTTTCTGCACAATCAGGTGCGTTCGTTCGTCGGCTCGCTGAAGCAGGTCGGCGAGGGCAAGTGGACGTCAGAAGACCTGAAGGCAGCGCTTGAGGCGAAAGACCGCAAGGCCTGCGGACCCGTCGCGCCACCGGACGGGCTCTATCTGGTTCAGGTGGATTACCCGGGTTGAGGCGCGGCGCCCCACGACTTCCGAAACGTCTCTAGATCCCGGCGATCCGGCTGATCGCCTCTCCCAGCACCAGCGACAACAGGAATTCCAGCGCCACCAGCCCTGCGGCGAGCGAAAAGCCGCAGTCGAGTGCCGCCCGCGCCGTGATGAAGCGGAAGCGTATGGTCAAAACGAGGGCCGCGAACAGAAGCAGCGAGGCCACGCCTTGCGGAAAGATGCCGAAGGCAAACAGGATCGCCGGCAGCGCCACGATGCCCGACACGATCGGGCTGCCCCAGTTGAAGGCCACGATCAGCCGCACGTAGTGGTGGGCGAAACCGAGCGGGCGGGCGAGCAGGGCGGTCACCAGCGGGAACGCAACCCAGTCGATGGCGAGTGCGATGACGCGGGTCAGGGCAAACGACATTTCGTTGAAAGGAACCTCCAGGGGGAGGTCGGCAAGGATCATCCGCCGTTCGGAGCCGATGTAGAGAACGTAGATCGGCAATACCAGGATCACCGCCAGGAACGAGCGCCAGAAGCCGGTGTAGGTGGTGTCGAACAGCCGCACCGCCTCGCGCTTGCCCAGAAACAGCCGCCAGGCCCCGGTCAGGCCGCGTTGGACGTCTTCAGCGCTCAGCATGGGGTGCTCGGCATGAGGGCTCAGTCACCGAACCGGTCGAAATAACGTGTCAGGAAGGTGCGATAGATTGCGGTCAACGCGGTGAGGTCGGCGATGTCGACCCGCTCGTCGATCTGGTGCATGGTCTGGCCGACGAGGCCGAATTCGATCACCGGGCAATAGTCCTTGATGTAGCGCGCGTCCGACGTGCCGCCCGTCGTCGACAGGGCTGGCGTCAGCCCAGTCTCCGCCTTGATCGTCTCGGACAAGAGAGCGGCGATGTCGCCGGCCTCCGTCAGGAACGCCTCCGCGGCGTTTGGTTCGAATGCGATACTGCCCGTCAGGCCGGAACATTCGAGCGCCGTCTCAACCTGTTTCTCGACCCGCGCCCGCAGGCTTTCGGCCGTATGCAGGTTGTTGAAGCGGCTGTTGAAGCGAATCGTCACCTCCGCCGGGATGACATTGAAGGCCGGATTGCCGGTATCGACGCTGGTGACCTCCAGCGTCGAGGGATCGAATTCGTGGGTGCCGGTGTCGAGCGGCTCGTCGAGCAGGGCGTGCATGACTTTGGCAAGACCGCGCATCGGGTTCTTCGCCAGATGCGGATAGGCGGAATGGCCCTGCTTGCCGGTGATCGTGATGGTGCCCGAGAGCGAGCCGCGCCGGCCGATCTTGATCATGTCGCCAAGCGCGTTCGGGTTTGTCGGTTCGCCGACGAGCGCGTGGTCGAACGTCTCGCCGCGCTCCTTGGCCCAGGCGAGCAGTTTGCGCGTGCCGTTGATCGACACGCCTTCCTCGTCGCCGGTGATCAGGAAGGAAATCGTGCCCTTGGGTTCGCCGGTGGCGCTGAGGTAGTCGAGCGCGGCGGCGGCGAAGCAGGCCACAGCACCCTTCATGTCGACGGCGCCGCGGCCAAAGAGCATGTCACCGTCGATCTCGGCCGCAAAGGGGGGGTGCTGCCAGCGGCATTCTTCGCCGGGTGGCACGACGTCGGTATGGCCCGCAAAGGTCAGGTGCGGCGCCCCGGACCCGATTTTCGCGAACAGATTGTCGACATCGGCGGTGCCCTCTTCGGAAAACCGTACGATTTCCGCCTCGAAGCCGGCATCGGTCAGCAATTCACGCAGAAAGATGAGCGCGCCGCCTTCGTCCGGCGTCACGCTCTGGCAGCGGATCAGTGCACGGGCGATCTCAACGGGATCGGTGGCAGTGATGACTTCGGCAACGTCCTGGGACATGGCTCCGGCAGCTGTTCTGGACAGGAAAATATGCCCCATGGCTCTAACCCGGCCCCTGAGGGAGGTCAATTGCGGGGCCGTTCTGCGCTACACGCAGGGATGCGGGCGATTGAACACCGGGCCTGTCCATCTTCCGCTCATTCCCGCGAAAGCGGGAATCGCCCGAATGCGGCACGATTTCCCAGATTGCTAACCGATCCCCGTTTTCACGGGGATGAGTGGCTGTGGTGATAGGGGCGCGCAGAGTCCGGCTCTGGTGTGCCCCGCCCCTGTCGCTCGCCGCGGTCTGGCTCTAGGTTGAAGGCTTTGATTCGAGCGAGACCGGGAAATGCCGCCGAGCGATACCTCAGCAACCGCCGACCCTATCGAACCCCGCAGGCCGCTGCCCGAGCGGCTTGTGGCCGCGTTGGCCGTTTTCCTGGAACGGCGCGTGCTGGTTATCCTGTTCCTGGGGTTTTCCTCAGGCCTGCCTTTGGCCCTGTCCGGCTCCACGCTCGCCATCCGCATGACCGACGTCGGCGTCGATCTCGGCACCATCGGCCTGTTCTCGCTGGTCGGTCTGCCCTACACGATCAAGTTCCTCTGGGCGCCGCTGGTCGATGCGACGCACATTCCCGTGCTGTCCCGCCTGCTTGGACGCCGGCGTGGCTGGCTGGTCTTCACCCAGCTTCTGCTGATGGCCGCGATCGTCTATCTCGGCTTCATCGATCCGGTGATCGATCCCTGGTTCGTGGCGCTCGGCGCGGTGCTCGTTGCCGCGGCGTCGGCTACCCAGGACATCGTCATCGACGCTTTTCGCGTGGAGAGCCTCAAGGTCGAGGAACAGGCCGCCGGCATGGCCTGGTTCGTCTCCGCCTACCGGATTGGCATGCTGATCGCGACCGCCGGCTGCGTGGCACTCGTCGCAATCCTCGAAGGCTACGGCTTCGACACGGTGCAAGGCTGGTCCTGGGCCTATGCGGCAATGGCGGGCCTCGTGCTGATCGGGATCGGCGCGGCACTGGCGGGCCGCGAACCGGCGGAGCCGGAAGGCATGGCTGAGGACCAGAACGCCGCCCTGCGTGTCGGCCGCACCGCCTTCGACGCCTTCGCCGAGTTCCTGACCCGCAAGGACGCGATCGCGATCCTTCTGTTCGTGGTGCTCTTCAAGTTCTGCGACGCGTTTGCCGGCGTGATGACCGGGCCATTCGTCATCTCGATCGGCTTCGACAAGCTCGCCTATGCCGGCATCGTCAAGGGCGTCGGCCTGTTCGCGGCACTGGCCGGCGGGTTCGCCGGCGGCCTCATGCTGCGCGCCGTGCCGATGGTCACCATGCTCTGGTTCGCGGGCCTCCTGCAGATGGGATCGAACCTGGTCTTCTGCTGGCAGGCGATCGTCGGGGTGAACAATGCCGCGCTCGCGGTCACCATCGGTGTCGAGAACTTCACCGGCGGCATCGGCACGGTGATCTTCGTCGCCTACATCTCGGCGCTCTGCAACGACGCCCGCCACACGGCCACCCAGTTCGCACTCCTGACGGCGCTCGCCGCCGTCGGCCGCACGGTTCTCGCGGCCAATGCCGGCTATGCGGTCGAAGCCTTCGGCTGGGTGACCTTCTTTGCTATCACCGCCGTTGCCGCCATTCCCGGCCTCCTCCTCCTGTGGTGGCTGCAGAGCCGTGGCCATTTCGACAAGCCCAGGGCTGCCCCGCAAATCTGATTGCCTGTTTTTCGGCTATGATGGAGATCAAGGCGATCGGTGTTGCCGGCTGCCACGGATTATTGGATCGTAGCTGAAACGCCTGCGTCGAATGAGGACCCTGGATGTCGCCGAAATCCGATCCGTACTGGTGGGACGCCTGCTTGCCCGGCGCTTCGGCTGAAGCGGACATGCCCGCCGAACTGCCGGCCAAGGTCGACGTGGTCGTGGTCGGTGCCGGCTTGACCGGCGCCTCGGCGGCCCGAACCCTGGCGAAGAACGGCGCCTCGGTGCTGCTGCTCGATGCCGAGACGCCGGGCTTCGGCGGCAGCACGCGCAACGGCGGCATGGTCGGCGGCGGCCATCGCCTGTCCATCGATGAACTGACCGCCTGCTATGGCACCGAAACGGCCCATGCGCTGCTGCGCGAGGCCCATTGCGACTCGCTTGCCTTCGCCAAGGGATTGATCGCCGAAGAAGCCATCGACTGCGACTTCCATACCCACGGCCGGTTCAGCGGTCAGCGCAGTCCGGCGGTTTATGAGGAGACCGCCCGGAACATGGAGCGGCTTGCCAGGATCATCCCGATCAACGTCGAGATGGTGCCGCGTGCCGAACAGCGCCGGGAAATCGGTACGGATTTTTACTCCGGCGGCCTGCTCCTGCATGATCACGGCGGCCTGCATCCGGCGAAATACCACCGGGGCGTTCTGGATGCCGCGCGCCGGGCTGGCGCTGTCGTCTCCGCGCCCACACCGGTCGAGAAGGTAATCGGATCCGGATCCGGCTATCGCGTCGAAACCCCGCGCGGCCCGGTGATGGCCGGCGACGTGCTGATGGCCACCAACGGCTACACTCGCCAGAGTTTCCGCCCGCTGATGCGCCGTATTATCCCGGTTTCGAGCTACGTCGCCGTGACCGCGGAGCTGCCCGAGGAGCTGATCCGGACGATCATGCCGGGCCGGCGCATGATCGTGGAGACCCGCAACCGGCATTGTTATTACCGCCTGTCACCGGACGGCAAACGGCTGGTCTTCGGGGCCCGCGCAGCCATGCATCAGGTCTCTCAGGAAACGGCGACAAGGACCATCCGGGGCCTGATGACCGAGATTTTCCCAGTGCTGGACGGCATCGACATCACCCACAGCTGGAATGGCCGGCTTGGATTTACCTTCGCCATGTTGCCGCATGTCGGGCGCATGGACGGGATGTGGCACGCGATGGGCTTTTCGGGCAGCGGCAACGCCATGGCTCCCTATCTCGGCCACAAGGTCGCGCTCGCCATGCTTGGCCACAAGGACGCCGAGACTGCCTTCATGAAGACGGAGTTTCCGACCCGGTTCTGGCATTTCGGCCGGCCCTGGTTCCTGCCGATCGCGCACGCCCTGTACCGGGTTCTCGACATCCGCGACGACCTGCGCCGCGCTCACTAGCGCGGGATTTACCCGAACGCTTCGAACGCGGGCGGATAGACGACCAGCGGACGGTTCGCCGCCTTGGGACTGCGTTCCAGCGCAAGTGCCAAGAAGGCCGGGCCGGACCACTGGGCGCAGAACTGCCTGGCGACACGCCCGTCGAAGCCGAAGCGCGCGTAATAGGCCGGATCGCCGAGCACGAAGATCAGATCCTCGCCGGCCAGTTCCAGTTCGTGGATACCCTCGCGCACCAGCGCCGCGGCGATGCCGCGCCTGCGGTGGCATCGCGACACGGCGACTGGCGCCAGCGCCGTTGCCCGTAGCTCGCGGTCCTTGATGGTCAGGCGCGAAAAGCCGGCGTACCCGATGATCTTTCCGTTTCGTTCGGCAACCAGCGACAGCACCAGATCGCCATCCGACCGCAGACGGTCGATCAGCTTCGCCTCGAGCTCGCTGTCGAAGGCCGTGGCGACCAGATTGTGGATCGCCGGGTAGTCGTCTCGGGTGTCGGGTCGGATGGTTACGTCATCCGGATTGTCGTTTGAAGAGACGTCGGAAGACATGCGTATCTGTCCTCGGAACCATAAGCCAAATTACGAGAACACTATACCCGGTTTGAGCCGCGCCCCGCGTGCGAATTCCGCATAGCTCATCTGCTGCTTTCCCGGGCGCTGGATACCGACGAGGCGTATCGCGCCATCCGCGCAGGCGACCAGACCGTCCTCGTCGATCAGTGTTCCCGGCGACGCCGAGACCGCCTGATCGACATGCTGCGATCCGAGCACCTTGATTCGCTCGCCACCGAGATCGAACCAGGCGCCGGGAAACGGCGACAGGCCGCGGATATGATCGTGCACCGCCCGCGCCGGCTGCGACCAGTCGACGCGGGTTTCGCCCTTGTCGACCTTCCTGGCGTAGGTGACGCCGTCGTCGGACTGCGCGCGGCAATCGAGACTGTCGCGCGACAGCGCGGCGAGCGCGCGGACCATCAGCCCCGCCCCGATTGCCGCCAACTGGTCGTGCAAAGCACCGGCGGTCATGTCTGGACCGATCGCAATCCGCTCCTCAATGCACACCGGCCCGGTATCCAGCCCTTCGGCCATGCGCATGACGGCGACACCGGTTTCGCTGTCACCGGCCATGATCGCGCGCTGGACGGGTGCCGCACCCCGCCAGCGCGGCAACAGCGAGGCATGCAGGTTGAAGCAGCCATGCGTCGGCGCGTCCAGCACCGGTTCCGGAAGGATCAGCCCGTAAGCGACCACTACGGCCGCATCGGCCTCGTGGCCGGCGAAGACGGCTTGTGCGTCGGCGTCCCTGAGAGCCTTCGGCGTCAGCACGGGCAGCGCGAACCGCTCGGCCGCCTCGTGCACCGGGCTCTTGCGTTCGGCCATGCCACGGCCGGCCCGGCGCGGCGGCTGCGAATAGACGGCGACGACCTCGTGCCCCGCGCCGACGATCTCGGTCAGCGTCGGCACCGCGAAGTCGGGCGTGCCCATGAAGACGATGCGCAGGGTCATCGGGCGCCTGGCTCTGGATTTCGTTTAAGGATCGAACGCGCGGCGATCATTCGGCCAGGGGCCGTTCTGTCGCCGGCTCGTTGCCCCGGCGGCTTTTGAACTCGGGCATTTCGCCGCGCTTGGCCGCCTTCGCGAATTTCTTGATCACCCGGTCGCGCTTCAGCCTCGAGATGTGGTCGATGAACAGGACGCCGTTCAGGTGGTCGATTTCATGCTGCACGCAGGTCGCCAGCAGGCCGTCGCAGTCGAGCGCCTGCTCCTTGCCGTCACGGTCGAGAAACGTCACCTTGCACGCCGCCGGCCGCTCGACCTCCTCGTAGTACTCGGGGATCGAGAGGCAGCCTTCCTCGTAGGTCGAGGTGTCTTCCGACGTCCAGGTGATCTCGGGATTGATCAGGCAGATCGGCGCCTTTTCGTCTTCGTCCTTCGAAACGTCGATGACGACGATGCGCTTCTTTATGCCGATCTGGATCGCCGCAAGTCCGATGCCGGGCGCGTCGTACATGGTCTCCAGCATGTCGTCCAGAAGGGCGCGCACCTCGTCGTCGACGGCTGCGACGGGCGCGCAGACCTCCTTGAGGACGGGATCGGGCAGGATGACGATATCGCGAATGCTCATGGCGATCAGATAGGAGAAAGCCTCGCCCTGGTCAACGCGCCGCGTTTGCCGGCGTGCATAGGCTGAAGCACAAATGTTCGCGTTTTGGTCTCGCAATGCGGGCAGAATCGACTAGACTTGTCCGGATGGACCAACCTTTGATCGAAATCGCAGGCCGCCTGTTTACCGTCGGCGAGGGCATGATTGCCGCTGCCGCGCTGTTGTTCGTGTTTCTGCTTGCCATCCTGATCGGCGTCATGCGCTCCGGCCGGCCGAGCCCGGAAGAGGAGCGCCGCCGGCTGGAGGCCGAGCATCATCTCACTGAGATGGCCCGCGCCCAGGCCGAGATGAGCCGCACGCAGGCCGAGCTGACCGGCCGCCTGCAGACGATGGCGGAGGTGTTCGGCACCCGCCATGCCGATCTGGCGCGCGGCCTTAACGAGCGCCTCGACAAGTTCGGCCACCGGCTTGGCCAGTCGGTCGAGACCCAGACGCGCGCCACCCACGACAGCCTGACCAAGCTGAACGAGCGGCTTGCCGTCATCGACCGTGCCCAGAAGAACATCACGGACCTGTCGAAGGAGGTCGTCGGCCTCAACCAGATCCTCGCCAACAAGCAGACCCGCGGCGCCTTCGGCCAGGGCCGCATGGAAGCGATCGTCCGCGACGGCCTGCCGGCCGGTTCCTACGAGTTCCAGGTGACGCTGTCGAACGGCAGGCGGCCCGACTGCATCGTCCGCTTCCCCAACACCGAAGCGGTGCTGGTCATCGATGCCAAGTTTCCGCTGGAAGCCTTCGGCGCCTATCACGAGGCCGAGGGCGAGGAGGCCCGGAAGACTGCCGCCCAGCGCCTGCGCACCGACGTCGTCAAGCACATCACCGACATCCGCGAGCGCTACTTCGTGCCGGGCGAGACCCAGGATCTCGCCATCCTGTTTTTGCCCTCTGAATCGATCTACGCCGACCTGCACGAGCATTTCGAAGACGTCATCCAGAAGGCCCACCGCGCCCGCATCATCATCGTCGGCCCGTCGATGCTGATGCTGTCGATCCAGGTGATGCAGTCGATCCTGCGCGACGCGCGGATGCGCGAGCAGGCCCACCTGATCCACAAGGAAGTGACGCATCTCTCCGACGATGTGCGCAGGCTGCAGGAGCGGGTCATGAAGCTGCAGACGCATCATGGCCAGGCCGGAAAGGATATCGAGCAGATCCTTACCTCGACCGACAAGATCATCAAGCGCGGCGATAAGATCGGGCAGCTCGACTTGGTGGACGACAACGGCCCATCCAATGCCGATGCTAAGGTCGAGGCGGACAAGCCGGACGGCCCGCGCCTGCTGGCCGGGGAATAGCGTTCAAGAGTGCGTCAGGCGGGAGGGGTATCGGCCCGTTCGCCGAAGGCGTTGGGTCCGGGATTGCCCGGCGCCACGCCCATCGCGATCATCCACACCAGCCCGGCGACAGGCACGAAGGCGAGCAGGCACCAGTACCAGGGCAAACCGCGGTCGCGTTGGCGTTTGACGAGAACTGCCATCTCCAGCCACAGCGACGCGAGCCCCAGAATGAGCGCGAATTCGGAGGCCCTCTCCTCCCCCATCGCGGCGACCATCGCGCCGACGATCACGAACAGAACGCTCCACAGGAAGAATATCGACAGCCAGTAGACCTGCCGGCTGATGCGCCCGTCGAAGCGGAAGAACAGCCATACGAAGGGCGCAAGCGTGTCGGGCGGTGGCGGAAGCTGTGCGTTGGACATAGTGTTTCCAGGGTGCCCCGGACATTGATCCCGGGGTTTCGGGACGTCCCGCATATAGGAAGGGCACCGGGTTGGGCAATGCTTGCCGGTGACCTGCGGGCCGACTCACCTTACGGAGAAAACGGGCTGCAATTGTATCCCGCTTCTGTTGTCAGAGGTGATGCGGCGGTTCAGACTGGAATGACAGGCAACAGGGATAGTGGGTCTATGCAAGGAATTAAAACAATCGCCGTCGCGGGCCTCTCGGTCCTGGCTACCGCCACCGGGGCGTTCGCCGTCTATCCCGATTGCACCGGCAACGCCAACAATCCCGGCATCTTTCCTTCCGACACCGGAACGTATCCGTCGGATCCGGCGATTTCCTACGCCGGCGGTCAGACGTCCTGGTCGACGAACGGGCTGGAAATCAAGCTCAGCGTCAACGGCGGCGGCGCGCGTCAGTTCATCGCGGAGGGAGTGAACTATGAGCCGACCCAGATTGGCGGCTCCGGCGATTTCAGCCCGTTCAACGACCTTTTCTACACAAATGACAACGACTTATGGTCGTCGCTGTGGGAGCGCGATGTGGAGCTGCTCCGGGCCATGGGTGTCAATTCGATTCGTACTTACGGATTGTGGAAATGGGAACCGGGCTTCAATCAGCAGGTTCCAGGCAATTATCCGGATGGCGTCGCTCATTTCTGGAAAATGCTGGATTTCTCGGCGAAGCGTTCCGATGAAAACAACCAGCAGTTCTGCTTTCCAGAGGATGGGGGAGCCCTGGCCTTCCAGCACCCCACCCATATGCCGTTTCTCGACATGCTCTGGAACGACGGAAAGAAACCGATCTATGTGTGGATCGGCATTTCATTGCCGCTACCTCTCGTCGACCCGAACGTTTCAGAAGAGCGGCGTGAGAATCTCCGCCAGTATTATCGATACACGGCGCAGTGGCTCGCCAGGAAATATGGCAACCACCCTGCTGTAATGGGCTTCGTCATCGGCAACGAGATCGACACGCCATTGACTACCACGACGTCGGCTTTCTGGGAGACCCTCAACGACCTGCACGCTCTGGTGAAGGCGAGTGCGCCCGACAAGCTGACGATGATGACGTTCCACGATACGGCCGACTTCAATCTGGAGATTAAGACCGGACAATTCCTCGGCAAGCGCGGCCCGGCGGTCTACGAGCTCGATGCCTGGGGCTTCAATCCCTATTCCAACCCGGAGCCGCCCGGGAACCTGTTCTCCCGGTTCAGCGATGCCATCGTGAATTGCGAGGGCGACCGCGACACCCCGTCCTGCGCGAAGCCGCTGCTTTATGGCGAATTCGGTGTGCCGGCGAACACCCACGAGGTGCGCGGCGAGGACTATCCGATCCAGTGGGTCGAGCCCAATTTCATCTGGAAGAACAACCCGCCGGCCGCCCAGTGCCTGGCGCACGACAACCTGACTTCTCCACCCGGTTCGGGCGGCGACGGCCCGGCGGCCGAGTACAAGCGCCAAAAGACGATCGCCGTCGAAATGCCGACCGGCAAGGGCGAGCGCTACGACATGCCGAAAAGGCTCGCGAAGTACTTCGAGGACTCGGGCGTCAAGGAGGGCGATGACCTGCCCGCTGCCGACCAGGCCAAGTGGATCGCCAGCTTCTGGAAGGTCACGAAACGCCATCTGGCTGACAACGCTTCGCCCGACAGCAAGCACGACTACTCATCGGGCGGCTACCTGTTCGAGTGGCGTGACGAATGGTGGAAAGCCAACCCGCATCCCGACTTCCACTCGATCACCGGCAACAACAAGTGCGGGTCGGGTTGCCCGGGCGCGTGCGATACCGGCGCCGCGAACGCGGTCTTCCCCGGTGGTTGGGGCGACGAGCAATGGTTCGGGATCAATGGCGCCAAGACCAAGGGCCGCAAGAATTCCGACCCCGTCGTGAACCAGAACGGCAAACTGAACGGCAAACCCGACGTGTTGCTGCCGCGCGCCGCCGTCGTCGCGGTCTGCCAGATGTACGGCAAGTGCCTGACGCCCATC
>CAJQNW010000386.1 GCA_905479765.1 uncultured Tepidamorphus sp. | reverse complement strand
GACCGGACGCCGGACGCAACCCCGCGCCGATTTTTTGAAGGGCCCGCTGCAGGAATTGGGGTCCCTGGATCAGGCGATCCGCGATCTGCTGGTCTCCTAGCGTTATCTTGATCGGAACGCCGGCAAAGGGTCTACAATCATTGCGCGCGCCGCTTGAGGAGGAAGCCGCCGACAAGATGCGGAACTGGCGCGTCGCAGGAATCGGCGGCAAGCGAGGGGTATCGAAATGTCCATTATGAGTGAATTCCGCGATTTCGCGGTCAAGGGCAATGTCGTCGACATGGCCGTCGGCATCGTCATCGGCGGCGCCTTCGGCACAATCGTCACGTCGCTGGTCAACGACATCATCATGCCGCCTGTGGGCATGATCCTGGGGGGTGTCGACTTCTCCAACATCATGACGGTCCTGAAAGGCGACGGCCCCTATCCCAGCCCGGAAGTGGCCAAGGATGCCGGAGCCGTCACGATCAACTGGGGCCTGTTCATCAATTCGATGATCAGCTTCCTGATCGTCGCCTTCGCGTTGTTCATGGTGATCAAAGCGATCAATCGCCTGAAGGCGCAGTTCGAGAAGGAAAAGAAAGAGGAAGCCCCGGCCGCTCCGCCTGAAGAGGTGGCGCTGCTGACGGAAATCCGCGATCTGCTGGCCAAGAAATAGCTCGGCTCACCTGCGGCGATAACGGCCTTCTCGCCGCCTGCAACAATGTGATATGTCGCCGGGGACCGGGCGAACGTGCGCCCCGACACAATCCCGGTGACATGTCACGATGAACGATATCGGCCAGAACCCAGCATCCCTGCTCTCCGCACTGCGCGATGAGGCGCGGCTCGCGCCGGAAAGCGGCATCGTCGAAGTGATGAACTACGGCCGCGACCGGCCGGGCATCATCCCGCTGTGGGCCGGCGAGGGCGACCTGCCGACGCCGGACTTCATCTGCGATGCGGCGACGCGGTCGCTTGCCGCCGGCGAGACCTTTTACACTTGGCAGCGCGGCATCCCCGATCTGCGCCAGGCGCTCGCCGATTACCGCACCAGGCTGCACGGCGGGCCGTTCCCGCCCGAACGTTTCTTCATCACCGGGTCGGGCATGCAGGCGATCCAGACCGCCAAGCGCATGGTTGCCGGCGCCGGCGACGAGGTAATCGTGCCGACGCCGTGCTGGCCCAATTCGGCCGCCGCCACCGAAATCGGCGGCGCCCGCGCGGTGCACGTGCCGATGTCGTTCACCGACAACGGCTGGCAGCTCGATTTGAACAGGCTGACCGACGCCTGCGGCCCGAACACGCGGGCGATCTTCATAAACTCGCCGGGCAATCCGACCGGCTGGGTGATGGAGGAAGACGAGATGGCCGCCCTCCTCGAATTCACCCGCAGCAGGGGCATCTGGATCATCGCCGACGAGGTCTACGAGCGGTTCTACTACGACGGTCCCCGCGCGCCGTCCTTCCACGACGTGGCCGAGCCGGACGACAGGGTGCTCTACGTCAACACCTTCTCAAAGAACTGGGCGATGACCGGCTGGCGCATCGGCTGGATCGAGGCGCCCGCCGAACTCGGCCAGGTGATCGAGAACCTGATCCAGTATTCGACGTCGGGCGTCGCCGCCTTCATGCAGCGCGCCGCGATCGCCGGCCTGTCGCGCGGCGAGGACTTCGTCGCCTACCAGGTCGAACGCGCCCGGCGCGGCCGCGACATCGTCTGCGATACCCTGGGCGCCACCGGCCGGGTCCGGTTCGCCCGTCCCGCCGGCGCGTTCTACCTGTTCTTCTCCATCGACGGCGAACCGGACGTCGAAAAGCTCGGCCTGCGGCTTGTAGACGAAGCCAATGTCGGGCTGGCCCCGGGAACCGCCTTCGGACCCGGAGGAGACGGGTTCATGCGGCTGTGCTTTGCCCGCAGCGCCGACAGCATCACCGAAGCGGCGAACCGCCTGGCCGACTGGCTCCGGCGCGGCGCGAAAGGCTCATGACCTCCGAAACCGACCTTCCCTCGACCGTGTCGGAGGCGCGCCTCGCCAGCGTGCTCGATACCGCCGTCTTCGGCATCATCGTCGCCGACCAATACGGCCGCATCATCATGTACAACCAGGCCTGTGAGGATCTGTTCGGTTTCTCCGCCGAAGAGGTACACGGCCAGAACTTGAGGATTCTCATGCCACCGCACGATGCGTCGCGGCATGACCAGTACCTCCGCAACTACATCGAGACGGGCGAGGCCAAGATCATCGGCATCGGCCGTGAGGTGAAAGGCCGGCACAAGGACGGCACCGTCTTCCCCCTGCAGCTTGCCGTCGGCGATGCATCCACGCCGGACGGCCGCCAGTTCATCGGCATCCTGCGCGACCTGCGGCCCGAATTCGATGCCGCCGAGCGTCTCGACGCGCTGCAGGCCCAACTGGTGCGCATGGCGCGTATCAATGCCGTCGACGAGATGGGCGCTGCGCTGGCGCACGAATTGAACCAGCCTCTGACCGCCGTGATGCTCTACCTGCAAGCCGTCACGCGCGCGGCCTCCAAGCGGACCGGCCCCGAGGCGCTTCCCAAGGAGATTTCCGACATCCTTGGAAAAGCCCTGTCGGAAGCCGACCGCGCAGGCCAGATCATCCATCGCATGCGCCGTTTCGTCGAGAAACGCGAATCGATCCGCCAGCCGGCCGACCTGGGTGCACTTGTTCTGGAGGCGATCGACTTCACCGTGATCGGTGCGAAGGCCCGCGAGGTGAAGATAGAACGCCGAATCGCCGATGATCTGCCGCCTGTCGAAGTCGATCCGGTGCAGATCCAGCAGATCATCGTCAATCTGCTGCGCAACGCCATCGAGGCCGTCGGCACCTCGAAACGCAAGGAAATCGTGGTGAAAGTCACCGCGCAGCAGGAGACGGTCGGCCTGTCGGTCGAAGATTCAGGGCCCGGGGTGGCGCCCGACATGGTGCCGCAGCTGTTTCGTGCGTTTGCCACCGGCGCCAAGGGAGGTGTCGGCTTGGGGCTGGCGATTTCGCGGTCGATCGCGCAAAGTCACGGCGGGGATTTGACCGTCGATCCAGGCGGTGAGGGGCGTGGCGCGCGTTTTACACTTGTGCTTCCCGCCAATTCGCCAGCCATATCTCCGGACGGCGCAAAATCGGGTGAAACGAGCACATCGGGCAAATGACGACGACATGACCACGGCGCTGCAGACGATCCACATAGTCGACGACGATCCCTCCGTTCGCGATGCATTGTCCGTCGTCTTCACGCTTGAGGGCTACTCGGTTTGCGTCTTTTCCAATGCCGGCGATTTCCTGGCGGCTGCCCGCTTGAGTACGCCGGATTGCGTCCTGCTCGACGTCCACATGCCCGGCAAGTCTGGTCTCGACGTTCTCAAGGAACTCGAGGGGGCCGGTTTCCCCGCGCCGGTCTTCATCATCAGCGGACAGGGTGATATCCCGATGGCGGTTCGCGCCATCAAGGATGGCGCCTTCGATTTCATCGAGAAGCCCTTCGATGCCAATACGGTGGTGCGCCGGGTCGAGGAGGCGGTCGCCGCCGAGCGGCGTCGCCCGGTGGAAAACGGGGCGGAGGTGGACCTGCTTCCCGACACGCTCACCCCGCGCGAGCGTGACGTGTTGCGCGAGATCACCGCCGGTGCCACCAACAAGGAAGCCGGACGCACGCTCGGTATCAGCCCGCGAACCATCGAGGTGCATCGGGCCCGCATCATGGAAAAACTCGGCGCGCGCAACACCGCCGACCTGATGCGCATCGTGCTCGCCGGCCCCTAGGCGCCCGCGGCCCGCAGGCGCTCCTGCTCCAGACGCGGTTTCCAGACGGTTTGATAGGTATCAAAGCGCCGCCGCGCGCCAGCGGTGAAAGTCTGTCCCTGACTGTCAGGGAGGAACGATTGACCTTCCACGTGATCGAAGATGATTCGGCGGTGGCGGATGCGCTTGTGCTCATGCTTCACGAGTTCGGACATGACGCGCAGGCTTATGTCGACGCCGAGACGTTTCTGTCGGCCCCGGTGCCCGAAGCCGGCGATACCGTTGTAATCGATCTGTCGCTGCCCGGTATGAGCGGCGCCGATCTCGTACGCCTGCTGCGCGTCAACCGTCCGGAGATGCGTATCGTCATCGTCACCGGCCAGTCGCAGGCCAAGCTCGATACCCAGCTGGCAGGTCTGGGGGTGACCCATCTGATTCGGAAGCCGGTGGAGGCCGACGCCATTCGCGACCTGGTCTGAGCCCGGGAAACGTCCGCATTCTCAACCGTGTACTGCCGCAACGACACCTGTGGTCCTACGGGTATCCACGTAAGTAGCCGACCGAATATTCCTTCCTCCCGTGAATTGTTACCTATGAATCCAGATCCGCTGACCCAGTCGGATCGGGGCGAGGAGGAAAGCATGAACACGGTCATCGACAGGTCTCTGCTTCAAGGCGCGACCCCACTCGGTGAGTGTGGTGTTTTCACGCACGGTGGCTCGGATACGGGTCCGGACGCCAACGAAGCGGTTATCCGGACCGCGAGCGTTTGCCGGTACGGTCAGCACGAAACGATCTTCTTCGAGGGCGATCAGGCCCAGACGGTCTGTCAGGTCGTCGAAGGCGCGGTGATGCTTTACAAGCTGCTGCCCGACGGCCGTCGCCAGGTGGTCGAGCTGCTTGGCCCTGGCGACGTGTTCGGCTTCGCCCGCGGTGAGTTCCGCGACTCCGCCGCCGAGACCCTGAGCGCCACGCGGGTCCGCTTCTACGATCGCGGCCACGCGCAGAAGTCCTGTTCGTTCCAACGTATTCTCGCCAATCAGATGCTGTCGCAGCTTGAGGCCATGCACGACCACGCCATGCTGCTCGGCCGCATGTCGGCGATGGAGCGGGTGGCCCGCTATCTTCTTAAGCTGGCCGGCCACGTCTCCGGCGATGTCGACGAACCGTCGGTCATCCGGCTTGCCATGACCCGCCAGGAGATCGCCGATTATCTCGGCCTCACCATCGAAACGGTTTCACGGTCCTTCTCCGAACTGCGCCGCCGTGGCGTCATCGTTCTAGAGAAGCAGGACCGGGTACGCATCGCCAATCAACGGGCCATGGAGGATCTGGCGATCGCCTGCTGAACGATTTTCGCCGCGGTCACGATCGCGGCGTACACCTCCTCTTGCCAACTGCGCCGCGTCTTCGGACACGGCGCTTTCTTTTTATCTGAGGCTGTTCCGCCCAAGGAGATCTTCCTTCCTCCGCTCAATTTCGCGAAAGCGGGAATCGGGTGGCGGTGATGCACGGCCGTGCCTCAAGCGGGCCGATCCCCGCTTGCGCGGGGATGAGCGGGTTGGGTGGGGGGGGGCTGGCCTTCAGACGGCGACCGAATGGCGCGCCGCGCCGCGCTCCAGATAGGCGTCGAAGGCCGAGGCAACGAGCCGCACGAAAATGCGCCTGTCGTCGGGCACCGAAACCCCCGCGCCATCCTGCACGGCGATTCCGTCCGAAATCAGCGGCTTGAGAGCCTCGTAGGCCTCCGTCAGCTTTTCGGCCGGCAGGCCGTGGCGGGTGAAGACGGCTTCCGGATCCACCGCGAAATCGCACATCAGCCGCTCGATGATCTCGGCCCGCGCGATATCCTCGCGGTCGATCCTCTTGCCGCGCACGATCGGCGATTTTCCGGCCTCGATCGCCCGCCGCCAGCCGCCGAAATCCGGGGCGTTCTGGACATATCCCTGCGGCAGCTTGCCGATCGACGAGGCGCCGAAGCCGATCAGCGCGTCGGCGGGGTCGGTCGTGTAGCCCTGGAAGTTGCGCCTCAGCGTCCCGTTCCCAGCCGCGATCGCCAGCGGATCGTCCGGCCGGGCAAAATGGTCGATGCCGACCGGCACGTAGCCGTGCGCGGCAAGGCGTGCGCTCGCGGCCTCCGCCTGGTCGATCCGCTCGACCGCGCCGGGCAGCGCGGCGGCGTCGATCAGCCGCTGATGGGATTTCATCCAGGGCACATGGGCATAGCCGAACAGCGCAATGCGCGCCGGCGCCAGCGCTGCGGTCAGGTCGGCGGTGCGCTCGACCTCTTTTGCGGTCTGGTGCGGCAGGCCGTACATCAGGTCCATGTTGATCGCGGCGATGCCGGCCCGGGTCAGTTCCTCGACCACGTTGACGACGAGCCGGTAGCTCTGGATCCGGCCGATCGCCTCCTGGACTTTTGGATTGAAGTCCTGCACCCCGAGGCTCGCCCGGTTGACGCCCGCCTTAGCCAGGGAGGCGACGAGCGCCTTGGTCACCGTGCGCGGATCGAGCTCGATGGCGTGCTCGGCGCCGGGCGCGACGTCGAAATGCTCGTAGACCAGCCCCGCCAGCGACTGGAAATCGGCCGGATCGAGCAGGCTCGGCGTTCCGCCGCCCCAATGCATGTGCACCATTGTCCGCCTGCCGCCCAGCCGTGTCGCGGCGAGCAGGATTTCTTCCCTCAGCGTGCGCGCATACTCCGCGACCGGCTCGGGCCGCCGCACCGCTTTTGTGTGGCAGCCGCAGTAGTGGCACATCGCCTGGCAAAAGGGCACGTGCAGATAGACCGACGTGCGGGCCTCGGCGGGAAGCGCCGCCAGCCAGTCGCTATAGGTCTCATCGCCGATGTCGTCGGTAAAGTGCGGCGCCGTCGGATAGGACGTATAGCGCGGCAAATTGCGGGTGGCGTAGTGGATAAGCTGCGGGGTCATGGGCGAACTATGCGGGCCGTAACCGGCCATTGTCCTTGATTTTTCTCATGCGCAGCGGTCGATCATGGCCGCCATGCTCCGGCGAATATGGCGTCGATTGCCTGCCGGTTCTATTGTGCAAAATCCGTACCCGCCCGGCCCGGTCTTCTCAGCTATCGGCGCCACTTGCCTTTCAGGACATGGAGTATCCCGGTGTTTGGGCTGCCAGGCCGGCAAGACCTGATACGCGACCTGCCGAAATTCGCCGCGACGCTTGCCGTCGCGGGTTCGGGCGGCGCGATCGCCGCCATCCTGGGGTTGCCGGTACCGTGGATTTCCGGCGCGATGCTGGCGGCTGCCGCTGCCGCGATCCTCGGCGCGCCGATGACGATCCCCCGCTGGGTGCGCGAGATCGTCTTCTTCTTCCTCGGTCTCAATATCGGCGCCGCCGTCACACCCGAGACGATCGCCGGCGTCGTCACGTGGCCGGCCTCTCTTCTCGTTCTGATTGTCGGATTGCCGATTCTGTCATTCGGCTGCGCGCTGCCGCTCATGTATTGGCGCGGCTGGAACCGCGATGATGCCCTGATGGCCAGCATTCCCGGTGCACTGACGTTTATCCTCGCGCTGGCAGACGCGACCGGCGCCAATGTTCCGCGTATCGCCATGGTGCAGGCGGTGCGGGTTGCCATCCTCACCGCCATCGTGCCGCCCCTGGTCAGCATGACCTCGGGCATGGACCTGACGATGGCGATGCCGGTGCGGGAAATCCCCGGTCCGTGGGAGGCCGTACTGCTGGTTGGCTCAGGGCTTTTGCTGACCTACCTGATCGAGCTGACGCGATTTCCCGCCGCCGGCCTGCTTGGCGCGCTGCTCGCCAGCGCCGCTCTGCACGCAACCGACGTCGTCTCGGCCTTCATGCCGAACTGGATGCTGATGATCGCCTTCGTCGTGCTGGGCGGCAGTATTGGCGCCCGCTTCTCAGGCCTCGGCTGGCAGCGCCTCTTATCCGGACTGTTCGATTCGGCGATGACGTTCGTCATCGGCTTTGTGATCGCGCTCGGCACGGCCTTGATTGCCACCGCCTGGCTGGGATTCCCTTTCGGCCAGACGATCCTCGCCTTCGCGCCGGGCGGCTTCGAGGTGATGGTGGTGATGGCCTTCCTGATGGGCGTCGACGCGGCCTATGTCGGCGCCCACCATACCGTGCGCTTCGTCGTGCTGGTGCTTCTGGCGCCGGTGCTGTTCCGGAAACGGCCGGGCGCCGGCGAAGATTGACCCTTTAGAGACTCTTGTATTTCGCCGCCAGCGCGTCGGTACTGCGGGCCAGCACGCCGGTGTCGGTGCCGACGGCGACGAACGTGTATCCCCAGCCGATGTAGCGTTGCGCGTCCTCGTCGTTGGTAGCGAGGATGCCGGCCGGCTTGCCGGCGGCCTTCAGCTTGGTGACGGCCAGCTCGATCGCCGCCTGCACGTCCGGATGGTTCAGTTCCCCCAGATGGCCCAAAGAGGCGGCGAGATCCGACGGGCCGATGAACACCCCGTCGACCCCGTCGACGGCGGCGATTTCGTCGATCAGCGCCAGCGCATCGCCCGTCTCGATCTGTACCAGCACGCAGATTTCGGTATCGGCGGTCTTCAGGTACGACTTGACCCGCCCGTAGCGGCTCGCCCGCGAGCCTCCGGCGGTTCCGCGGATGCCGGCCGGCGGATAGCGGCAGGCGGCCACCGCCTGGCGGGCCTCCTCGGGCGTCTGCACGAAAGGCAGCAGCACCGATTGCGCGCCGGCATCGAGCACCCGCTTGATCAGCACCGCGTCGTTCCAGGCCGGCCGCACGATCGGCGTCGCCGTGCCGAGCGCCGCGGCCTGCATCTGCGAGACCAGACCGGGGAGTTCGTTGGGCGAATGCTCCATGTCGAACAGGATCCAGTCGAACCCGGAGTCGGAGATGATTTCAGCGCCGATATTGCTGCACAGGCTGCTCCACAGCCCGATCTGGCGCGTTCCCGCGGCGATGGCGTGCTTGAAGGCGTTGCGGTTGAGATCCATTGTTCGGCTGTCCTTGGGGTCGTTTTCGGCGGGAAGCGAGATCGCTCGCACCCTGAATGCTATCAAAACGCGACGAATTCAAGCCGCCGGCGTCCGGGGGACGCCTCGATCCAAGAGTTTGTCGATATCCGGTTTACTGCTCCGCGTCCGCGTCGGCTTCCCGCTTGGCGATCCGCGCCAGCATCTCGGCGCCGCGATTGGCCGCCGGCAGGCCCCGGAACAGGAAGCAAAGGCTGATCACCGCCTGCATTTCCTCCCAGGTGGCGCCGGCGCGGCGCGCGGCGATGCCATGCAGCACGGTGGCGTCGCTCATGTCCATCAGCAGCATGCCGAACAGCATCAGTTGCGCGGTCTTCACGTCGAAGCACTTGGGGTACATCGCGTGCGCGCGCATCTTTTCCTGCAGATCGATGATCTCCGGATCGATCGCGCCGGTGACCGCGAGACGCGCCTCGATGCGCGGCGGCAGGAAGCCGATCAGCTCCTCGTAGATCCGCCCGCGTACCTCGGCGGTTTGCTTCGTGTCGGCATACGCGCCGATGCGCTTGCGAACGGCATCCTTGTCAATCCGGGCAGGGATCATCAGGGCTTACTCCAGTTCGGTTGTACGTAATTCTCAGAAGAAAACCGGGAACGCCTTGGAATCGGCGACCGGTTCCGACCCGTCGCCCTGAACGTCCGGCGTTGCATACTGGATGAAGCTGTCCGGCAGGCTGCCGCCCCAGTAGACGCCGGTGCCGCGTTCTTCCTCGTCCCAGGTCACGGGTTTCCAGTCCGGCGCGAACACCAGGTAGCTTCCCGAATAGACCTCCACCCGGTTGCCGCCGGGCTCGTAGGTATAGAGGTAGAAGCCCTGCGAATTGTTGTGCTTGGCCGGTCCCGCCTCGATGAAGATGCCGTTTTCGGCCAGGATGTCGGCGGCCCGCAGCACATCCTCGCGGTTGTCGACCCACAGCGAGAAGTGGTGCAGGCGCCCGTGCGCGCCTTTCACGTCGACGACGTAGGCGAGCTGATGATGCACCGGCGAGGGGCTCATCCACGAGCCGATTTCCGTCTCGCCCTTGTTGAAGCGCACCTGTTCGCGCAATTGGAAACCTAGCACGTCCTGGGCAAATTTTCGGTTCGCCTCGACGTCCTTGGCCAGTAGCGCCAGATGGTCGATGCGGCGCACGCCGACGCCGCGGCCCGAATACTTTTGTGGCAGGTTCTTAAGCGTCGAGCGCATGTGCTCGGGCGCCTCGTATTGCTGCTCCTCGAAATAGACCTCCATCTCGTGGCCGTCGGGATCGCGGAACCGGTAGGAGCGTCCCCGGCCGAAGTCGCCGTTGGTCCAGCCGATGCCTAAGCCCAGTTTCTCGATTTCCGCCGCGCGCCGCTCCAGCGCTTGCTCGCTGGTTGCTCGCCACGAAATGACGCCGGGCCCGGCCGCATTGGCCTCAGTCAGCTTCAGCGTGCTCACGGCATAGTCGCCGTAACCGCGCAGATAAACGGAAGAGCCGACCGTGTGAACCACTTCCATTCCGAGGATGTCCTTGAAATACCAGAGGCTTTCCGCGGGTTTAGGCGTAAACAGCTCGACGCTGCCCAGATGCGCGATGTCGTGAATCGGTTCTTGCTCCGTCATGGCGACCCTCCCTGAAGAGTGCGGCGGCGGCCCCCTTTTCAGGCCGGTGTTTATTGCCCCGACAATCTCGAAATTAGTTTGGTAGACCAATCGATCTGGTGCGCTTTGATTTGCCGCAATCTGTCGGCCGGGACCGCGCCGGGACCGAAATGAACAGCCGTTTTCCTTTCCGGAAGGAAGGGGGAATGCCGCTATACCTTGGATTATTTCGAAATTTAGCTGGCTTTCAGGATACACTGGAACCGGGACCGTCGGATTCGGGGGCTCGGCCGCGACCCGGTGCCGCAAGGGTCGTATTCGTTTTGTCGAATGCGATGAGCCGCGTAAGGTCCTGTGGATCGCGGATCTCCTTGACGCCGGTCGCGGCCGCACTTGACGCATGTCAATGCGCCAGCCACCCCGGCAGCGTTGGTACGGATGTGATCCCGAGGGGATTGGGCAGAAGAGACGGAATCGGAACGGATCCCGATATGGCAAGTTCAACTCAGGCGAAATCATTCACATTCAGCGAAGGCGGGGTCGCGATCCTGCTCATTCTCTGTGTCTTCGTCAGCATCCTGATCGCTGCCAAGACACACGATCCCGCCATGGCGTTTCACGCCTGGCTGGGACTGGCCGCAGCCGCGGTCGGTGTCTTCGCGGTGTTCAACGGGCACTTCAAGCGGGAATGCAACATACCCGAGGAAATCGACGGCAAGCCGAACTACCAGATGGGGCCGGTCAAGGTCGCGACCGCGCTGTCGATGTTCTGGGGCATCGCCGGCTTCGCCGTCGGTCTGATCATCGCGTTGCAGCTTGCCTACCCGGCGCTCAATTTTGATCTGCCGTGGACCTCGTTCGGCCGGATGCGGCCGCTGCACACCTCCGCGGTGATCTTCGCCTTTGGCGGCAACATTCTGCTGGCCTCTTCCATGTACGTGGTGCAGCGCACCTGCCGCGCCCGCATGGCCGGCGGCCTGTGGCCGTGGTTCGTCGTGTGGGGCTACAACTTCTTCATCGTCATTGCCGGCACCGGCTACCTGCTGGGCGTCACCCAGTCCAAGGAATACGCTGAGCCGGAGTGGTACGCCGACCTGTGGCTGACGCTGGTCTGGGTCATCTACCTGCTGGTCTTCCTCGGCACGCTGTGGAAGCGCAAGGAACCGCACATCTACGTGGCGAACTGGTTCTACCTGGCCTTCATCGTCACCATCGCGATGCTGCACCTGGTCAATAACGCCACCGTGCCGGTGTCCTTTGTCGAGCCCAAGTCGTACATCGTATGGTCCGGCGTCCAGGACGCCATGACCCAGTGGTGGTATGGCCACAACGCGGTCGGCTTCTTCCTGACCGCCGGCTTCCTGGCCATCATGTACTACTTCGTGCCGAAGCGGGCGGACCGGCCGGTCTATTCCTACCGCCTGTCGATCGTCCATTTCTGGTCGCTGATCTTCCTGTACATCTGGGCGGGCCCCCATCACCTTCACTACACGGCGGCGCCGCAGTGGGCGCAGACGCTGGGCATGACCTTCTCGATCATGCTGTGGATGCCCTCGTGGGGCGGCATGATCAACGGCCTGATGACGCTGTCGGGCGCCTGGGACAAGCTCAGGACGGATCCGGTCCTGCGCATGCTGGTCGTCTCGGTCGCCTTCTACGGCATGTCGACCTTCGAGGGACCGCTGATGTCGATCCGCGCGGTCAACTCCTTGAGCCACTACACCGACTGGACCATCGGCCACGTGCATTCGGGCGCGCTCGGCTGGGTCGGCTTCGTCTCCTTCGGCGCCATCTACTGCCTGGTGCCGTGGCTGTGGAACCGCAAGGGCCTGTATTCGCTCAAGCTGGTCAACTGGCACTTCTGGATCGCCACCATCGGCATCGTTCTCTACATCACCGCGATGTGGGTGTCGGGCATCATGCAGGGCCTGATGTGGCGGGCCTACACGCCCCAGGGCTTCCTCGAGTACTCGTTCATCGAGACCGTCGAGGCGATGCATCCCTTCTATGTCATCCGGGCACTTGGCGGTCTGCTGTTCCTCGTCGGTGCGGTGATCATGGCCTACAACCTCGTGATGACGGTGCGCTACGGCGAGCACGCGGAGGAGGCCGTCGGCCACCCCACCGCCGTGCAACCGGCAGAGTGATGGAGATCGAATAATGTCCATGATGAACAAGCACGCGATCTTCGAGAAGAACTCGATCGTCCTGACCGTCGGTATCCTGATCGTGGTGGCGATCGGCGGCCTGGTCGAACTGGCGCCCAACTTCTACCTCAAGTCGACGATCGAAAAGGTCGAGGGAATGCGGCCCTACACGCCGCTGGAGATGGCAGGCCGCAACATCTTCATCCGCGAGGGCTGCTATCTCTGCCACAGTCAGATGATCCGCACCCTGCGCGATGAGGTGGAGCGGTATGGCCACTACTCGTTGGCCGCGGAGTCCATGTACGACCATCCCTTCCAGTGGGGCTCGAAGCGGACCGGACCGGACCTCGCCCGCGTCGGCGGCAAGTACTCCGACGAGTGGCATCACGATCATCTGGTCAATCCGCGCTCGGTCGTCCCGGAATCGATCATGCCGGGCTATCCCTGGCTTGCCGAATACCCGCTCGAGATAACCGATGTCTCCGCGGATCTGGCGACCAACGGCATTGTCGGCGTCCCCTACACCGAGGAGATGATCGAGAACGCCAGGGCCGATCTGCTGGCGCAGACCGATCCGGATTCCGATGACATCGATGGTCTGGAGGAGCGCTATCCCGGCGTGCAGATCCGGGCCTTCGACGGCGATCCCGGGCGCCTGACCGAAATGGACGCGGTGATCGCCTACCTGCAGATGCTCGGTACCCTGGTCGACTTCTCTACCTACGACGATCAAGCCGATGTGAACCTGAGGTAAGCCGATGTACGAACGTTTAGCTCAATTCGCCCAAACCTGGGGTCTTCTGTACTTCGTGGTCCTGTTCGTCATCGTGCTCGCCTACGCGCTTTGGCCCAAGAACAAGAAGCGCTTCGACGAGGCTTCCAAGATCCCGCTCCGGGAGGATTGATCCATGGTCAAGAAAGAAATTGACGACATCTCCGGGATTGAAACCACCGGACACGAATGGGACGGCCTCAAGGAGCTCAACAACCCGCTTCCGCGCTGGTGGCTGTACACCCTTTACGTCTGCATCGCCTGGGCGGTGTTCTACTGGATCATGATGCCGT
>CAJQNW010000385.1 GCA_905479765.1 uncultured Tepidamorphus sp. | reverse complement strand
CTATGCCGAGGAGGCGTTCGCCAAGAACCTGGAAGGCGGCGAGCAGTTCCACTTCCTGCCCAAGCCCTTCAACCTGAAGGAACTCGCCGCCACCGTGAAGGAAGTGATATCGTCGTGAGCGCGACTGATCCGGCAAAGGCGGCCCCATCACTGGACGGCATCCTCGAGACGGCGCTCTACGTCGACGACCTGGACATTGCGAAGACCTTTTACGCCGACGTCATCGGCTTTGCCGAAATCTTCTCTGATATCCGCATGGCCTCGTTCTCTGTCGGCGATGACCGGGTGCTGCTGCTGTTCAAGCGTGGCGCGTCGGCGCAAGCCGTCGAGGCGCCCGGTGGCGGCATGATCCCGCCCCATGACGGCAGCGGCCCGATCCATATCGCCTTCGCCATCGCCGATAGGGACTTTCCCGCCTGGGAAACCTATTTCGACCGCCACGGCATCGAGATCGAGGGACGGACCGACTGGCCGCACGGTGGCCATTCGGTCTATTTCCGCGACCCGGATGGCCACTTGCTGGAATTCGCCTCCAGGCGGCTTTGGTCTAAAAAGTGACGCATCCACCGCTCTGTCCGTCGTCATACCGGCCGCAGCCGAGCGGAGGGCCGGGACCGCAATGCCCCTGTATTTTTCCGGTATTCCGGCCGCGAAGATCGCTGACGCGATCTGAGCCCGGTCTCCGTCAGTCCGGGCCCGCAGTGAGCGGTCGCTGAAAAACCGCGATTGCCGCACCGAAGAGCAGGATCGCGCCGCTCAGGAAAAGGCCGGGGCCGATACCGCCGGTAAAATCGGCCAGCGCGCCGGCGGCGACGGGGCCGATCATCTGACCGATCGAAAACAGCGTCGTGAAGACCGCAAAGGACTGGCCCCATTGCGCTTCCATCAGGTTCTTCCGCCCGAATGTGGTGGCAGCCGTGGGCACGATATAGAACGATACGCCCACCACCGCCGCAGAAAGTAGCACGCCGACCGGCGGCGCCAGCACCAGCGCCACGAACGTGCCGACCCCGCAGGCGAGATTCGAGAGCGCCATCGCACCGCCGCCTTGCGACCTGGCCAGCACCCGTCGCCAGATGAACGGCGAAAGCATGGTGCCGATCCCCATGATCGACCACACCACGGCGACCAGCCATGCCTCCGCTCCGTCCTCGCGCATCCAGGCGACGAGAAAAGTCAGGTATATGAGATAGCCGAGCCCGAAGAGGAAATACCCGCCCAATGCCGGGAGCATGCGCCGGTAGGGCAGTCGGGCGTGTCCGCCCTGCGGGACCGCGCCGGATGGCGGCACCAGCGCTCGCGCGGCCCAGATCGCGGGAACGCACCCGACCGCCGCCACGATCCCCAGGCCGAGCCAGGTCTCGGGCCAGAAGCTTGGTCCGTAGGCTTCCAGGAAAAGCGGTGTGGTCGCTCCGGAAAGAAGCTGCCCGAGCCCGCCGCCGCCGAAATAGACTGCGATGGCAAGAGCGTTACGCCAGGGATCGTCGCGAAACAGCGTCGACGCCATCGCGCCGCCGGCGATGAACACCGGCGCGCCCCCGATGCCCGCCAGGATTCGCCACGCCGTGAGCACCCAGAAATCGCGCGTTAGCCCGGACAGGATCAGCGCCACCGTCGTCAGCACCATGCCGGCGATGAACAAATTGCGCGGCCCGAAGCGCCTGATCGCCGCCAAGGCCGCCAGCGCGCCCGCGAGATAGCCTATGGCGTTGGCGGTATTCAGCCAGCCCGCTTCGGTGTAGCTCCAGGCGAGATCGTCGCGCATTGCCGGCAAGACGAGCCCATAGGCGAACCGGGCGAGCCCATTGCTGACCGCCGGCCCGACGGACAGCCCGACCGCGATCCACCAGAGGCGCGTGTCCCGCGCAGGAGTGACCGCCGGATCGGCCGGCTCCAGGGTTTCGCGCCCTTTTCCGTCCCGGGTCATCGCATCGCCTCACTTTCTTGTTTCCGAGCGAGGACCAACCGCCCGGCATTTGTCCAGGCTCCTGCCTATACGCAAGCGGGGGCCGGGCCGCCATCGGGTTGTGCGATCCGTATCGGCCCGGTGCCGCCAGCCGATCGCAGCCCGGGGCCAAAATGCCCGCTTGGTCGGAGCCATCGGCGCCAGGCAAAATGTTCCCCTTGTGTTCTTGGAACAAAACGCGTACATTTTCGGCAAGTTTACCGTAATGACCCCTGTGAATCAGGGGGCCCCTGTGAAATAAGGAGTGGGAACAATGGCGAATTCTCCGTTGCGCGTCGTTGAAGGAGAAGGCATGGACAAGAACAAGGCGCTCGAGGCCGCGCTCGGACAGATCGAACGCCATTTCGGCAAGGGCTCGATCATGAAACTCGGCCAGGACGGCAAGGTGGTGGAAGTCGCCTCCATCCCGACCGGCTCGCTGGGCCTTGATATCGCTCTTGGCATCGGCGGCCTGCCGCGTGGCCGTGTCGTCGAGATCTACGGACCTGAATCCTCGGGCAAGACGACGCTGGCGCTGCACACCGTGGCCGAGGCCCAGAAGCGCGGCGGCATCTGCGCCTTCGTCGACGCCGAGCATGCGCTTGACCCGACCTACGCCCAGAAGCTCGGCGTCAACGTCAACGACCTGCTGATTTCCCAGCCCGACACCGGCGAGCAGGCGCT
>CAJQNW010000384.1 GCA_905479765.1 uncultured Tepidamorphus sp. | reverse complement strand
CGACCAGCGCGATTTCCTCGACCTGATGCTGATCGCGATTGCCGAGCATGGAATGACGCCAACCGCGGCCGCGGCGCGCATGACCTACGACGCCGATCCGCAATCGTTGCAAAGCGCGGTGGCGGCGGGAATCCTGGGCTGCGGCACGGTCGTGCTCGGCACCTCGGGTTTGTGTGCAAGCCTGCTGGTCGACGCTCAGCGGCGTATCGATGCGGGCGAAACCGTGGAAGCGGTCACGGCCGAGATTGCAACCTCCACCCGGGCCTCCGGCGGCAAGATGCCGGGATTTGGCCATCCGCTGCACAGGACGGTTGATCCGCGTGCCCAGCGCATCTTCGAACTGGCCGCGTCGCGCGGCGTCGCGGGCCGCTACGTCGCGCTGGCGCGCGCCTTCGAAGGCGCGGTCGCCGGTGCCTGGGGCAAGCCGTTGCCGATGAATGTGTCGATGCCGACCGCCGCTGTCATGCTTGACCTCGATTTTCCCGCCGCAATGGTCAAGGCGATTCCGTTGCTGGCCCGCACCGGCGGCATTCTCGCCCATCTCGCGGAAGAGCAGGAAAGCCAGATCGGCTTCCTGATGGCCTCGCACGCGGAAGCGGCGATTTCCTATGAGCCGGGACCCCGGCAAGACTGAGCGACAGATGATGCACGAGCCCGAAATCGAATCCCGCCCCTGGGAAGAGCAGCATGCGCTCGACGACGCAGCCTATCGCCGCCAGGTGGAATATCTGCTGGCCAACTCGCGCTTCTATCGGCACAAGCTCGCCGAGGCTGGCTTCGACACCGCCGAGAAGATCGGCGGGCTGGACCGGATCGCCGACCTGCCGATGACGGAGAAGGACGAGTTGCGCCGCTCGCGCAGCGCATCCGATCCGATCGGAACCCACCTCGCCGCACCGATGGAAGAGCTGGCCCGGATATACTCCACCAGCGGGACGACGGGCACGCCGAGCTACATTCCTCTTACCGCCGACGACCTCGACAACTGGGTGCGCACGTCCGCGCGAAGCTACGCCGCCTCTGGGCTCGCGCGGGGCGAGCGGGTCATCACCACTTACAACGCCGGGCCCTTCGTGGCGGGGGCAGCGCTCGATTCGTTCGCCCGGATTGGCGCGTGTCATCTTCCCGTAGGCACAGGCAATACCGAGCGCCTGATGATGGCCGTCGACCTGCTCAAACCGCAAGCGATCGTAGCCACGCCCTCCTACGCGCAATATCTCGCCGAATGGGGCGCGGCGCGCGGAATGGACCTGCCCGACTGTTCGGTCCGCAGTATCCTGGTGGCCGGAGAGCCCGGCGGTGGTGAACCGGCCATGCGCGCCAGGCTCGAATCCGCGTGGGGCGCGCGCGTGACCGAAGCCATGGGCATCGGTGATATCGGTGCATCCATGTGGGGCGAGTGCGAAGAGCAGCAGGGGATGCATTTCTGCGCGCGCGGTTTCGTCCATTTCGAGCTTATCGATCCGGAGACCGGCAAGACCGTGCAATTGACCGACGGGGCTACCGGCGAACTTGTCTACACGCACCTCGCGCATCGCGGGGCGCCTTTGCTGCGCTTCCGTTCGCGCGATCACGTGGTCGTGCGCATGGGCACGTGCAGCTGCGGGCGTACGTCGCCGCGTGTGCGCTGCATCGGCCGCACGGACGACATGCTGATCGTGCGCGGCGTGAACGTGTTCCCTTCGGCCATCCGCGAGGTGGTCAACGAATTTGCTCCGGCCGTCACGGGAGTCGTATCCGTACGGCCGAGCAGCACGGGCGTGAAGCAGGCCCCACCGCTCAGGATCCTGGTGGAGACTGCCCGCGACGCCGGCGGCGGCGATATTGCGGATCGCATCAGACAGCGCATCCGCGACAAACTGGTCGTTACGACGGCGATTGAGCTGGTGGAGGAAGGAAGCCTTCCGCGCAGCGAATACAAGTCGAAGCTAATCGACTATTCGGAGGCCGGGGACTAGCGGCTCCGAAAACGAGGAACCACAAGGGAGGACTATCATGAGAAGAATAGCAGTGATCGCAGGCCTCGTGACCTGCACCATCTTCGGCAGCGTCGCCGTGTCGGCGGCTGCCGAATATGAACTGAAGGTGTCGTCGATGTTCCCCTCGACGCATTTCATTCAGACCATGGGCATGCGGCCGTGGGCCGAGGAGATCGAGAAGCGCACCGATGGCCGCGTTTCATTCTCCTTCTTCGAGGCGGGCTCGGCACTGGGCGACGCGACCAAGCAGTTCGACCAGACGCGCGCAGGCGTGACCGACGTGTCCGTCGGCATCCCCTCGATTCCACGCGGCCGCCATCCGCGCTCCGTCATCATCGAGCTGCCGTTCGTCGTTCCCGACGCGCAGATCGGTACCTGCGCCATGATGAAGGTGAAGGACCAGATCGAGCCGGATTTCCCGGATACCAAGGTGCTCTACCTGACGGTCACCGAGCCGAGCGCGGCCCATACCTCCGAGCCGATTGAGACGCTCGACGACCTTTCCGGACGGCGCATCCGCACGCCCACTTCGGCCATCTCCGCGATGCTGGAACTCATCGGCGCCACCCCGGTCGGCATGCCGCCCACGGAGATCTACGAGAGCGTCGAGCGCGGCGTGATCGACGGCAACATCATGCCGTGGGGCCCCGTTGGCGCGTTCAAACTGCATGAAGTGCTGAAATATCACCTCGACGCCGCCATCAATCCGGTGGCCATGTATATCGTATTCAACCAGCGCAAGTTCGACAGTTTGCCGGAGGATATCCAGCAGGTAATCGAAGAGGTGAGCGCCGAAAAATTCGCCAATTGGGGCCGTTGGTGGCACGAGACCGACCAGGCGGCAATCGAGGCGGCCAAGGCAGCCGGCAACACCGTCATTCCGATGTCCGACGAGGACCGTAACCAATGGCGCGAGCGCCTTCAGCCGGTCATCGAAAACTATCTGGACAACGAGTCGGACCTGCCGGCGGACGAGGCAAAGGCGATCTACGCTACACTCGGCGAGGCTGTCTCGCAGTGCGAGTAACAGGCTGATCGGGCGGGGCGCACGTCGCCCCGTCACTTTGTTCCGCTTCTCGGCAGGAGACGAGATGAAACGGGCCACCATTGCCCTGGCGCTTGCCGGCACCGTCGCGTTTCTGGTCGCCGTGGCGCTCACCGTCATCGACATCGGATTGCGGTCGGTCAGCTCGCTGACGGTTCATGGGCTCACCGACATCGTGACGCTGTGCACGATGATCGGGGCCATGCTTGCCATTCCGTACGGATTTGCGACGGACCAGCACGTCTCGATCGATGTGTTCACAAGCCGTATGCCGGGCTGGCTTCAGCAGGTGCTCGCGATTTTCGCTGCGTTACTGGGGTTCGTTTTTCTCGGCGGGGCATTCTGGTTTGCCGTTGGCCAGATGACGACCGCCTACGACTTCGGCGATCGCAGCCAGTCGATCGGCATACCGATGGTCTGGTACTGGTTGCCGCTCCTGATCGGCCTCGGGCTCGCCTCACTCATCAACCTGTGGCTCGCACTGCGCGGGATCACACGCCTCGTGCGGAGCTGAGCCGATGTCGGCACCCCTCGTCGGAGTCCTCGGATTCGTCGTCCTGTTGGTG
>CAJQNW010000383.1 GCA_905479765.1 uncultured Tepidamorphus sp. | reverse complement strand
GCATCGCGCGATGGGCTAGAAAAATTGTAATCTTCGTGCTACATATCTGGCCAATCCGCAGTGCGAAGGTTTCAAATGCCTACACCACATAACCCTCCCGCCGCTGTGCGGCGCGTCCTGCGCAAGCTCGGTGCAGACATCCACGATGCCCGTCGGCGTCGCCGGCTGCCAATGGCTGTCGTCGCAGAGCGCGCCTTCACGTCCCGCTCGACCCTGCAAAAGGTCGAGGCTGGGGATACCAATGTCAGCATCGGCATTTATGCGGGTGTCCTTCAGGCGCTCGGCCTGCTCGACGGTCTGGGCCAGATCGCCGACATCGGCAACGACCCGGTTGGACAAGCGCTGGCCAGCGCGGAACTGCCCAAGCACGTCCATCTCAAGCGAACAGTCGGATCATCTCGCGATGGCTGACTTCGAGGTACATATCGACCTGGATGGACGCACGCGCCCTATCGGACTGGCGAGGAGCAATCGCGTTCGAGGCACGGAGACTATCCTTTTCGAATATGATGGCGCGTGGCTCGCCGATCCAGACCGGTTCTCGCTTGAACCTGCCCTTGCCCTAACCCGCGGCGCCTTCGCCCCTCCTGCCGGACTGGTGACTTTCGGCTCCATCGGAGACTCAGCTCCCGACACATGGGGGCGCCGTCTTATGCAACGGGCCGAGCGCCGCCTTGCCGAACGCGAAGGCCGCGCCGTTCGCACCCTTGCGGAAAGCGACTACCTGCTCGGCGTCGCCGACGAGACCCGCCTAGGCGCCCTCAGATTCCGCTGGGCAGGCGAAGAGACGTTCCAAGCGCCTATCCGCGCCGGCGTCCCCGCCCTGATCGAACTCGGGCGGCTGCTCCAGATCACTGAACGGATCCTCCGGGACGAGGAAACGGACGAGGACCTACAACTAATCTTCGCCCCCGGCTCTTCCCTCGGCGGTGCCCGGCCGAAAGCATCGGTCATCGACCAGCACGGACATCTCTCCATCGCCAAGTTTCCGAAGGAAACAGACGACTACAGCGTGGAGACATGGGAGGAGATCGCGCTGCGGCTGGCCGAGCAGTCCGGTATTACCACGCCGCACCATGAGCTGATCGAGGTCGCCGGCAAGGCGGTGATGTTGTCGCGACGCTTCGATCGCTCCGGCTCGACCCGCATTCCTTTCCTGTCAGCGATGGCGATGATGGGCGCCAAGGACGGTGAGCGCGGCAGCTACCCAGAGATCGTCGACGCTCTTACGCAATATGGCGCGCAGGGGAAGACCGACGCTCATGCCCTCTATCGGCGGGTCGTCTTCAACGTGCTGATTTCCAATGTCGATGACCACCTGCGCAACCATGGCTTCCTTTGGCTCGGCAAGGCGGGATGGTCTCTCTCTCCCGCCTACGACCTCAACCCTGTGCCCACCGACCTCAAAGCGCGTGTGCTGACGACGAACATCGACCTGGACGAGGGCACCTGCTCGCTCGACCTGCTTGAGGCGGCTTCGGAGTTCTTTGGCCTCACACTGCAGCAGGCCCGCGTAATCATCAAAGAGGTCGCGACCGTGACCGCGACGTGGCGTGAAACCGCCAAGGCCGCCGGCGCCCGCTCTGCAGAAATTACACGGATGGCCAGCGCCTTCGAGCACGATGATCTCAAGCGGGCGCTGGCGCTATGAAGGCAGCAACAAGATCGCCGACACACTTCGCGAGCTGGCCGAAAGCGATCGATACAGCTTTAGAAAAATTGGGTTCCGCGATTTTAAGCTGGATCGCAGAGGACGAATATCTACTTACATTAGCAATTCTCAGCTCTAATCCTGGGAGGGATAAATTTGACCGGGAGTAAGTTGAGTCAGCCGAATGTAGGCCAGGCCGAAAGCTCTGACTTGGACGTAGTCCTGGCAGCGCTTCACCGCGATTATTCGAAGCTAGGCCCGAGGATAAGGGAGCTACAGCACGAGGTTACGTGCGAGTGTGCCGGTGCCACCCTTCGTCTGCATTTCCCCGCCTTTCGACAAGGCAAGACCACCATCCATGAATTGGTGGAGTTGGCATGGCTTCACCTGACGCCTTTTGCGCTGACGCGAAAGGAAATCGATGCAGTAAAGGCGCTTCAGTCGACCCTGCCGTTCGACGATTTTCTGATCAAAACCACACAGCTAAACGATACGGCAGCCAAGCTTTTCATTAAGGCGCATAAAGCGACGAACCGAAATGGCGAAGCTGGCGAACTGCTGCTCTATCTGCTGACCGAGTGGATATTAGGCGCACCGCAGTTCATCGCCAAGATGACCTTAAAAACTAATTCGCAGATGCCTGTACACGGCGCGGATGGGGTCCACGTTCGCTACTGCCCGGAGACCGCGCGGCTCTTCCTCTATTGGGGCGAGTCGAAAATGTACGGTGATGTTGGTGCGGCTATCAACGCTGCCGCGACATCGATTGCAAAATCACTAGAGCCCGACGAGCTGGGCCACGAACTCCAGCTTGTTCAGCGAAATATCGATTTTACAGGACTAGGAGCTGACGGAAAAGCGGCGCTACTGCGCTACCTGGACCCCCATGAGGAAGAATACAACGAACGTAAGGATGTCATCACATGCCTAATCGGCTTCGATTTTGATGGCTTCCAGAAGGCCAGCGCTGCTGGTGATCAAGCCGCTGAAGATACATTTCGAGCCCTGGCGAAAGAGAAGCTTGCAGCAGTTGCCCCGAAGGTCGCAGCCGCATTCCAGACGGCCGGGCTGGATTCCCAGGACGTGGAGTTGTTCTTTTTTCCGCTCCCTGCCGTCCAGGAATTTCGCGATTTATTTCAGGCTCGGATTGGCTGGCTGCCATGATGCAGGAACTGGCTGACAAGGTTTGGGGAAACCCCGGCTTCCACGATGCGGCACATCGCATTGAGATTGCGTGGCTAACCAAAGAAATCGGCGGCATTGTCGATGGCCACGCCGACATCGCGGACGCCACGCGATTGATGCGTTCGGCGGCCATCTTGGCTTGCTCCGAGACGGCAGATCATCGACGCTCGGCGTTCAGAGTGGCGACTTGTGCGTACGACTTGTTCGGAGCTGGCCAAGTACCTTTGGACCAAGCCCTACGTGTTGTGCTCACGCGTCTCGGCAACTTTCCTTCTATCGGCACCCGCGCGGACGTGGCCTCCGCGCGGGCAAGTCTACCGCTCATGCTTGCGGCAGAGGAAATAGCGTCGGCTGATGCTCATGAGGTTACGATCAACGGCCAAACAGTGCTGTTGACAGATTTCCAGCAGAATTTGTGGCTGAACCTCATCCAAAGTCGACGCATCGCGTTGGCGGCACCTACATCCGCGGGAAAATCATTTGTCTTGCAGGGATATCTGTCGGCGCTCTTCGACAACGAGCAGCCAAAGTCGGTCGTCTATCTCGTCCCAACCCGCGCCCTGATCGCCCAGGTGGCCGAAGATCTGAAAATCCAGTTTCAGGGAATGCACGAAGATGTCCCCGACATCGTGACGGTCCCGATCGATGCTGAAACGCCCCTCGCCGAGCGTGCCATCTACGTAATGACTCAAGAGAGGGTACAACTCGCGCTTGGAGCTCACCCCGACTTCAGCGCCAGCGTCATCATCGTCGACGAAGCGCATTCGATCGCGGACGGATCACGCGGCGTACTACTGCAATGGGTCATCGACGATCTACTAATCCGTAACCCAGCATCGCAAATCCTCTTCGCCAGCCCAGCGATCCGTAATCTGGATGTCTTTGGACGGCTATTTGGCCTGGACGATGTGGTCGAGTTCTCGTCCGTAGAGCCGACCGTTGCCCAAAATTTTTTAGTCACGACCGTCGAGTCCGCCACCAAAGGGAAGCTGGTGATCCACACCGCTGGCGACGGATCAAGAACGCTGCGGCAAGTCGCAACGCTGCAGCTGGGGCGCACGGTGGCGAGCCGAACAGAGAAGCTCGTCCATATCCCAGCGGTGCTTGGACAGGGGCATTCAAATATCATCTACGCGAATGGTGCGGCTGAAGCGGAAAGCGTCGCACTCCAACTCGCGGAGTTGATGTCCGATCGCGAGCCAACCGAAGCACGCCTCGCTCTATCCGACTTGGCGAAGGAAGCGGTGCACGCCAACTACGCACTGGTCGAGTGCGTCAAACACGGGGTAGCATTTCACTACTCCAATATCCCGACCCAGCTCCGACGTGCAATCGAAGCCGCCGTATCGTCTGGTGAGATCGATTATCTCGTCTGCACGAGCACGTTGCTTCAAGGCGTCAACCTACCTGCCAAGAATATCTTTATGTTCGCTCCGGAAAAAGGTCGGACCAGAGCACTGGAGTCGACAGACTTCTGGAACCTTGCTGGTCGCGCCGGCAGGCTCAAGCGGGAGTTTCAAGGCAACATCTTCCTCATCGACTATGACAAATGGAAGAAGAAGCCGCTCGACGGCCCAAAAGATTCGGTCGTCACTCCGGCGATTGAGAGCAGCCTCAACGAACATCATGACCAGTTGATGACTGTGATTGCCGGCGCCCCGACAACAGGCCGCAGCGATGAGACCGATCTCGAGACAATTTTCGTTCGCCTCTATACCGATTTCAAAGGTGGCGATTTAAATCAGACATTCGAACGGGCCGGCCTCGCGGTGGGCGATACCCAATCCGGTCTGTTAGAAGCCGCGCTTGCGTCGGCCAGCGAAAAACTCACCCTGCCAGCGGCGGTTCTCCGCCGAACTCCGAACATCTCTGCCCACAAACAGCAGCGCCTTTATGACCGGCTGAGCGCGAAAATAGCGCTAGGTGCCGATGCGGCGCGAACCCTCATTCCTTCGCACCCCCGGGAAAGCGAAGCGTTTCAGTCCTACGCAGATGTTTTGGAGCTGTGCCACGAGATTATCCTCGGTATCGACACGTCGAAAAACCTGCATCGGTTCCATGCCCTGATTGCGCGACGCTGGATGCTTGGCCTCCCACTTCCCCAGATCATCGACGAGCAAATTTCGCGCAATGCCTCCAAACCTGTTCGAACGACGATCAGAAGCACGTTGGATTTAATCGAAGGGGATATCCGTTTCCAAGCTGTCCGCCTGTTTGGTTGCTACAGCGCGCTTCTTGTTTACGCGCTCGACAGCGCGGGCTTGGTGGACATGGTATCCAGCATTCCGTCTTTGCCACTCTACCTGGAGATCGGCGCATCCGACAAAACGATGATCAGCTTTATCTCTTTAGGATTATCGCGGGTTACCGCGATGAAGCTGAACGAAATGTCAGCGCGGAAAGACCTTGATACCGCTGGAGCGCTGCAGTGGTTGCGGACTCGTCCGCTCGAGGCGCTGGGACTTTCGCCCCTCTTGCTTGCTGAGGTCCGGGCGATTGCGATTACCTAGAGGTACACATTCGAAGTTCCGATTTGAGGACGGTCCGTTCGCGCCGCCTCGACGCGAACGTGCAAGGAGGCACCGGCTCGTCACAGTGGCGTCATTGCATCATCTGGCACCATATGATAGATTCCGATAAGAAGGAGTCTCGATATGGCCGATGAATGGATGACGATCGAGGAAACGTCGCGCTATCTGCAGCTCGGCAAAACGGCGCTGTATGACCTCGCGCGTGAAGGCTCCCTCCCGTCCAATAAGGTAGGAAGCAAATGGCTCTTCAGCAAAACCGATTTGGATGCGTGGGTTCGCTCAAACATCCCGCTGGAACAGTACTTCCTTAAAACACCCGCACACATTGAGGAAAACCTACAACTCCGCGAACCGCAGATCGAAGCTTACCAGGCCCTGTACGAATATTTCAAAGCGGGCGGCAAGACAGCCATCATCCAGATTCCCGTCGGTTGCGGGAAATCCGGCATCGCCGCGATTGCACCGTTTGGGATCGCAAGGGGGCGCGTGCTCGTGGTTGCGCCCAACCTTACGATCAAGGAGGGGCTGTTCGAGGCGCTTGATGTCACGAATAGGCAGAAGTGTTTCTGGCGGAAACGAAATATCCTCACTGACGAGGCGATGATCGGCGGGCCGTTCGCGACTACGCTGGACACCGGAAACATATCCGTTTGTGAGAAGTCCCATTTCATCGTGTCGAACGTGCAGCAGCTCGCAACTAACACAGACAAATGGCTCTACAAATTTCCCAAGGACTTCATCGACCTAATCGTCGTTGACGAAGCTCACCATTCGCCCGCTGAAAGTTGGAAAAAGGTACTTGAGCACTTCGACGGTGCGCGCGTCATCAATATGACTGCCACGCCGTTTCGCGGCGACGGCCAGGAAATCGCCGGTGATCTCGTCTATCGATATCCGTTCAAGAAGGCGAC
>CAJQNW010000382.1 GCA_905479765.1 uncultured Tepidamorphus sp. | reverse complement strand
GTGGCCGGATGCGGGCCGACGATATAATCGATCATTCGGTCGGCTTCACCGGGCTTGCCGGCATCGGCGAAACGGTCGGGCCGGCGCGACCGCTGGGAACGGTCCATGCGCGCGACGAGGCAAGCGCGGACAGGGCCGCCGAGAGCCTTCGCCGGGCTTACTCGATCGGCGAGGTACCGGCGCCACGGCCGGTCATCCGCGAACGCATCGGCGAGACCGTGCCATGACGCGCGCCCTGCTCTTGGTGATGGATTCCGTCGGGATCGGCGGCGCGCCGGATGCAGCCGACTTCGGCGATACGGGCGCCGATACACTCGGCCATATCGCAGCGGCCTGTGCGGCAGGCGCGGCCGACGTGCCGGGCGGGCGCAGCGGACCGCTAATTATCCCCAACATGAACGCGCTCGGCCTTTGCCGTGCGGCGGAAGCAGCCACCGGACACCATCCCGACGGTATCGCGCGCATCGAAGCGCCGTCGGCGCTCTGGGCCACCGCCTCGGAGGTCTCGAAGGGAAAGGATACGCAATCGGGCCACTGGGAGATCGCCGGGCTGCCGGTGCCTTTCGCCTGGCACTATTTTCCCAAGACCATTCCGGCCTTTCCGGAAACACTCACCAATGCACTCATCGAGAAAGCCGGACTGCCCGGCATCCTGGGAAACAAGCATGCCTCCGGCACCGAGATCATCGCCGAACTCGGCGGAGAGCACATGCGGACCGGCAAGCCCATTTGCTATACGTCGGCGGATTCCGTCCTGCAGATCGCCGCGCACGAGGAAACGTTCGGGCTCGACCGGCTCTATTCGCTGTGCGAGATCGCGCGCGCCCTGTGCGATCCGCTGCGGGTCGGCCGCGTCATAGCCCGGCCGTTCGCCGGCGACAGCGCTGCGGACTTCCATCGCACCGCCAACCGTCACGACTACGCCGTGCCACCGCCCGAGCCGACGCTGCTCGATGCGGTCGCCGCGTCGGGGCACGACGTCTTCGCGGTCGGCAAGATTTCCGACATCTTCGTCGGCCAGGGGGTGACGCAGGTGTTGAAGGCGCCGGACAACGACAGCCAGTTCGACCGGACACTGGAGGCCGCGCGGGGCGCGAAGGACGGCGACCTGGTGTTCACGAATTTCATCGACTTCGACCAGCTCTACGGCCATCGCCGCGATGTCGCGGGATACGCGGCCTGCCTCGAACACTTCGACGCGCGGCTGCCGGAGCTGACGGCGATCCTGAAGCCCGGCGATCTGGTGATCCTCACCGCCGACCACGGCAACGATCCGACCTTTCCCGGCACCGACCACACCCGCGAATGCGTGCCGGTGATGGCGTTCGGGCCAGACATTAAGGGCGGACCGGGCATCGAGGGGCGCGCGGCGGGTCATCTGAAAAGCTTCGCCGATATCGGCCAGACCGTCGCCGCTCATCTCGACCTGCCGCCGCTGAAGCATGGAAAGCGTTTTCTGTAGGCGCCCCTATTCGGCGCCGGACAAAACGGACGTCCGCAGCCGCGCCTTCAACGCCGACGAAACCGAGGCGTGGATTTCTTCCGGGAAGTCGGCGGGCAGGGCCTGTTCCAGGCGCACCATCGCCGCGTCGGCGTCGCCGGCGATCTCGTCGAGGGCGGCGGCGGCGAGCAATTTCGGCAGCCCGGCTTCGGCGCCGGTCTGTTCGAAGTGGCGCGGCTGGATCGTGTCGACCCGGTAGTGGCGGCTTTTTCCCACCGACATCGCGAGCTTCATCTGCCGGCGCTCGATGTGATGCGTGTCCAGACTCGGCTGCGCGGTCAGCACATCATAGAGCGGCGTCAGATGAAAGCTTCCGCCGGGGCCCAGATGTATGCTGAAGTTCTTGGCGTGCCCATCGGTCGCGCCGATCAGCCAGAACAGTATCTGCGCCTTCAGGAAGGCCGTCTGGTCTTCGGCCGGGCTGTCGCTGCCCTTGAGCAGGTCGAGGATCGCGACCATACCGGGCCCGCCGTCGCTCTGATACTTGCGTGTCGGTGGAACCGACAGGGCCTGGCAGCAGTCCTCCTGCGGCAGGCGGAGCAGGCGACCGTCCGACGTCCACAGGCGATCGAAACGCTCGATCACCAGCGCCCTGGTCTCGCCGAAGGTCTCGATCGTGGCGGTGTTGGCGGCCAGGCCGAAGGCCTCGAGGAGCTTGAGGCAGTAAAACTCGTTCTCGACGCTGTTCGACAGGTCGATGCCGTTCGGCAGCATGCCGATCCGCGGCTTGAGGAGATGCGTCGTCGGCGTTGTCCCGTGCGGCTTCAGCCATCGCCCTTCGAAGCGGAGCAGTGCGGTCTTCTCCTGCGCGCCGGCGATGGAGATGCGGAAGTCGTCGTCGCGCTGGAGACCGAGCGGCGCCTGCGCGAGGCCGCGCAGCAGCTGCTCGATCGCAGCCTCATCGACCGGCTCACCCTCCAGAGTCGACGTTGCATCTGCCGGCTCGGTACCATCAACGACGAACTGCAGGGCGCCGACGCAGTCGTGGCCGATCGCCGCCAGCATACTGTAGGCGTCGGTGCCCGCCGCGCCGACCTTTTCGGCGACGCGGCGGCGCAGGGCGTCGGAGTCCGGCAACAGGTTCTCGAATACGGCGGCAACCGGCGCGCCGCGATAGGCGGTCTCGCGCAGGGGCAGCGACAGCGACACCGGCATTGCGTGCTCCCGTCCGAGCCAACCGTCGTCGTAGGCGAACGAAATCGCTCCGCCCGACTTCTTCTCGAGGCAGCCCACCCTGCGATTGTTGAGGAGGACGGCGAGCGGCACGTGTTGCCTGCGGCGGCCCATCAGAGGATATCCTCCATGCTTAAGACCTTCCGCGGCTCGATCCGGATATCGAGATCGAGCGCGGCCAAGACGGCGAGGATCGTGTCGAACCTGGCGGCCGGATTGCCGGTCTCGATCAGCGAGATCGTCGCCTGTCTGAGCCCCGTATGCCGGCCGAGTTCCGTTTGGGTCCAGCCTCGCTTCTTGCGGTTGCGCTGGATGATGGCGCCGAGCTGCTTCGGGGTGCGGGTAAGGTCGGACATGGGCGGCATTATGCGCCAATTCCGATAAATCTACAATATCTGATTTGGAGTATAAAACAGAATTATACGCTATATCGAGTAAAATGATTTAATCCTATTTAGCGTATAAAAGCGAATCTCACCCTTTCCGATTCGCACGGGCTTCGGCGACGTCGGCCTCGTCCCAGTAGCCGATGAGGATACCACTATCGATCTCGCGGCCGGCGGCCGCCTCGATCTGCGCGTCGGAGCGAGTGATGCGGCTGGCGGGCTTGCGGGCCCAGGCGAACATCGCCTCGGAAAGCCTGGCCCGTTCGGAGTCGAAAGCCGGATCGGCGCCGAGGTCGGCGAATTCGTCCGGATCAGTCTGAAGGTCGTACAGCATCGGCCGGAGGCCCTCGACATGGACGTATTTCCAGCGTCCGTCGAAGACCATGGTCATGCGGCAATCTCTGACCGGGACGCCGTTGTCGACCCGCGCGCGGCGCATGGCATAGTCGTATTCGCTGATTGCAAATCGCCTCTCCCATTCGTAACCCCCGCGCAACAGCGGCATCAGCGACCGGCCTTCCAGCACATGCGGCTTCGCCGTTCCGCCGAAGGCATCGAGGAAGGTCGGCGCGAGGTCGATCGCCTCGACCAGCGCGTCGTTGACGGAGCCCCGCGTCGCGTCGGCCTCAGCCGAGGGGTCGACGACGATCAGCGGGATCTTCACCGACATCTCGTGAAACAGTTCCTTCTCGCCGAGCCAGTGATCGCCGAGGTAGTCGCCGTGATCAGACGTGAAAACGATCATCGTGGAATCGGTCAGCCCCTCCTCGTCCAAGAACGCGACGAGCCGGCCGACATGATCGTCGATCTGCTTGATCAGGCCCATGTAGGCCGGGATCACCCGCTCGCGCACGCCGGGCCGCGAGAACACCTTCGAAAAACGCTCCTGCATGTAGCTGGCGTAGACGGGATGCGGGTCCAGTTTCTCGGCGTTGGAGCGAACCGCCGCGATAACCTGATTGGGACCGTACATGTCGTGATAGGGCGCCGGCACGATGTAGGGCCAGTGCGGCTTGATGTAGCTGAGGTGCGCGCACCACGGGCGCCCATCGGCTTTGGCCTCGCGGATGAAGGCCATCGCCCGGTTAGTCATATAGGCGGTCTCGGAATGCTCCTCGGGCACGCGGGCGGGCTTGTCGGAATTCTCCATCAGCCAGCCCGAGAGGATCTCGCCGTTTTCGTCCTCGCCGGAATTCGCCCACTGCTCCCAGGGATTGGAGCCCTCGAAGCCAAGGTCGTTCAGGTAGTCGTCATAGACCGAGTGCGGCGCATAGGGTCCGTCGGGATGCAGGCCGTCGTCGCGCTCCCAGGGCTCGAACCCACACTGGGCGACCTGCAGGCCGATGACCGAATCCGGATCGATGCCGAGCCGTGCCATGCCCTCGGCGTCGGCCTTCATGTGGGTCTTGCCGATCAGCACATTCCGCACGCCGATCTCGCTCAAATGATCGCCGAGCGTCGGCTCGCCGACCCTGAGCGGCGTGCCGTTCCAGGTCGAGCCGTGCGAGCGTACGTAGCGCCCGGTGTAGAAGCTCATACGCGAGGGCCCGCAGATCGGCGACTGCACGTAGGCCCGGCTGAACCGCACGCCGCGTTTGGCCAGCGCATCGATGTGCGGTGTCTGCAGATACGGATGGCCGGCGCAGCTCAGATAGTCGAAGCGCAGCTGGTCGCACATGATCCAGAGGATGTTTTTCGACGGCATGCTGGACTAATGCGCCTCGTCCCAGTTGTCGGCGGCGCGGGCGTCGACCTTGAGCGGCACGGCGAGGTCGGCGGCAGGCAGCGGCGCCTCTTCCATCACCTTGACGATCACCGGGA
>CAJQNW010000381.1 GCA_905479765.1 uncultured Tepidamorphus sp. | reverse complement strand
CGGGGCTCGAAATCCTCGCCAATGTGTTGCCGGCCGGAAACCTGGCCGGCGATGGATTCCCCTTCGCGGGTATTGCCGCCGTCGTCAGCCTGATGCTGGCCGAATACCTGTACGGCCGGCTCGCCGGTCACGATACGCACGACCTGTCTGAAACCGCGTCGTCGCTGACCATCGGGCTCGGCTACAAGATCATCGGCGTGATCACCGCCGGCGCGCTGGCGATCCCGATGATCTTCCTGCACGGGCACGCGCTTTTCGATCTGCCGATGGGCGCCTGGTGGACCTGGCCGCTGCTCTTCGTCGCAATCGAGTTCTGCTACTACTGGCACCATTACGCCATGCACAAGGTGCGCTGGCTGTGGGCAAGCCATGCGGTGCATCACTCGGCGACGCGGCTGAACTTCACCGCCGGCATCCGGCTTGGCTGGGGCGGCGGGCTGACCGGCGGGCTCTTGTTCTACCTGCCGCTGCCGCTGATCGGCTTCGAGCCGCTGGCGGTCGGGATCATGCTGTCGGCCAATCTCGGCTACCAGTTCTTCCTGCATCCCGCCGTCGCGCCCAACCTCGGTCCGCTGGAGTGGATCCTGAACACGCCGCGTCACCACCATGTCCATCACGCGGCCAACGCGGCCTGCATCGACAGGAACTTCGGCGGCACCCTGATCGTCTTCGACCGCCTGTTCGGCACCTTCGCGAAACCGCCGGAGGACGAACCGCTGAAGTTCGGTATCGCGGGCGCCGGGCGGATTTCGGAAAACCCGCTGCGCATCCTGACGTTCGAATGGCTCAGGATGTTCCGCGACCTGAAGACACAGCCGAAACGCTGGTGGAAAGTGCTGTTCGGCGCACCGGTGTAATGTGCGCGCGCCTTCCGGCCGGTGTCATCCACCCGGCCGGAAGTTCGCGAACTGCCAGGGCCTGCCGGGCTCGGGCGGCGCGTCGATGAAGGGGCGCTGGCTGACGGGCGACCAGTCGGTCCGCTCGGACACCACGGTGCCGAGATAGGGGCGCGCCGCATCGAGGATGAAGTCGTGCGGCAGATCCTCAGGCTCGCAGAAGCCTTCCCTGGGATTGTCCATCACCCAGAGAGACGCGGACACGACGCCGGCTGCGACCTGCAGGGCGGTCGGATTGGAATGGGGAACGATGCGGCGGGATTCGGCGATATCGAGCCGCGATCCGTACCACAGCCCGTTCAGCCCGTGGCCGAGCAGCAGCACGCCGAGTTCGTCCTGCCCGGATATCACGTCGTCCTTGATGACACGCTGCTCATCGGGCTCCTTCCAGCCGCTCATCATCGTCTCGTGCAGGCTGGTGAACGCGTCGTCGCACGGCAGGTAGACGAAGGCGACCGTCGGCCGGTAGGCCGGCTCGCCATTCGCCTCGACGGTCAGGTAATCGCTGAGCGTGACGTTTTCCGAGTGCGGCAGCGCCAGCCCGAGGATCTGGCCGGAGGTCGGCACCCAGGAATACATCTGGAAGCGCGCGGCCGGCTGGTCGAGATAGATCGTGTTGCCGGGGCCGTCTTCCTGCTCGAAGCCGCCTTCGGGAAGGGTCCGCTCGTGCGTCCCCCAGCCGAGCTCAACCGGCATCATTGCCTCCTCGATGAAGCCGGGGATGCTCCACGTGTTGACGAACTCGCCAGGCATCTTCGGTCTTGTCGAGACCTGGGTGTCACGCTCGGAAATATGGATCACCTTCGTGCCCGTCCGCTGCGCCAGCCGCGCCCAGTCCTTGCGGCGAACCGGCGGATCGTAGTCGAGGTCCATGCCGTCGGCGACCTCGAGCAGAGCGGCCTTGGCGAAGTGGCTGACGAGGCCCGGATTGGCGCCATGCGTGATGATCGCGGTCGGGCCGTCGTTGTCCCAGTTCCCGGCGGCGTGGCGCCGGGCGCGCTGGTGCAGGACGTATTCGGTACGCTCGCCGGCCGACAGGTCGGAGTCCTCGACGAAGCCCTCCCAGGGTTCGAGCGCGGTGTCGATATAGGCGACGCCGTGGCGCTGGCACCAGTCGGCGACGGCGAGGGAATCGATGCCCATCGTCAGGTTGAGGAGCAGGTCGCCGTCGGCCGCCGCTTCGGCGAGCACGTCACCAAAGTTGCCGGGATCGATGGCCTGTTTCAGATAGGCGAGCCCGGCGTCGCGAAACGGCGACAGCAGCGCGGGCGGATCGATCCGGTCGACGATCGTAAAATCGGACGCGGGTCGCTTCAGCCGGTCGATCAGCAGCGGCAGGACGCATTGGCCGATCGTGCCAAAGCCGAGGATTACAATATTGCCATTCAGCGTTGCGGCGCGGGTCATGAGCTCCAGGGAAGAAGTGGATGGGATACTTCTGTAAAGCAGGTCACGGCGAGACGCGCAACTTCAAGGGCCGGGGCCTCATCTTTGCGGCCCACCAGACAAACCCGGTTGCTGTCCGCACCGGCACTGTGACTGCCATGATACCGGCGATGACTGTTTCGAAGCGCGGATTCCCACATTTTCCTAGGTAGTTAGACCGTCACTGGACTGTCATCGCCCCTGACAAGCGGTGTTTTACGCATTCTTAGTCGCCATAAAGCGGGTGCATCGTGCGTTTGCCCGTGTCAATCTTCTGACCAACCGGTCAAAGCCGCACCTGCGGGCCAGCCGGACGATTTCAATAAGGAGGTGGAAATGCGGACTCTGTTTATCGCCGCAGTCGCGGCTGTTGGCATCGCCGGCGGCCTTCATGCCGCCGATGTGAAACCCGCCGTCGTCTACGACCTTGGCGGCAAGTTCGACAAGTCCTTCAACGAAGCTGCCTACAACGGCGCCGAGCGCTTCAAGAGCGAGGCGGGCGTCGACTACCGCGACTTCGAGATCCAGAACGACTCCCAGCGCGAGCAGGCGCTGCGCAATTTCGCCCGCAAGGGGCATGACCCGATCGTCGCCATCGGCTTCAGCCAGGCGCAGGCGGTCGAGAAGGTCGCCACGGAATTCCCCGACACCCACTTCGCCATCGTCGACATGGTGGTCGACCTGCCGAACGTGCGCTCGATCGTCTTCAAGGAAGAGGAGGGCTCCTATCTCGTCGGCATGCTGGCGGCGATGGCCTCGAAGACCGGCAAGATCGGCTTCGTCGGCGGCATGGATATCCCGCTGATCCGCAAGTTCGCCTGCGGCTATGTGCAGGGCGCCAAGGCGGTCAATCCCGACATCGAGGTGTTCCAGAACATGACCGGCACGACGGGGGCCGCCTGGAACGATCCCGTCCGCGGCGGCGAACTCGCCAAGTCGCAGTTCGACCAGGGCGCGGACGTCGTCTATCACGCCGCCGGCGGCACGGGCCTCGGCGTGCTGCAGGCCGCCGCCGACGCGGGCAAGCTCGGCATCGGTGTCGATTCCAACCAGAACCACCTGCATCCGGGATCGGTGCTGACCTCGATGATGAAGCGCGTCGACAATGCCACCTTCGCTGCCTTCGACGACCTGAAGAACGACGCGTGGTCCGGTGGCGTTCAGGTGCTCGGTCTCGCCGAGGAGGGTGTCGGCTGGGCTTTCGACGACAACAACAAGAGCCTGATCACCGACGACATGAAGACCAAGGTCGACGCCGCGACCATGGACATCACGTCCGGCAAGACCAAGGTGCACGACTACATGTCGGATTCGTCCTGCCCGGTATCGTGACGTTGGGCCGGGCACCTCGGGTGTAGAACCGCCGGGAGGAGAGGCGGTGCTCACCTGCGCGCGAGCGATGACCCGAAACGCCGGAACCCGGAATACCGGACGCGCGGCCTCGTTCGCCGCGCTTGGCCTGGCGCTGTTCCTATCGGGCTGCGCCGGGCTTGGCGGCGGCGGCGTCACCCCGGTCGCAGTCAATACCGGCGCCGCCGCGGTTTCGACGACGGCCTATCGCGAAACGCAGGGGCGCGGGGCCGTCACCGCAACGTCACGCCTCAACGCGATCGCGGCGCGTCAGGCAATGGCGATGGCGCGGCGCGGGCGGCTCGGCCACGACCTGATCGGGCCGCTTGAAAAACGGCTGAAGAACGGCGGCTATGTCTGGCTGGTCGCGGTTGAGAACGTCGGCGCGGGCTACGACGATTTCGACGAGGCGCTCGCCGCCTGGCAGACCTCGTCGGGCCACCGCGCGAACCTTCTCGAAGCCGAGGCCACGCAGATCGGCGTCGGCGCGGCACGGACGGACGACAAGTATGGAACCTACTGGGCGTTGATCCTGGCTGCGCCCGATCCCGGACGCGGGGCGGGCGGATGACGGCCGTGACGGATCCGCCCCCCGCCATCGAGCTGACCGGCATCGACAAGCGCTTCGGCGCCGTCCATCCCAACAAGGACATCGATCTGAAGATCGGCAAGGGCACGATCCACGGCATCGTCGGCGAGAACGGCGCCGGCAAGTCTACGCTGATGTCGATCCTCTACGGGTTCTACCAGGCCGATTCCGGCGAAATCCGCGTCGACGGCAAGCGCGTCGATATCCGCTCGCCGGACGACGCGATCGCGGCGGGCATCGGCATGGTGTTCCAGCATTTCATGCTGGTCGAGCCGTTCACGGTT
>CAJQNW010000380.1 GCA_905479765.1 uncultured Tepidamorphus sp. | reverse complement strand
TCTTCGGTTTCGAACTGGCTGATCTTCTTACGGAGATTCTCGACACCCTTCGCGGTCGCAAAGACAGTCGCGCTTTCCTGATTGGCATCTGTCCGGCTGCCATCATCAAAGCGCAGAAGGGTAAGATCGCTGGCGTCAAGGCTGTCGCGCTTCAATCGCTCGTTCACACGACCGCTGATTTCAAGATAGACGCCTGGCAGCTCTCGCGTCTTGATATCCGGAAGTGCGTCGATGGCCAGCAGTAGAGCTTGGGCGTGGGCAGCCCGGTTCGGGACGTCACTTGGCCTTTTGCCGCCGCCCCCGCCCTTTGCTTGAAACGGCTGGCTTTCTCCGAGATTCCTTAGACAGAAGTGGCGCTGGTCTCTTGGCATTTTCGTCAGTCCCTACCCCTTGGAGTGAGCGACGACGTTTGAGAGCATCAATCAAATCCTGTGTCGCAATCTCATCGGTATCGTTGAGCACGGCCCGTCGCGCTGCATCCTCTGCCGCCGCAACGACATCGGCGGTCGACAGGCCCGCCGCACAATTGGTCACACGTTTCCAGCCCATCAGACCGAGGGAAAATCCAATTAGCCGGCGCTCAAGTGCTTGCTGAATAGACGCGGCGTCTGGCATTTCATAGGGAAGCACGAGGTCGAAGCGGCGCAGCACTGCACGATCGAGAATGCCTGGCAGGTTCGTCGTGGCAACGACGATCGACGGTCCCGTATCTTCATCGAGGAATTGCAGGAAGGAGTTCAGGACACGGCGGGCTTCGCCGACATCGTTCTCGCCGCCGCGCGCTGCGGCAAGTGCATCGATTTCGTCGAACAGATAGACACCGCGTGTCGTCTTCACGGCATCGAAGACCATTTTGAGCTTCTGTGCTGTCTCACCCATGAATTTGGTGATGAGGCCATGCAACATAACCGAAAAAAGAGGAAAATGGAGCTCGCCGGCAAGCGCGGAAGCGCTGAGTGTCTTTCCAGTCCCCGGCGGTCCGGAGAGCAAAACGCGCCGGCGCGGCTTAAGGCCTTTCTCTTCAAGCTTCTCCCGCATTCTCGTCTCAAATACGATATGGGCGAGTTCGTCCTCGATCCACGTCGGCAGGATCAGATCGGCAAGGCGCTCTGTCGGGAAAGACGCTGCCAAAAATTGGGCAAGATCACCACGCGGAGCGGCAATCGCTGTGACTTCTGGCGTGCGGGTGGAGGGAACCTTCTGGCCGGCTTCAGCCCATTGGCGCAGCTGCTCAGCCAGACGGGTATGGCCTTTCTGCTCTTCGGCCGCAGAAAGCTGCATCGCCAAATCGTAGAACCGATCGGCGTCCCCTTCTGCGTGGCTCTTTACTAAACCAATAAGTTGCTGCGCGGATGCCATGACAAATTAGAATCCACCTTTCGATCCCTACATACCCTGTGATTGATTAACGGACCAGAAGCTATCTGTACCAAGAGCCACTTTATGTCGTTTCAAAATGCGATCGTTCGGAACAGCTTTTGCTAACGTCCGCAACGCGCCGACTGCGTTGAAAAAGTCGGAAGCGGTGGTCGTCGGCGAAATTCTTGGTGGTCTCGCGGAATTCGATTCCGACAGACGGGCTACATAGAAATCGAATTGCCGGCTCCAGGCGAAATGGCCGTCTTGTGAGCAATCCATTTCAGCCACCGGCGCCCGCGCCATGCCTCGGGGACTTTTTCCACACAATCCGCCCATAGCGGAAATTCAAGCCGAGACACGACCACTAGCGGACTGCGATCAACGGTCAGCCGCATGAGTCCATTTCCTGGAAAGCGGAACCGTTCTCGCTGTGGCAGATATCGGGTCGGCCGATCATGGTCTTACCTCCGATGTTCAAATGCTCCCGCGGGTACCGTCCGGTGGCTCAAACGCGACGGCGACACCCTTCGCCTTCTCCTGCTCGGTAGGTTCGGCCCGGACTCCCAGCTTCTCGACGGCCTTCTCGATCTTCCCCGCGGCCGCCCGTGCTCCCCTTTCGCCGAGATCCCGCCTGATCGCCGCCTGGCCGAGCGGGGTATCGGTCAACATTCCAAGGGCGACCATGTAGGTGTCGACGATCGCCTCGTGCTCCTGCCGCTCGGCCGCGTCCTTCTTGCGGCGCTTGATGACCTCCCGGAGCGCCTTGACGTCGAAGCCAACCGCCTTCGCCTCGGCGTAAACATCGCGGATGTCGTCGGCGGTCGCCTTTTTCTCCTCCTCCAACCGCTCGATGCGCTGGACGATGGAGCGCAACTGGTAGTTCTCAACGCCTTGGGTTTCAGGTTCGTCGTCTTCCGTGCTCATGGTGCCTCCTCAGCTTGCCATTGCCGAGCGTCTGCCCTTGCGCTTCCAACCCCCGGCCCCCTGGGTGCGGAGGCGGTGGGCCATCTGCGCCTTCTGCCGAAGCGCGTCGGCGGCGTGCTGATGGCCGTTCTTGCGCACCTGGTCGGACCATGTGCCGACGGTCTTGTTCCAGACCTTCGAGTAGCCGTCGCAGTGCTCCAGGCCAGTTTTGCAAAACTCCGCGTCGAACCAGTAGTTCGGGAAGTCGTCGCGCAACTGGTTGATGCCGGCGACGAGATCGTGGATCCGGGGGACGACGAACACGTTCGGCAGCCCAAGCTCGGCGATCATGTCCCGGTAAGTGCGGAGCTGATCGACGCCCGGAACCCGGTGGTCGGCGTCATGGGGAAGATTGGTTGACCCCCAGACGAAATTCCGCTGCGCCTGCATCGCCTGAAGCTTGCTGACGAAGTAGGTCGGGGCTTCGCTGGACCCTTCGAGGAATCCGACCCAATGGTCTCGCGGGCCGACCATCTGGTGAAGCCAGATCGCGACATCGTCGTCGATACCGATATCCCACCAGGTGTTGACGGGGATGCCCGGAACGAGCGGCACTTGCGTGATGCGGCCTTCGATCCGCGTCCGTGCCATCTGCTCGCCAAGCCACTTCCCCTCGGTCGAAGCCTGCATGGCCTCCTTGAGCGTCGAGGGGAACTGCTTGTTCATCTTCTCGGACGAGCCGTTGAAGTCGTTCGTCCGCTTCAACACGTACCAGGCGCGGCGTGGCAGCTCGATCTTGCGACCGATTTCACCTTCGATTCGGTCGAAATACTGCTGATCCTTGGGGCCGATCGTCGCAAACTGCGGGTCGGATCGATACTCGTCGGCATCCCACCAGCTTGCGAAATGAAGGCGCCATTCCTGCCGGGCGATCGAGCGGCGGGCGGTTTTGGCGGCCTGTTCGGCTGCCTGGGCCAAACCGACCATCTCGACGAAGTGCCCCTCGAGGCTTTCGATCGTCGACTCGACTGCGATAATGCCTGTCTCCGGCACCGAGGGAATCGCACCTGACAGGATCTCGTCGGCCATTGCGGGATCGCGCAGGCAGATGATCCCGAATTCCGAAATGTGGAGCCACGACGGCGTCTTGCCGCGCGATGTCGACGCGGCGATGATGATCGAGCCGTTGCTGAACTTCATTTCGTGGACGTTGTCGCGCACCTTCTGCACCATTTCGTGCACGATCGGCGGCAGGCGCTCCCAGGCGAACTTGAACTTGCTTTCGAGGATGTCCTTGGCGGTCTGGTCATCCTGGGCGATCACGACGCACTCGGAATCCGGCACGAACAGACTGCTGTCGAGCATCATCAACTGGATCACCGTCGAGAAGCCGCGTTTGCGCGCTTTCGGGACGACGTTGCGATACCAGATGGTGTCGATGAACTTCGCCTGGACCTCGTTGGGGACGAAGGGCACCACCTTCTTGTTCACGTCGACCAGCCGGTAGAGAGCGCCCGACTTGATGCGCCACTCCGGATCGGCGACCGCCTCGACGAACTGCGCTTCGCTCATGTGGAGCGAGTTGCCCTCGCCGTCCTTGATCGGGAAGGCAGTCGCCAAAGGTCACTCCTTCGGCTTGATGCCGGTCGGCGCCGGCAGCGCGGCAGGCTTCGGTTCCTTCGGGGTGATGCCGCGGCCGCCGATCTGTTTCATCAGTTTGGCGAGTGGCGATTCCTCGTCGACATCATGCGTGACGCGCTCGCGGAAGGCCGACACGTCGATGTGCTTGCCGATCATTTCGACGCGCCGGAGCTTGTCGGAGAATTTGACCACGACCAAACTGCCGATCGCGACCCGGGCGCCGTCCTCGTCCTCCTCGGTCAACTCCCTGTTCTCCAGGCTGGTGACAAGGGCCTGACGCCAGATCGGCGGCCATTCTTTCAGCGGCTTGAAGCAGCCGTTGTCGTCGAAGATGTCGAGCAGATCGGCCTTGGCCTCCTCGACGAGGCGTTCCAGCACCCAATCCGCGTCCGCCCGAAGCCGCTTGCTTCGCTCCTTTCTGGCCGCCGCGATGACCTTGCCGATGTGCGGCTTCTGCAGCAGTTCGTGGCCGATCCGGCCGGCGCTTTTCGTCGAGTAGCCGGCCAGCCGTGCCGCGTGTGCCGCGTTCATCTGGACGAGGTAGTGCTCGATGAAAGCGGATTCCTTGGCGGTTAACCGGGTCGCGGTGCTCCGCTTCCGGCCGGCGCGCGCCTTGGCGGGTTTCTTAGGCGCCGGTTTGCTCTTCACGGTCTTCTTCTCAGCCATTGCCTCGACTTTCAGCTTTCGCCGGCGGCCATTGGGCAGGAACCGCCCAATAGACGCCCCAATCGTCCTTCGAGAGGTTGGCGCAAGCGACCTCGGCCAGGGCCTTGCGGCCATTGGCGATGTGGAACTCGCGCCAACGGTGATACTCCGGCATGGTCGGCCGCGCCTTGAACTGCGCGTACCCCTTCTTGCCCGATACCCAGCGCCTGCGGTCCATGCCATCCGCAACGGCCGTGTAGTAACTCCGCTGCATCATTTCGGCCGCCCGGTCCGGCCACGTTTCGGGAAGGACGAACTCGATCATTCCGGGCTTCAACTGTTGCTGAGCCATGTCAGGCGCTCCTTGCCGCCAAGCCGTGACGAGCGCTCAGCACTTGCCACCCGCTTCCTGCCTGCCTGATCTCGGCCGCGAGAGCTTCCGAGTAGGCGGTTTCGTTTTCCAGCATTAGCCGGGAGATGGTGCCTCCGGGATCGGGGCTGCCCCGGGCGAAGTCGTAGATCGCATTGTCGACCCTCCCCCGTGCCTTCTGCTCGGCGACATCCCGAGAAGGTGTCCCCTGCCCGCCTGTGATCGGGAGCAGCAATTCCCGCTGGCCTGGAACTCTCGGCTTGGCACGGCGGTCCTTTTGGGGGGTAAGGGGGGGATCTTTTTTACTTTCTAGAGTTTGGGTGCCAGGAATGGCACCTATGGCACCACCCTTGGCGCGAGCGGTGTCGTTGGCCGCACCCTTCGCACGAGTGGTTTCGAAGGCCACGACGATCTCCCGCATCCGCTCGAACTGCGGCAGGTACAGGTTCGTGTGGTTGGCGCCGCGGTGGCGGCGGCGATCGATCAGGCCCGCCCGTTCCAGCTCGTCCAGCGCCCGGAGCACGGACCGCCGCGAATAGCCGGACCGCCTGCAAATCCGGGCTATGGACGGGCATGACACATCCGTCTTCGTGTTGAAATGATCGAGCACGACTGCCCCTGTGGCGGCGGCCGATCGCGACAGTCCGGGCAGGACCGAAAGCGCGGTGCGTGCCACCGCGAGATCGCTCAACGTCTCGGCCGGCGCTGCCCGTCCGCTGCCGGTGGATGCAACCTTGGAACGGTGCCATGATGGCGTGTTCGCGTTTTGAATGGTGCCATCGTGGCACCCTTCGACGCGGCACCCTTCGTCAGGCTGCGCCATTTCGGCGCGAACCATCGCCACGACGATATCGGCGACCTCGTCGGCCGAGAGACCGGCCCGCACGAGCCGGTCGGCGATCGCTGCCCAGCCGGTCATGCCGCCTCGTCCAGTTCGATGCCGTAGCGCCGCCAGCCGGTCAGCATGCCTTGCGACGGCGTTGTCTTATCCCAGACCAGCCAGGCGCGATCCGGTGGGGCATGCTTCCGTTTAGCCATCGGCATGATTGGACCGCTGCCCTAGTGCGACCCCGGCCCGCGCCGATGAGGCGTCCGCGCTGGGCCGGGGCCGATTTCGCCGCTTTGCGGTTCGCGGCGATCGGTGTTCAGAATGCCCTGAGGCGGCTTTCCACCGCTCGGGAAGTACCTCGATCAACGACGCCACCCACGCCGTCAGTGCCTTCAGAAGCCGCATCTCTGAGTTTCCTTGCCTCCTCGCGGTTTGCGCGCGCCCGATCTTCAAGTCGGGCACACTCAGCCTCGTATGCCGCGAGCAATCCGATCCAAGTGTTCTGGAGGGCCGCCTTCGACGGCCGATACAGCAGCGACCAGAGCAATCCGGCCGGCAGCCCGTGGCGCGAGGTCAGGCGATCGATGGCGTTGGCCCTATCGCCCCAACCGCGCGCTTCGTAGTGGACGATCTGGCGGGCGATCGATTGCGCCCGTGGCAGGCGTTCCGCCTGTAAACGCTTTTTGCACAACATCATGGTGCTCCCCGGTACTCTACGCTTCGAGGAAACCGGCGCCGTGGACGCGGCGCCATGGTCCAACGAGAAGGGTTTTTTCACTATGCGTCCTCACCTGGCAGTTCCTGCATCGAGTGAGGGCTCTCCGACCCGCGCGGCCGAAAAAAGAAGGGGGACACCGCCGATCGAGATCGGAGTGCGCCCCCCGAACAGTTTAGGGAGGAAACGCCCAAGGAGGGCAGCGGTACCGACACCCGTCGACACCGCCCATTCACCGGCTCGCGCCGGCTTCGGGGATCCGAGCCATGCGGAATGCTGTTGAAGGAAACCCGTCATCCGGCGACCTGTTGAAGATCGCCCCTGGGGTTGGTGCTTTCAGTGCGGAGAACGACCTTGAGGGACTTCTTGTGTGCTGTTTCCATGAAGTCGTTGGCCGCCACCTCTCCGCCAGTTGCCTGATGAATGCGGGACATTGTGGGTGGGCGAGGTATCCGCTGCTTCTTCTTGTAGCGATGCAGCGACTGGCGGCTCACACCAATTTCTGCAGCGAACGCCGCATCGGGAATGCCTTCTCTATCAAGCCAGTCGCTGAGTTGCATGATGGCCGTTATGTCACCGTATTGGTGACTCGTCAAGAATTCACGTCACCACTTTGGACCGTCGCCGCGTCTCCATTTCGGTGACAAAGTAGATTGCAATGGATGTGAAAGGAAAATTTCCGAACGGCGTTGCCCGCCTCATGCAGAAGCATTCGGACGGGCCGACCGCACTTGCCGCAGCTATCGGAACGTCGAAACAGAACGTGTCCCGTTGGGCCGAGCAATCTCGGAAAGTGCCGACCGAGATGGCCCGCAAAATCGCTCAGCACTACAAAGTCGATCTTGCTGACGTGCTGCTGCCGGAAGCTCAGGTAGAGCCCCTGCCTCCAGCGATTCGGGAAGCATTCATGCGAATCGAAGGGCAGCTTACGGCCGCGGAGGAACGTGCCCTGCTAGACATTCTAGATTTGATTGCGCGATCTCACAGGCCTCGAACTTCCGACACCCGAGACATCGAATAGCCGCCAGGAAGTTCACCTTCTCCACCGACGTGAGCGTAGGCCAGACGGCAAAAAGCTCCTGTGCGAGATTCGTTCGTCGCTCGTCATCTTCTGAACTCGGCATCAATGCGTCCCCACGCGCTATCATGATCTTCGCGGCCGCACCTGCCTTACCGCGTACACCTAAAAGGGGAGCCGCCATTCAGGGTTGTGGCAAGTGGAAATTTTTCACTCTAAGTCAATATGTCGAAAAATCTCTTTATTCGCCAATGGCGTAAGTTCCGCGGCATGAAGCTCCAGACACTTTCCACAGTCACTGGACTTTCGATCTCGACACTCTCACAAATTGAAACCGGCAAACGTGGTTACAGTCGCCGCAGCCTTGAGGCTTGCGCCGCCGCGCTCGGTTGCCCGCCAGGCTATCTGCTGCGCTTCGACCCATTCGAAAACCCGGACTTTTGGCACGTCTGGGACGGCATTCCAGAAGCCGACAGGCGGCGTCACGCCCACGAAGCAATGATTGCGATATTGATAGAAGCAACCGCTCTCGATTGACGCTGAGGCAGCGCGCTAAACAGTATCTGAAAGGCTGGCGCCGTCGGGTTCACGACCCAACTCGGGAGATTCGAATTGTCGAAACAGATCGCGCTGATCGCCGGAGCTGCTAGTTCTATGATCGTTGTCCCCGCGGCCTTGCGGATCTCGGTGGTTGGAGTCCAAGTAGGCAATATCGGTGGCGTTTTTGCAGTTGACCGACTCGTGGGCACCGTACGGTTGTGCGCGCCAAGCAGGTGCTATTCCGTTCAAGATAAATTGCCCGCAGAACTTAATGATGATTCTCGGACCCTGGGTCGGTTCGGGATTACGCTCGCGGCTTTCGTCACCAAAACGGTTACAATAATTCTTGACTAGTCACCATATTGGTGACAACTTGCCTTCGACACCATTGCTGTGACCGGAGGCGCCTATGACAGGCTCACATCACGCGACGAACTACCAATCACCACTAACTCTGGCCGAGTGGGGCCGTGAACGCGCTGTCACGATGGTCGCCATGGCGTATGCGATCCAAGGCCGCAAACAGGCCTTCGGGCGCGATGCCGAGCGCTCCGATCTCCTTCGGGATGGGTTCACCAACGCCGAGGTCGACGGCTGTTTCGCCGCCGCCTGCCGTGCCGTCGAGACCGGTGTGCTTCGCCTGCCCCTATCCGGGCGGGAGGCAGCCTGATGGCCGACACAGCGATCGACTTCAACCCGGCGGCAATCCAGACCCTTCGAGCAGCGGCCAAGCGCAGCGCTGAGTACACGGACATCGTTTGCGCCATCGGTGCGCGGCTGCGGGCAATTCGGGTACTTGCGGGCTGGTCGCAGGAGCGACTTGGATCCGCAATCGGCGTCTCATTCCAGCAACTGCAGAAGTACGAGACTGGAGCGAACCGGATTTCGGCTGCCCAGCTTGTGCGTGTTGGCAAGGTTCTTGGGTGCAAACCCGTGCAACTTCTGCCGCCGACCTCCCCCGAGGCCGAAGGCAGCCGTGATCCGCTGTCCGAGATCGCCGGCGTAATCGGGGGGCTCGGATCTGACGGGCGAGCCATCCTCTTCGCGCTCTCGGACCTGCCGCCATCCGCCTTGTCGAGCCTTCGAAAAGTCATCGAAACCATGGCGTCCGCTGGCAGTAACACTCCCGGGGAGTCCGCGTGAGCCCCATCCCCACCAAGCCTGGTGTAGCCGGCAAAACGCCGCGCGGTGGGCCCTGTCCTCATGCTGTCACCCGCACCCACGACGGGCCCTATGTCTGCGGCGCCTGTGGTGAGTCCTTTCCGTCCCTCGACGCGGTGGTGGCCGGCTCTCCCGTTAGGCGCCAGCGTTTCGAGAGTGGGGCAACCGCTGACATCACCCCTACCGCGGAAACGCCCTTCAACGAGGTTTCCGACGAAACGGAGCCGGGCAAGGAGGAAGCGGCGTGAGCTGGAAACCCGCGCCAGCGGCTCTCGACAACTTCAAGGCGCTCGCGATCCTGATCGGACTTACCGCCATTCTCAGCGCCTCGGTGCTGACCGGCATGTATCGCGCCGGCCCGGCGGAGAGTTCAGCCGGGGCAGCCGTCACCGAAGCAGCCAGCGCCAAGTAGGGACAGACGGATGAAGGATCCCGAAATCCCACAGAAGCGCGTCGGCACCTTCATCGCAATCCGGGATGGGAGTGTCGCGCTGATCTCCGGCAACTTTTCCACCAGGGGCGGTTACTCGAATTACGCCCGCAGCCGGGTACAGGGCTTGGGGCGACCGCAATGAGGTACGCCCGTGACATACAGCCCAAGCTGACGCCTGCGCGGCATCGCTGGCTCGCGAGGCTCGCGACCGATGGTCCATCCAAGCGCCCGCCCCGCAGCCGGGTCGGTTACGACTGCATGAAACTCGGCTGGACCGAGTGGGATATGCGCCTCGACGGGGTGCCGATCACAAAAGAAGAGATCCGCGAGAAATTCCCGGAGGGGATCGGGCGCAGGCTTGACCCCATGGACTACCGGGAACGCCTGACGGCTGCCGGACAAGCCATGCTCGAATCCGCCGGCGACCCTCCGCCCGCGCGCAAACGGAAGACCCGGCCCCAGATCGCGGACACCCCGGAGAACCGCCTGATCCTCGCTGAGGATCTCCGCGAATTGAAGCTGATGCACTTCGGGCATTCCGAGCCTGCCGAGACGCTCGCCGAAAAGGACGTGCGGACCCTGCAAATGCTGATCCGAAGCCGGGAGCGGATGGGCAAACCCTACTACCCGCTGACTTAGGAGCTGATCCGCCGATGACCGACGACAAATCCGATCTGTTTGCCCTTCTGGAAGGGCGCCTCACAGCCGCAACGGCCGTAATCCGCGAAATGTCGACCGCGCTTGAGGATGCAGACCTCCTGACGCCGGCGATGGTGGAGCGCGCTTCCGCCGCCCTGGACCCATTCGAGGCCAAGCGGATCGGCAAACGCCTGTTCCCACCCAAGGCGATCGACGTGGCCGGCATAGCCGCCGTGGTTGAGGTTGAATACAGCGCGACGGCGGCGCTGGGGATCAGGATCGGCGGCGCGCTCGATAAACGGCCGCTGGATCTCAATAATCGCGGCCACCGGTATCTCTATGCCACGAACCTCGTCACCCGGGAGGGCGAACTCACCGAGTTGGGTAAGGCCGTCTATCTCCATACCCACGACCGCGAGAAGGCGATCGCTCTGGCGAAACACAGCTCACCGCTTGAGGGTCACAGCATCCTTGCCGTGCCCGACGAAGACGGTATCGCCCTCGACCTCGCGGAGGCCTTCGACCTCAATTTCGACGCCACTGCGGCGGACGCCCTGCTCCAGCTTCTCAACGTCGCCGTGGAGTTCGGCGACCTCACGTACATCGAGATCCAGGAACGTTGCGAGCGCTTCGCCATGATCGCAGCGCAGGTCGCCGGCGAGCTCGCCGACGCCGACTTCGAGATGGGGTGAGCAGTGAGTACGGCCCCGCAATCGAAAATACGGATGATCCGCCGTTGCAAGCACAGCCCGGACGGCTGGAACCACGGCGACCTCGACACCGCCTTCCAGCTCTTTTCCTGCGGCATGGTCTGGGATGGAAACGTCGGGAGAAAGGCCAGCCGCGCGCACCTGGTGCGGCACGGATACGCGGTGCGCACCGACGGCATGACAGCGCTCACCGGCAAGGGGGCGATCGCCTTTCTGCTGACGCCGAGGGTCTGGCTTGCTGCCTATCGCCGGCGCCGCCTGTTTCGCAGCAATCCTTTCGTGGCATCAACCGACACAATCGATCGGGCGATGCGATGAACGCGCCCACGCGCCAGAAAGGCGGACGACGGGCTCGGCAGGCCCATTTTGCCTGCGCGGCTATTCCCTTCCGCACGTTCCTGATCAAGGCCAAACGGCTGCCTGGTGCTTCGGCGGAGAGCGCCGCGCACACAGTCCGCATCCTGTGCGGGGAGATCGGGACGCCACTCGAAAGCCGCAGGATGCTCGATACCGACCCGGCCGCCGGGCAGCGCTGGGAAGATCTCTGGGGCGAATATCAGGTGTGGTTGAGGCCGCCCCAATGAGCGACCGCCTCCCCTGCATCACCCCACGCTGCAAACGCCAAGTGCCGGCCGAGAAGAGCGTCGGCCCTGCGGGCGTCCGCGCGATCGGTCCCGATGACCCTGTGAGGCTTGCAACCGCCGCCAGTATCGCCTTTCCTGATGGGAGCATGACTGAATCCGGCCTGCGCAAGGAGTGGAGGCGAGATCGGCTGGATGTGTACGTCATCGCGGGCAAGCAGTACACGACGCTAAGAAGTATCCGGGAGATGATCGAGCGATGCCGCGCCGCCGCCACGCAAAAGGTCCTCGACTTTGGCTCCAACCCGAACGAACGAAACGCAATGGAACCATCGAGCGGGCAGTCTGGTGTATCCGCGACGACGGAGGATTTAAGCAACGCACAGGATTCGGCCCTGAGAGCCGTGAAGAAGCTGAAGATGCTCTCCGCGAGTACATCGCAGACAAACGGCACAAGGACCGGCCCCGCAACCGTGGTGCCGCTCAAGTAGCGGTCGCCGACGTCATCGCAATTTATGCGACCGATGTCGCCCCGGGGAAAGCCCGACCGAAGGAAGTTGCGGGGCGACTCGAACGTCTGTTGGCGTGGTGGGGAGACAAATCGCTCGATCAGGTGACCGGGAGCTCCTGCCGGGCCTATGTGCGGCACAGGGGCGTCGCGCAGGCGGCTCGCCGTGAACTCGAGGATCTGCGCGCGGCCATCAATCATCACCGCAAGGAAGGCCTTTGTCGCGAGGTCGTCGAGGTCCTGCTGCCCGAGAAGTCGGCTCCGCGGGAGAAGTGGCTGACGCGATCGGAGGCGGCGCGTTTGATCCTGGCCGCGTGGCGATACCGGGAGCACCAGAATTTCCGGGCAACTGACCGATCGACGCGGCAGCACGTCGCCCGCTTCATCCTGGTCGGCCTCTACACGGGAACGAGGGCGGGGGCCATTTGCTCGGCTTCATTCAGGCCCGAGGACGGCCGCGGCTGGATCGACACGGAGCGGGGCGTGTTCTACCGGCGCCCTGCAGGGCAGCGAGAAACAAAGAAGCGTCGGCCGCCGATCCGCCTGCCGGGCCGGCTCCTGGCCCACCTCAGGCGTTGGGAAGCGATGGGGCTCGGATCCCCTGTCGAGTGGAACGGCACCCCCGTGAAGGACGTCGACAAGGCGTTCCGCGCGACCGCGAAAGCGGCCGGCATCGATGCCAGCCCTCACGCCTTGAGGCACACGGCTGTTACCTGGGCGATGCAGAATCGTGCGGACCTCTACGAGGCGGCCGGTTATTTCGGCATGACGATCGAAGTCCTGCAGAACACGTATGGCCACCATCACCCCGATCATCAGTCCTCGGTCGGCAAGGCGGTTACTGGCGGACAAAGGGCGGACAAGAAAGGCGGGACCAAACGGGAACATCCGTCTTCGAACGTCATAAAAATCGCTTAGTTTTCAAGGGTCCGCCTTAGTGCCCCCGCGTTCGGGACGAGGGGGTCGCAGGTTCAAATCCTGCCACTCCGACCAATTATTTGCTGGGCCTGGCAATTCCCGAGATTGCTTCTCCGACACCGTCGTTTCCAGCATCGAACACGCTTCGGCCATTCGCCGGGCCGGTTTCGGTGGATGCGGTAATTTTCCCCAGAAATCCGATCGGCCCGCGAAGTGGCGAGCAACGCCCGGCCAGACGGCGCTATCGCCGGCTAACTATTTGGTCAACAAGGCTTTTACACCCTCGCAATCGATATTCCATTGGTGACAGCGCCGGGCGGGATTGGTATCAAGTATTCAGAATTTGAATATCTGGGGTGTTCGTATGGGGGAAATCTCAACACCAGCGCGAAATCGGCCTGTCGGGGCTTAACAAGAACTGGGGGAGAGGGGATGGAGTCTTCTACCGGTATTGCATTCCTTGGGTTCACGGAGAAAGACAGGCAACACCTTCTGGAAGCCTATGTTTGTATTCGCTCGAGCATCCCTTCCATCATGGACGAGTTCTACCGCTCGCTGGATGTGATCGGAGAAGGCCCGCAGAATTACGGAGTCGAACCGGAAGACCTCGCGGCTCTACAGGCAGCACACTGGCGGCACCTGTTCGACGGCAGGTTCGACCGGGATTATGAAAACGCCGCCCGGCGGATCGCCATCCGGCACTACGAGATCGGCCTGCCGCAGGATCTCTATGCAATGTCCTACATGAAAGTTCTCGTGCTGTTCCACGAGGCTATCTGGAAAGCCCCGGGCATCGAACGCGCCCACGCGCGGGTGCTAACCGAAGCCGTCACCAAGGCGATCGCCATAGACATGGTACACGCCATCTCTCCGTATTCAGGCGATCTCGTCTAGCCCCGGACCGCCGGCGTCATCCCTTCGAATCCGAAATGATCATCCCGGCGCCCCGCTCGGCGAGCATCATGGTCGGCGAATTGGTGTTGCCCGACGTAATGCGCGGCATCGCCGAGGCGTCGATAACCCTTAGTCCATCGACGCCGCGCACCCTGAGCCGGCCGTCGAGAACCGCTGCCGGATCGTCGTCGACGCCCATCTTGGCGGTGCCAACGGGGTGGAAGATCGTCGTGCCGAGATCGCCGGCGGCGACGAGCAGGTCTTCATCCGACTCAACGTGTGCGCCGGGTTTGTATTCCTCCGGGCGATAGGGCTTCAGCGCGGGCTGCGAGACGATGGTGCGGGCCATCCGCAGGCCGTCGACGGCGACGCGCCTGTCCTCATCAGTCGACAGGTAGTTGGCCCGGATCTCCGGCCGGACGCCCTTTTCCGTGCGTGCCATGTGGACGCTGCCGCGGCTTGAGGGACGCAAATTGCAGACGCTTGCTGTAAAGGCTGCAAACGGGTGCAGCCCCTCCCCCCAGGCATCCAGCGACAGCGGCTGGAAATGGAACTCGATATTGGCGGTGGCGTAATCGTCCGACGACTTCGTGAAGGCGCCAAGCTGCGAGGGCGCCATGGTCAGCGGTCCCTTGCGGCGCGCCGCGTAGTCGAGCGCCATCAGGCCGCGCCTGAGCGGATTGGCGTAGATGTCGTTCAGCGTCTTGATCCCCTCGATCTTGTAGATCGGGCGGATCTGCAGATGGTCCTGCAGGTTCTCGCCGACGCCGGGCAGATGGTGGACGGCCGCGATGCCCTGCTCCTTCAGGCGCGTCCGGTCGCCGATGCCCGAGGCTTCCAGGATCACCGGCGAGGCGATGGAGCCGGCCGACAGGATCACCTCGCCGCCGGAGCGGGCAGTCATGGCCTGGCCGTCCTTCACGAACGCGACGCCGACGGCCCTGTTGCCATCGAACAGGACGCGCTCGACCGTCACCCCGGTCTCCAGGCGCAGGTTGGACCGCTTGAGCACGGGTTTCAGGAACCCGCGCGCCGCGCTCCAGCGACGGCCCATCTTCTGGTTGACGTGGAAGTAGCCGTTGCCGGCGTTGTCGCCGGAATTGAAATCGTCAACCTTGGCGATGCCGGCCTGTTCGGCGGCGTCGCGGATCCGGTCGAGGATGTCCCACTTGATTCGCGGATGCTCGACGCGCCATTCGCCGCCTGAACGGTGCAGGGTGTTGGGCGGGTCGCCGTGGTCCTCGTGCTTCAGGAAATAGGGCAGAACGTCGTCCCAGCCCCAGCCGGTCAGGCCCAATTGCCGCCAGCCGTCATAGTCGGCGGCCTGGCCGCGCATGTAGATCATGGCGTTGATCGCCGAGCAGCCGCCGATCACCTTGCCGCGCGGATAGGCCAGCGCGCGACCGTTGAGGCCGGGCTCGGCTTCGGTGGAGAACATCCAGTCCGAGCGCGGATTGCCGATGGCGAAGAGATAGCCGACGGGTATGTGGAACCAGATCCAGTTGTCCATGCCGCCGCCCTCGAGCACCAGCACGCGGTTGCGCGGATCAGCCGACAGCCGGTTGGCCAGCACGCAGCCGGCCGAGCCGGCGCCAACGACGATGTAATCGAAAGATCCGATCGAGGGTTCACTGGATTGGGCGTCGGGCACAGTTCGTTTCTCCCAGGACGTTTATTGCGGATGCACGGATTGCCGCGCCGGCCACCTTTGCGGATGACTATATTGCGCGATCGGGGCCGGGGAAACGTTGTCCCAAACCCACCACGTCGGTTAAAGGTGCCTTGCACAATTCAAGATGCCCACCGTGCAAGTCGCGCAATCAATACGACGGATCCCAGCATGTCGCTTCCCAAAGCCTTCGAGGGCCGGCTCTCGATCCCCGCGATCGCCGCCCCGATGTTCCTCGTGTCCGGTCCCGACTTGGTGGTGGAAACCTGCCGGTCCGGGGTGGTCGGCACATTCCCGGCGCTGAACCAGCGCACCACCGAGGGCTATGACG
>CAJQNW010000379.1 GCA_905479765.1 uncultured Tepidamorphus sp. | reverse complement strand
TCAAAATGCGATGCGGCTCGTCGAAGCGGGCCTGCACGCTCGTCCGACCATGGCTTGGGGATACCGGGCGCTGGCGACGACGGCGGCAACCGCCGGTAATCTCGACCGGGCGCGAGAAGCAGTCCGCTGCCTCATCGACGCCTATCCGAACATGTCGGTCGCCCGGCTGAAGAAGGCTGTGCCGGAAGCCCTCATCAAGGGCCACGACATCTACTGGGAAGGCCTGCGACTCGCCGGCCTTCCCGAGCAGTGAGCCGGTTACCCCCGCCGTGTACGCGCCGCCAGCGTGCGCAGGCGCAGCGCGTTGAGGCGGATGAAGCCGGCGGCGTCCTTCTGGTCGTAGGCGCCGTGGTCGTCCTCGAAGGTGACGAGTTCCTCGGAGTACAGCGACTTGTCGCTAGCCCGGCCGACGACGGTGGCGTTGCCCTTGTAGAGCTTCATGCGCACCGTGCCCTCGACGTTCTCCTGGCTCTTGTCGGCCAGCGCCTGCAGCATCTCGCGTTCCGGCGAGAACCAGAAGCCGTTGTAGATGAGCTCCGCGTAGCGCGGCATCAGCTCGTCCTTCAGGTGTGCCGCGCCACGGTCGAGCGTCAGCGATTCCATCGCCCGGTGGGCTTCGAGCAAAATCGTGCCGCCCGGCGTCTCGTAGACGCCGCGGTTCTTCATGCCGACGAAGCGGTTCTCGACGAGATCCAGCCGGCCGATGCCGTTGTCGCGGCCCAGGTCGTTCAGCGCGGCCAGCAGCGTCGCCGGGCTCATCGCCTTGCCGTCGATGGAAATCGGATCGCCCTTGCTGAAGCCGATCTCGACGATCGTCGCCTTGTCGGGCGCGTCTTCCGGGCTGACGGTGCGCTGGAACACGTATTCCGGCGCTTCCTCGTTGGGATCCTCCAGCACCTTGCCTTCAGAGGAAGAGTGCAGGATGTTGGCGTCGACGGAGAACGGCGCCTCGCCGCGCTTGTCCTTCGGCACGACGATCTGGTGCTTCTCGGCGAAGTCGATCAGGTCGGTGCGCGACTTGAACTCCCACTCCCGCCACGGCGCGATCACCTTGATGTCGGGATCCAGCGCATAGGCCGACAGTTCGAAGCGCACCTGGTCGTTGCCCTTGCCGGTCGCGCCGTGCGCGATCGCGTCGGCGCCGGTCGAATGGGCGATCTCGACGAGGCGCTTGGAAATCAGCGGCCGGGCAATCGACGTGCCGAGCAGGTAGACGCCCTCGTAAACGGCATTCATGCGGAACATCGGGAACACGAAATCGCGGACGAACTCCTCGCGCAGGTCCTCGACGTAGATCTCCTTGATCCCCATCATCTCGGCCTTGCGGCGCGCCGGCTCCAGTTCCTCGCCCTGACCGAGGTCGGCGGTGAACGTCACCACCTCGCAGTCATAGGTTTCCTTGAGCCATTTCAGGATGATCGAGGTGTCGAGGCCGCCGGAATAGGCGAGCACCACCTTCTTGACGTCTGTCATAGTGTCCTCGTGACGTACGCTGGGAGGGCCGGCGGTGCCGAGCAAGGCTGGGCCGGGTCCGGCGAGGCCGGATGTTGATCTGGCGGGCTTATAGGACGCGGGGCCCATCTCCCGCAAGGCACCCGCCGCAAGCCGGGCGGCTCGACCCGGCCCTGTGATCCGTGCACTCTAGGCGATCCAACCATCTGCCCCCCCGACCCAAGAGCCCGCATGCAGTTCCTGCTCCATCCCCTCAAAGGCGCCGGCATCACCGACGGCCCTGACCTCGCCAGAGGCGAGATCGAAACCGCACCGGAGGCCGCGAACGCGCTGATTGCCCAATGCCCGCGCGCCGCCGCGACGCCGCTGGTCTCAGCCGACGATCTCGCGAAGCGGCTGGGCGTCGGGCAGATCCTTATCAAGGACGAGCGCGGGCGCATGGGGCTCGGCAGTTTCAAGGCGCTGGGCGCGGCGCACGCCATCGCAAAGGCCGCCGCGCGCCGGGTCTCGGACGGCACTGCCTCGGATTATGCGACGGCGCTTGCCGGCGAAACCTACGTCTGCGCCAGCGCCGGCAATCACGGCCTGTCGGTCGCAGCCGGCGCGCATGTCTTCGGCGCGCGGGCGGTCGTTTACCTGTCCGAAGCCGTGCCGGAGGACTTCGCCGGCCGGCTGCGCAGCAAGGGCGCGAAGGTGGTGCGGGCCGGCGACACCTACGAAGCCAGCATGGCCGCAGCCGCGAAAGCCGCCGGCGGCAACGGCTGGCAGCTTCTCTCCGACAGTTCCTGGGTCGGCTACACCGAACTGCCGCGCGACGTCATGGAGGGCTACCTGATCATGGGCGACGAGGTCGCCCGGCAGATCGACAGCCCGCCGACCCACGTCTTCCTGCAGGCCGGCGTCGGCGGACTGGCGGCGGCCGGCGCGGCGACGGCCAGACGCTGCTGGGGCGGCGATGTGAAAATCATCGTCGTCGAACCCGAGGCGGCCCCCGCCCTTCTGGAAAGCGTCCGGGCGGGAAAACCGGTGACGACGATCGGTCCCGTCTCAAACATGGGCCGGCTCGACTGCAAGGAGCCCTCGCATCTGGCGCTGAAGTATCTCGCCCGCGTGGCCGATGCCTTCATGACCGTCACCGACGCCGAGGCGCTCGAGACCGTCGCGCTGCTTGAGAAACACGATCTGGCAACCTCACCGTCCGGTGGCGCCGGGATCGCCGGCCTCCACCACATCGGCACGCATGCCGAAGAGGTCGGCCTCGGCCCCGCATCGCGGGTCCAGTGTTACCTGAGCGAAGGGCCGGTCGATGCCTGAACAGGCGAGGTCTTCCGACTTCCCGGTTTCGGAATTCGAGACGCGCGTCGACAGGGCGCAGGCTGCGATGCACGCGGCGGGCCTCGACGCGCTTCTGTTCACCACCGAGGCCGAGTTCCGCTATTTCTCCGGCTTCCGCACCCTGTTCTGGCAAAGCCCGACGCGGCCCTGGTTTCTGATCGTGCCGGCCAGCGGCAAGCCGGTCGCCGTCATTCCCGAAATCGGCGCGGTGCTGATGCGCGCGACCTGGATCGACGATATCCGCACCTGGGCTTCGCCTGCCCCCGAGGATGACGGAATATCGCTGCTGGCGAGCGCACTGGATGGCGCGACGCGTCTCGGCATGCCGATGGGCCGCGAATCGAGCCTGCGGATGCCATTGGCCGATTTCGAACAGCTGAGGTCCAGACTGCCGGGCACGGAGTTCATCGATGCGACGCCGCTGGTGGCGCGCCTCAGGATGGTCAAATCCGAGGCCGAGATCGACAAGATCGGTAGCATCTGTGCCATCGCCTCGCGCGCTTTCGCGCGGGCGCCAGAGCTGTTCCACGCCGGCCAGCCGCTGAGCGAGGCGTTCCGCGCCTTCAAGATCGAACTGCTGAGGCAGGGCGCTGACGACGTGCCCTATCTCGTCGGTGGCGCCGGCCAGCCCGCCTATGGCGACGTGATTTCGCCGCCCGATGCGACTCCGCTCAAAGCGGGCGATGTCCTGATGCTCGATACCGGCGCGTGCCTGGGCGGCTATTTCTGCGATTTCGACCGCAACTTCGCGATTGGCCGTGCCGATCAGCGCGCTTTCGCCGCACACCGTACCTTGTTCATGGCGACCGAGGCCGGTCTTGCCGCCGCGCGTCCCGGCGCGACCTGCGCCGATGTCTTTCAGGCGATGGCCCGGGCGATCGCGGAGGCCGGCAATCGTCAGGAGGCCGGCGACGGCGATGTCGGACGTCTCGGCCACGGGCTCGGCATGCAGCTCACCGAGGCGCCGTCGCTGACCGGCTTCGATCAGACGGTTCTCGAGGCCGGCATGGTGCTGACGCTGGAGCCGAGCCTTGCGATCGCGCCCGGCGCGATGATGGTGCACGAGGAAAACATCGTTATACGCGACGGCCCGCCGCAACTGTTGAGCACGCGCGCGCCGGCCGATCTGCCGGTGATCTGAAGGAGCGCTGGAGATGAAACTGGACTTCGAGACGGATGGCGGCGCGGCGGGCAAGGCGGCGATCGGCACCATCATTTTGCAGAACGACGAAACGCTCGAACCGGAAATGCGTACGGTGTTTCCCGACATCGCCGTCTATCACGCGCGCATTCCCAGCGCGCCGGAGGTGACGCCGGAAACGCTGAAGCAGATGGAGGCCGAATTGCCGCGCACGGCCGCCTTGCTGCCGGGCGGCGCGACCTTCTCGGCAATCGGCTACGCCTGCACCTCCGGGTCCACCGTCATCGGGCCGGACCGCGTCCGCGATCTCGTCCGCACGGTTCATCCGGCTGCGCAGGTCACCAATCCGCTGAGCGCCGTTATGGCCGCCTGCGACGCGCTTGGCGTCCGCCGGATCGGCTTTCTCACACCCTATGTCGCCGATGTCTCGGCCGCCATGCGCGCGGCGCTGGAAGACCACGGGCTTGAGATCGCAAGCTTCGGCTCCTTCGAACAGTCGGAAGAGGCGGTCGTCGCGCGAATCGCGCCGGTGTCCGTACTCGATGCGATGATTGAGGTCGGCAGCGATCCGGGCGCCGATGCCGTCTTCGCCTCCTGCACCAACCTGCGCAGTTTCGACGTGATCGACAAAGCCGAGGCACGTCTCGGCAAGCCGGTCCTCTCCAGCAACCAGGCGTTCTTCTGGCATCTGCGCCGGCTGGCCGGCCTTGAGACCAGCGGCATGGGGCCGGGGCGGCTGTTTGAGTAGAAAGTGATGAAGGCCCGCGGCTACGCGGCGACCTGTTCGTCGCGACTGGCCGGTACGGGGCTCGTGCCGCCCTCGTCCGCCGAATGGTTGTCGCCGGGCTGCCATTCGGCGACCTCGGCCAGACCGGCCTCGGCCTGCCATCGCCCGACAGGCGCGCCCGTCTCGCCAACGGCTGTATTCCTGGCCAGCACGTCCTCGAACACCTGTCGCGAGATCAGCCGGAAGCCCATTGTCTCGATCGTCGGCGTGAAGTCCTTGCCGTCGTTCAGCACATAGCCCCATTTCGCCAGATGGAAGTTGAGCACCGCGAAGCCCATCTTCGATGTGTTCGGTTCGGCGCTGAACTGCGATTCGGTGAAGAACACGCGTCCGACAGACAGGCCGTAGCCGCCGCCGACGAGCCGCCCGTCCTCGCTCCACACCTCGAACGAATGCGCATGCCCCTGGTCGTACAGGTCCGTGTAGAGCCGCATGATCCGCGGCGTGATCCAGGTCAGGGAGTGGAAATTGTAGCTTCGCCGCCCCGCGCAGGCGACGATCACCTGCTCGAAGGCCTGGTCGAACGTCACCCGGTATTTCGCCTTGCGCATGTCGCGGCGCAGCCGCTTGGAAATATGGTGTTCCCTGAAGAACAGCACCATCCGCTGCCGGCGCGTCCACCACTTCAGCGGACCGATATGGCACCACGGGAAGAAGCCCAGCCGCGCGGCGGCGAGCACGGTTTCCGCGGAGGGACTGCGGCAGACCCCGCCGAACGTATCGGGCAGCGAGGTTCGGTTCTGGTCAGGCACCACGGTTCCGCCGTACAGCAGGTCGCGCCCGGCATTCCAGAAAAGCGCCGGGATGGTGGCCGCGCGACCCGACTTCAGGCTGTAGGCCAGACCGTAGATCCAGCGCGAGACGAGCCCGGTCAGGCCTTCGCGATAGGCCCGCGCCGGATGAGCGGCCGGACCCGGGCTTTCGCCCAGGTTCGGCATCTGGAGCGATCCGTCGGAGACTGGAACTGCCTTGGACATGAAGGCGAAGAACCCTTTGGCCGATAGTGGCGCGTGGCCGGCATCGGCACATGATACGCGCGATGATTGCCATGGATCGGCTAAAATACGCTGAAAAGGATAATTAAAATTTGAAATACCGACCGGTAACGCAGCCTTGGGCTTCCGACCGGCCCGCCGTCTTGACAGGTGCCGAACCCGGCGCACTATCCAGTCAAACTGAATAGTCCGACAGGGAGATCGCCCGACATGCCCGCAGAAAACGGACCGACACTCGATTTCTGGTACGAGTTCGCCTCCAACTACTCCTATCTTTCCGCCATGCGCATCGGCGATCTGGCGGAGAAGGCGGGCGTGAGCGTGCGCTGGCGTCCGTTCCTGCTCGGACCCGTCTTCGCCGCACAGGGCATGAACGACTCTCCCTTCAACATCTATCCGATCAAGGGCCGCCACATGATCCGCGACATGGAGCGCCAGAGCGCAGCGGTCGGCCGGTCCTTCAAGCTGCCCGACCCGTTCCCGCAGCACAGCCTCATGGCGGCCCGCGTCGCGCTGGTGGCGATCGATCAGGGCTGGGGCCCGGACTACACCAGGGCGGTCTACACCACCGAGTTCGTCGACGGCCGGGCGATCTCCGACAAGGCCGTGCTCGCCGAAATCGTGACCGACCTCGGCCACGACCCCGAAACCGTGTTCGCGGCCGCCGAGGGTCCCGGCAACAAGGCCCGCCTCAAGGCCCAGACCGGGGAAGCGCTGGAAATCGGCCTGTTCGGCGCGCCGAGCTTCGTCACCCAGGACGGCGAACTGTTCTGGGGCGACGACCGGCTGGAGCAGGCGCTGCACTGGGCCAGGCGCGGCACGCTGAGCGGGCTGTAGAATCCGGTTGGCAGGCCGGGTCGCGGCGCGTTAGAGCATTTCCGGTTCGGATCGAGGTGATCCGACGGAAGGGTTCCGATGTCGGATCCTGGAGGACATCCCATGAGCGACTGGTTTCCAAGCCTTGCCGTGCTTGCCGCGTTTACACCGGCGGTGCTTGTCGTCGCGCTGACGCCGGGCCCGGACATGACGCTGTTTCTGGGCAACGCCGTGGCGCAGGGCCGCCGCGCCGGCATCGCGACGCTGGTCGGAACCAACGGCGGCCTGATCGTCCACGCCCTGTTCGCCGCCTTCGGCCTGTCGGCGCTGCTGGCCGCGTCCGAGACCGCCTTCGCGGTCGTCAAGGTCGCCGGCGCGCTCTATCTGGTCTGGCTCGCCTTTCAGGCGATCCGGAACGGCTCCTCGCTGACGGTGCAATCGCAGGGTGGCGCGGCGAAAAGCCCGCGCGAATTGGTGCTGACGGCTTTCGGCGTGAACCTGCTCAATCCGAAAATCGTGCTGTTCTTCGTGACGTTCCTGCCGCAGTTCGTCTCGCCGGCCGATCCCCATGCCGCCCACAAGCTGCTGTTCCTGGGGCTTTATTTCATCGCGGTGTCGCTGCCGCTGTGCGTTGGGCTGGTGCTCACCGCCGACCGGATCTCGACCGGGCTGAAGCGCTCGCGGCGGGCAATGCGGGTCTTCGATTATCTGTTCGCGGGATTGATGGGCGCCTTCGCCGTCCGGCTGATCGCCGCTCGCGCCCAGAACGGGTAAGCCCGGACCGGTTGGAACTTCAGGCCGCCGGGCGCTCCAGCACCCCGGCGGAACGGCCTCCGAGGAACCAGTAGACGAACCCGGCAACGATCCCCGCGCCGGCCACCAGCAGATAGTCCCGGCCAAGCTCCGGCACCTGTCCGTCGCCGACACCCTCGAACGCCGCATAGCCGATCAGACCGGCGATCGCTCCGCAGATCACGTAGTAGAGCACCCGCCGGATTCCGAAGACCTCGGCCACCACGGCTGCCAGGATTGCCGGCGCGAAGGCGTAGACAGAAACGAAAGCCGCAACGAGACCGCTGACGTAGAGCGTCTGGGCAAACAGCTGGCGCTGCGGGACGTCGATCGGACCGGCCATATAGGCCTGCAGGACATAACTGCCTGCGACCATGAGCCCGGCGACGACGCAGGCGATCATATAGGAAAGCGCAATGGCGATCAGCCGGCCGAGAATCCGTCCGATGGTCCTCAATGGGCGTCCTCGCCCTCAGCCACCCGGCGTTTCCACGCCGGCACGCGCTCGGATTCAGACTTCAACTGCCCGCACGCGGCCATGATGTCGCGTCCGCGCGGCGTCCTGACCGGGCTTGCGTAGCCTGCCCGGTTTACCACGTCGGCGAACGCCTCGATCTGCTCCCATTCAGAGCATTCGTAGGGGCTGCCCGGCCACGGGTTGAACGGGATCAGGTTGATCTTGGCGGGAATGCCCTTGAGCAGCCGCACCAGCGCCTTGGCGTCGTCGAGCGAATCGTTGAGGCCCTTCAGCATCACGTACTCGAAAGTGATGCGGCGGGCGTTGGACAGTCCGGGATAGGCCCGGCAGGCCTCCATCAGCTTGGCGATCGGAAATTTCTTGTTGAGCGGCACAAGCTCGTCGCGCAGTTCGTCGCGCACCGCGTGCAGCGAGATCGCAAGCATCACGCCCATCTCCTCGCCTGCCCGCGCGATCATCGGCACGACACCGGCCGTCGACAGGGTGATGCGCCGCTTCGACAACGACAGGCCGTCACCATCCGCGGCGATCAGCACGGCGTCGCGCACGTTGTCGAAATTGTAGAGCGGCTCGCCCATGCCCATCAGCACGACGTTCGAAATCGCCCGCTCCGCATCCGGCACGAATCCGTCGGTCGGCCGGCTGGCCCCCGGCCAGTCGCCGAGCCGGTCGCGGGCAACAAGGATCTGCGAGACGATTTCCTCGGCCGTCAGGTTGCGCACCCAGGGCTGCGTGCCCGTGTGGCAGAACCGGCAGGTCAGCGTGCAGCCGACCTGGCTGGAGACGCACAAGGTGCCGCGATCGTGCTCCGGGATATAGACGGCCTCGACCTCGACCGGTGCCTCGCCGCGCGCGCGGGGCGGGAACCGCAAAAGCCACTTTCGGGTGCCGTCTGACGACACCTGTTCGACGACGATCGCCGGACGGCCAAGCGAGAAATTCTCGGCGAGCCGCGTCCTGAGCTCCTTGCCGATGTCTGTCATCACATCGAAATCGGTCACGCCGTGGCTGTAGATCCAGCTCCACAGCTGCGCGGCCCGCATCCGCCGCTGGCGCTCCGGCACGCCGAGATCGCCGAGCGTCTCGGCAAGCGCAGTCCGCGTCAGCCCGACCAGCGACGGCATTGCCGATACGCTTTCCTCAGCGGCGGGCACGTCTTGAACCGGCACCGCTACGGTCGGGGCGTTGGCGTTCTTTCGGGCGATATCGAGCGTTTCTGACATGGATCGGTCGGGGTCGGGCCGGTTTCACAAAACAACAACGGCGCGGCGATGATCCCGCCGCGCCGGAACAGTATAGGTAATTGCAGGCCTCAGGCCTACAAGTGCAATCTTACTTGCATTCCTGGGCGATGCGGTCGAGCGCCGCCGAAATGCCGGACAGCGAGTAGTTGTCGACCGTACTGGTGCCGCGCGCGGACGTGCCCTTGATCACCATCGTCGCGCCCCGGCGCATCGCGGCGACGAGGTTCGCCTCTTCGGCCGCGTTCTCCACCCAGGCGCCGTCGTCCTTGGTGAACAGCTCGAACGTGTCCGAGCCGACCTCGACGCTCGCCCTGGTATCGGGCTTGTAGGGATAGCCGGTGATGACCGAAATCTCGTTCTTGACGCCCTGGCCCGGCCGGCTCGTCACGAACAGATAGACCGGATCACGGTTGACGTTCGCCGGCGTCGTGCTTTTCGGCTGGGACAGCGCGTAGCAGACCTTGCCGCCGCCGGATTCGGCAACATAGGCGCCCCAATCCTTGAACTGGCCGAGCGGGGTTGCGCTCTGTGCGTTCGCCGCACCGCTCGTTGCTGCCATCCCGCCCATGGCTAAAATCGCGGACATGGCCACCATCAGGGAAAGGGTGAATATCTTATGCATCATTGTTGCCTACCACACGTCAAATCCGCCTATGGGGAATAGTTCGGGCGGAATCTACAGGGAATCGGTGCGATTCGTCGCGTTGCGTCAAACAGCCCCCTGTTCATCACAACTTTTAAATTGCGGCGTGCGCACCACCGTTTCATATCGGTTGCCTACAAATGGAGGCAACATTTTGACGAAATGTAACAATTAGTGAAGCCGAAGTTCCCGGTTCGCCCCGGTAAGCGGCCCCGATTTACGCCGGATTTAAGGCCCGGCTTGCCGCGCAATACCTGCTCGTTTATGCCCCGAAGGCAAGCGATATCGCAAAACACCGGCGCTTCGATCCAGCGATGCGCCCCTCCGGCAAGCCCTGTAACAAGAAAGTCCGACCCCATGAAAGCCCTGCTCTGCGAGACCCTCGGCCCACCCGAAACGTTGGTCCTGCGTGATCTGCCCGATCCCGTTCCAGGTCCCGGTGAGGTCGCCATCGAAACCGCGGCAGCGGCCCTCAACTTCTTCGATTCACTGATTATCGAGGGCAAGTACCAGGTCAAGCCCGACCTGCCGTTTTCCCCGGGGGCGGAGTTCTCGGGCATCGTCCGCTCCGTCGGCGAGGGGGTGAGCGACGTCAAACCGGGCGACCGGGTCATGGGCAATCTCGGTTGGGGCACCTGCCGCGAAATCGTAATCGCGCCGGCCGAAAAGCTCGTGCACGTGCCCGACGGCGCGGATCTGGAACAGGCCGCCGGCCTGATCGTCACCTACGGCACGACGCTGCATGCGCTCAAGGACCGCGCCCGGCTGAAACCTGGCGAGACCCTGGCCGTCCTTGGCGC
>CAJQNW010000378.1 GCA_905479765.1 uncultured Tepidamorphus sp. | reverse complement strand
GCGAGGATCTGCGCAACCTGTTCGAGGGTCATGTCGAAGTCGAGGCGGTTCTCGTCGCCGCCCTGCGCTTCAGGACGATGGCCGCCGCGCCTGCCTTCAGGACCACGGCTGTGTCTCGGCAGCACACGCGATACGACGCGGAGGCCCTGACGTGACGACGCAATTCCGCAAGGCACCTGCCGACCGGCTCGATTTCGACGTCGACTTCGGCCGCTACTGGCTGCCCGACAGCGACACCCTGAACGACGCGACCGCAACCGTCTCCTCGGAAGGCGCAGCCGAGGGACAGGCCGTCTCGATCTTCGCCGTGTCGGTCTCCCCGACAACGGTCAAGGTCTGGGTCGAGAACGGGACGGATGGCGAGGTCGCGACGGTCGAAGTCGTCGCGGAGACCTCAGGCGGGCGAACGAAAACATCGTGGTTCCGGATCGTTGTGCGCGATGAATGCTAAGGGGTAGGCAAGATGGCCGTCGTACTAACCAATAACGCCCATTCGACCCTGGCTGCAGCGATCGGGGCTGGGTCCGCAACAATCACGGTTCAACCGGCCGACGCCGGGCGTTTCCCGTCGCCGAGCAACGGGACATGGTTCCCCGTGGTTCTCGTCGACGCCGGCGGGAACATTGAGTTCCTGCGCGCAACCCAGCGTGTCGACAACATCATCACCGTGCTGCGCGCGCGCGAAGGCTCCAACGCGCTCGCCTTTGCCGCCGGCACGACTGTCTCGGTACGCCTGACGGCAGCGGCGGTTGCCGAGTTCGCCCTTGCGTCGGAGACCTACTCCAAAGATGAAATCGACACCGCACTCGAGGGCAAAACAAGCACATCGCTCACAATTTCAACCTCCGGCCTCGCCGGCGGTGGCGGTGCCTTGTCGGAGAACCGCACGATCGATGTCCCGATCGCCACACTCGCCGAAGCGCAGGCGGGCGCAGCCGACAACAAAGCACTGACCCCGGAGCGTGGCACGGATCTCCTCAAGAGCTCGCCCCATGCTGCGGCAATGCGGAAAATCCGCAAATACTCGGCCAATGGCAGCTACGCCAAACCGAGCTGGCTGAAGTACGTCCTCGTCCACGTCTACGGCGCCGGGGGTGGCTACAACTCAGGCAACGGCAACAGCTCCGATGCGGGCGGTACGACGTCGTTCGGAACTCACTGTTCGGCGACCGGCGGTGCAGCAGGGTCCGACACGAATACCAACCCCGGTGGCGGTAGCGGCGTCGGCGGAGACATCAATCTCGATGGCGGCCGCGGCAACGGGAAAGGCAGTACGGACTCGAAAGTCTTCGAAATGCGGGGCGGCGACTGCGCGGGCCCTCATGGCGGGACCGGCGAACAGGGTATCGGCAAATGGCCCGGCGGCGGTGGCGGAACCGACAATTCGACGGACCCCCGCTCGTCCGGTGCCGGCGGCGGGTGCTCGATCAAGCTCATTCTCGCCAGCGACCTCGCGTCCAGCACGGCCGTGACAATCGGCCAGGGCGGCGACAACGGCGCGGACGGCGGCGTGATCATCTATGAGTTCGGGGAGGCGGCCTGATGTCCACGCTCAAGATCACGAATAACGCGAAATCGACGCTGGCCATCGCGATCGACACCGTCGATACGTCAATTTCCGTTCAGGGCGACGACGCGGCCCTGTTTCCCTCGCTCTCCGCCGACGAGTGGTTTCCGCTGACGCTCATCGACCAGCTCGGCAACATCGAGGTCGTTCGAGCCACGGCACGGGCGAGCGCGGTAATCACGGTAACGCGCGCCCAGGAAGGAACCACCGCCCGCGCCTTCGCGTCCGGTGCGGCCGTCGAACTGCGACTCACGGCTGCTGCGATCGCCGAGTTTGCCCTTGTCGACGCCATTAATACCGCCCTTTCGGGCAAAGCGGCCGCAAGCCACACACATGCGCTATCCGCCCTGCCCGACCTCTCAGAGTCCCGCCTCCTCGGCCGGGCGGCCGCTGCAGGGACCGGCGATGCGACGTCGCTGACCGCCACTCAGGTCAAAACCATCCTCGCCCTGGCGATCGCCGACATAACGGGCCTGTCCGATGCACTGACGGCCAAGGCCAACGCGAGCCACACACATGCGTTCGCCGACTTGCCGAACGCCGCGCAAGGTTACTTCGTCGGACGCCCCGCCAGCTCCGGTACCGGGGCCCTCACCCTCTGCGCGCCCGCGACGGCGAAATCCATGCTGGCGCTCACCATCGCGGACATCACGAGCCTGCAATCAACGCTGAACTCGAAACAGGCGACCAATAGCAGGCTCAGCGAGCTGCTCAGCCTCGGCGGCAGCTCCGGGATGCTCGGATTGAACGGCGGCAGCGTCGTGTCGGCGTCGATCTCAGCCGGCGACGGGATCGATATTAGCGGGAGCGGCGGCGTCAATCCGACTATCGCAGTCGACAGCGATGTCGCGCGCGTGAACACCGCAAGCGGCTTGAACAATACGACCCCTCCTGTCGGCACCTATGTGCTTGTCTCCACTAATGATGCAATTCCGCGCAACGACAACTTCACCGTGCGACTTCATCAAAGCGGACCCGCATTCTACACGAAGGGCGGTGGGGGCGATGCTTTGTCCGGCACATGGCGGGCTTCCGGCTGCTCGATAGATGCAGAAGCATTCACCATCCTGGCGCGGAGGGTCGCATGAAGCTCCTGGCCGTCCGGAACGTCGTGCAGATCTCACCCGGTCACTTCGACTGCTTAATTGACGTCGAGTGGGGGCCAAACGAGCGTCAATCCGATTTGCAGTTTCATGTTCATCCGGACGATCCCCACGGCCTCGGGCCCGCAGTGCGCGCCCGCATCGAGGCCGGTGCCGTCGAAGGGCGGATCTTGAAGACGTGAGCCCCAAATGACCCTTATCCTCGCAAATCTGGCGACTTCCACACTTGCGGCCGGCATCACCGACACCGCCACATCGATCACCGTCGCAACGGACGACGGCGCGCTGTTTCCTGCCCCAACCGGCGATGAATGGTTCCCCCTCGTCCTCACTGGTGCCATCGGCGAGTTAGAAGTGGTGCATGCGAGTGCACGGGCGGCCGACACGATCACGGTTACGCGAGGCGCCGAGGGAACTACGGCGCAAGCCTTTTCCGCAGGGGCCCGGGTCGATCTGCGCCTCACCGCTGCCGCCTTGGCAACCAAGGCCAACCTGACGAAGCCATGGTCCCTTCAACCGATCGGCGTTCCGATAGCGGTTTTCGACAACCTCGCGGGCGTGGCAGCGCCGCCGACTGACGAGGGGTACCGCTACATCAAGTTGACGGCGGCCGACGCCTACAACACCGGTTTCCTGACGAGTGAAAGTGTCTCTGGCTCCGCCCCGAACGTTATCGCGACGGCCGTCGTCGACGACGCCGGCTCCCCGCTCAACGGCGTTTCCATCAACCTTTTAAACACGGAGCGGCGCTTTGTCCGTCCCGGCGAGACCGCAGGCACGACCGAGGAAGACCAGAACGCACAGCACAACCATACCGGTTCGGCAGACTCGGCTGGGTCACATGCCCACTCGGGCACTGCTCTGTCGGCCGGCAACCACCGGCATTCGATGTCGTTCAACATGCGGAGTAATCTGTCCGGCGGCTCCAGCCAGACCGCGTGGTATGGGGGAGCGGGGAACTCGGACCTCACCGACTACGACGGTCCCCATACGCACACACTCAGCATCGACGCCAACGGCGACCATGGCCACACTCTGTCCGTCGACAACGACGGCGGCAACGAGGCTCGTCCGCGCAATATCTGGGCCACGTACTACCTGAGGATCAAGTGATGTACTACGCGGGCGAAGAAGCAATCGGCCAGAACCCGATTCCAGACGGCATCGAGGTCAGCGAAAACGATTACCGGCTGCTGCTCGCCGGGATGATGCAGGGCAAGAAGGTTATGATCGTTGAGGGCGCGGCGGTGCTTGTCGACCCGCCAGCTCCGGTTGATCCGGTCGACCTCGACCCCGTCGACGAGCCCGAGCCAACACTCGAAAATGCGCTTCTAGCCTATGCCGTCGACAAACGCTGGCAGATCGAGGTGTCCGGCCTGCAGTTTGAGGCCTCCGAGGGCGTGTTCGTCGGCATCCCCACGACTGACAGGGCGAAAACACTCATAACGTCGGCGGCCAGAATCACCGCGGATGAAGAGACGATCAAATTCAAATCCTACGATCTCGGCTATGTGACCGTCACTGGTGCCCAGATAAGGCAGGCTGAACTGGCGATAGCAGCGCGTATCCAGGCCCTGTTCGCAGCGGAAAGCGACATCGTCGACGCGATCATGGCCGGGACCATCACCACAAAGGCAGAGATCGACGCCGCCCTAGAGGCCGTTTGATCCACCGTCAAAAAGCAGGAAGCAACAATGTCCGTCGATTCCATCCTCATCCAGCACAACACAGTTTATCAGATATGGCCCGACACGCCGAAACCGAAGGTGCCCGAGCTCGCCACCGCCCTGCTCGCCAAGATCGTAGAGGCGCCGGCGGGCACCGTGAAGCATGGCTACGTCTGGAACGGCACGTCATTCCACGCCCCGCCTCCCCCCTTGATCGACGCGCTCGCCGAACGCTTGGCTTCGGCGCGGTTCAAACTCGAGACTGGCGGGATCTCCTGGCAGGGTCGCCCGATTGCCACTGACCGGGCCGCGCTGACCGGTCTCAATCATGAAGCCCAGGCGGCCGGCATGGGCCTTCGGGCCGGGCCCGAACCGTGGAAGTGCGCCGATGGCAGCTTCATTGTGCTGGAAAACAAAGACGTCCGCGACCTGCTATCGGCTGCGCGCGACCACGTCCGGGCGTGTTTCATGGCGGAGGCGGCCGTTCGCGCCAGCATCGACGAACGCCGCGTAACGACTCTCGAAGAAATCCCGGCGGCGCTCCGCCAGGCCTATGACCTGAACGCCCGGGCGCCGAAGCAGAGCACCTGACGATGGCTGCGATAGTCCTCACAGGCTTTATGGGCGAACAGCCGAGCATAATTCCCCGGCTGTTGCCCGCGAACGCTGCGACCTCGACGCATGATTGCCGCCTGGACGACGGCGCCCTGACGCCGATTCGACAAAGCCTGCTGGACGGTGCGGCCGACGCAGCCTCCGACAAGACGATTTATCGATGGGGGGCGGATTGGCTGTCCTGGCCGGGCATCGTTCACGCCGCGCCCGGGCCCGTCGATACGGATCGGCTCTACTACACCGGCGACGGCGTCCCGAAGATGCGGGTCGGCGCGACTGACTATGACCTCGCCGTGACGGCGCCCGCCACCATCCCTACGGCTGCCTTGAGCGGAGTGGGATCCGGTGACGTCGTCTCGCGGGTCTACGTCTACACATGGGTGACGGAGTTTGGTGAGGAGTCCGAACCGT
>CAJQNW010000377.1 GCA_905479765.1 uncultured Tepidamorphus sp. | reverse complement strand
GGGCGTCGAGCGCGACACCGACGTCGGCGATCTTGTCGTCCTTGATGAGGATGTCGCCGCGATGCAGTTCGCCGACGTTCGGATCAATGCTGAGGATCGTCGCGTTTGAAATAAGGGTGGTCGCCATGAGGTCCTCCGTTTTGTCTTTTCAGTTGCCGCGACTTCTGCCGCGGAGTTGGCTGAAGATGGCAGCGCCGAGAATGGTGGCGCCGCCGACCAGCCAGTATTGCCATGCCGTATCGAGATTGAGGAACGAGGTGACGTTGAGCGTCACCTGCACCAGCGTCGCGGCGACGAGGATCGCCAGGAACGACAGGCGCCCGCCGGTGACGCTGGCGCCGCTGATGACGACGGCCGTAATGCCCATTAGCGTGTACTCGGTCCCGACCGCCGCCGATCCGATGCCGATCTGGGCTGCAAGCAACAGTCCCGCCAGGCCCGAAAGGAACGCGCTGGCGACATAGGCAGGAATGGTCACCGCCGCCGGCCTGATACCGAGCCGAAGCGCCACATGCGCATCCGAGCCCCAGGCCCTTAGCCGGCGGCCGATCCGCGTGAACGAGCCGGCCGCGGCAAGGGCGAGCGTCACCGCAAGGGCGACGAGAACCCCGAACGGAATGCCGAGAACCTTGCTTTCGATCAGGTCGATGTAGTCGTAGCTGATGGCGCCCGCCGGCTCCGGCCGCAGCAATAGCGACAATCCGCCGAGCGCGACGAAGGTCGCCAGCGTCACGACGATCGGAGGCAACCTGAGAAGCAGGATCGTGCCGGCGTGGAACAGGCCCACCGCCGAGGCGATTACGAGGATGGCAGCTACCCCCAACAGTATCGAGCCGCCGTCCTTGGCAATCAGAAACGAGGCCAGCACGACGACCAGGCCGGCTAGCGGCCCCGACGACAGATCGATCCCGCCGGTGGCGAAGACGCAGGCTTGTCCCGCGGCGACCAGGGCGAGCACCGCCATGAGGCTGCCCATGGACGCGAGGTTGAAGGGCGTCAGGTAGTATGGGTTGAGAACGGCGGCCACCGCCATGATGGCAAGCGTGACGACACTGACGGGCACGATGGGAAACAGGTCGCCCTTGGCGAAGCGCCGCCAGCGCGTCGACCTGGAGACGGACGCGGCGTCGCGCTTCGTTTGCGTTCCGCCGATCATCGCGCCGGCGATGTTGGCTTCGCTGACCCGGTCGCCCTCCAGAGTTTCGACGATCCGGCCGTTGGAAAAGACGTGCACCATGTCGCACAGCCCCTGCAGCTCCAGGGCATCGGAGCACAACACCAGAACGGCGGTTTCCTCGGCGCTGAGCGTCCGCAGCGCCTTGTAGATCTCGAACCGCGCGCCGACGTCGACGCCCTTGGTCGGTTCGTCGACGACCAACACTTTCGGCTTCGCACCGAGTTCGCGCGCGAACAGAACCTTCTGCTGGTTCCCGCCGGACAATTGCCGCGGGGTGGCGTGCGCGTCCGGGGTCTTGATCGAAAAGCGCGCGATCGCCGCTTCGGCGGCGGCGGCCTCGCGGGCCGGCGATATCAGCCAGCTCCGGGTCATGCCAGCGAGCACGGGGACCGTCAGGTTCTCGCTCAGCGGCAGGCCAGCGAATAATCCTTCTGCATGGCGGTCATCGGTCACGAAGCCGATGCCGTGGCGAAGCGACTGCGCCCTGTCGCCAAACGGGACCGGGCTGCCGTCGCAGAGCACCGAACCGCCGCGCGAATTTTCCAGGCCGACGAGTGCGCGCAGGAAGGCGCGCTGCCCCTGCCCTTCGATACCGGCCAGGCCGACGATCGTTCCGCCTGGAAGATCGAACGTCACATTCCGGAATCCGGCGCCGGACAAATCGCGAACCGACAAACGGGCGGCGCCCGGCCTTGAGATCTTGTCGGGGAACAGACGGTCCATTGTCCGGCCGGCGATCTTCGCGACCACGTCCTCCTCGCGGACGGATTGGCGCGGCATCGTCGCGATCAGTCGGCCGTCGCGCAGAACCGTCACGATGTCGGCGATGGACAAAACTTCCTGTAGCCGGTGGGAAATGTAGACAACCGCGACGCCGGCGGCGACGAGCCTGCGGATCAGCCTGAAAAGGCGCTCCGTTTCGCCCTTGCCGAAGGGTTCCGTCGGCTCGTCGAGGATCAGGATGCGGGGTTTGAGCAACATCGCCTTGGTGATCTCGACGACATGCCACTGGGCGATATTGAGTTCAGACAGCTTGTCGTCGGGATCGATACCCATCCCGTCGCTGACGACCTCGGCCAACGCGGCAAGCAGGCTGCCGCGATCCGGCAGACCGCCGTCGAGCCCAAGCGCGATATTCTCGCGGACCGTCAGATCGGGAGCGAGGGCTGGATGCTGGTGGACGACCGCGATGCCCCCACCGCGCATCACCGCAGGCGTCGGGTTCGCGACCTCCTGACCGTCCATGAGAACCGACCCGGACGTCGCCGAGATCGTGCCGGAGGCGACGTTGATCAGGGTCGACTTGCCGGCGCCGTTCTCGCCGACGATGGCGTGGACCTCGCCCGGAACGATATCCAGCGTGACGTCGGCGAGCGCGACGACCGGCCCGTAGGACTTGGTGACCGCTTCGAGCCGCAGCACCGGAGTACGGTCGGAGACCGGCTCGGAACCGGCTGAACCCGTGTCGAGCGGCTTTGCCGCCATCGCCTGCGCCGCGCTCATCGGGCAGCCCACCGCGGGACAAAGACGTGGACGCTCGCGCCGGCGATCACGATTGCGCCCTGCAGGAGATACTGGACCGACCGGTCGAGCCCGGCAGCGAACAGCATCTGGCCGAGCTGCGTCGTGAACAGGGCGCCGATCACCGTCGCGAACGGGCTGGCCCTGCCGCCGGACAGGGAATTGCCGCCAACGACGACGGCTGCGACCGTCGCGAGCAGGTAGATCTGGCCGACCGTCAGATTCGGGACGTTCAGGAGACCCGCAAGGAGAATTCCGGCGATGGCGTAGCAAAGCCCGGCGAGCGCATAGGCGCCGATCTCGTAGCGGCCCGTACGGATGCCGGCCGCCCGCGCCGCCGGCGCATTGACGCCGACGAGGACGAACCGCCGGCCTGCGATCGTACGGGTCGCGATGACAGCCGCGACGACCGTCACGACGATGGCGATCAGGACCGTATTCGGAATTCCCATGGATCGGCCGAGCGCGAACCGGTCGAGCAGATCCGGCGCGTTGCCCGGCGTCCCGCCGGATATCCAGAGGACGAAGCCCATCAGCACCGCGTTCATGCCGATTGTAGTTACAAGCGAGGGGATGTGCAGCCGGGCGATCAGCAGGCCGTTGACGACACCGGCGCCGACAGCGACCACGATCGCGATCGCCAGTTGCACGATCACATCCACAAACGGGGCGCCGGCGGGAAGCGCGTAGGTAGCGAGAACGCAGACCAGCGAGATGGAGCCGCCGACGGACAGATCGAGCCCGCGCTGCTGGATGACGAGTTGCTGGCCGATGGACGCGATACCCAGGATCGCTGCGAAGGGCAGCATCGCGAACAGGGCGGCGGCGCTAATCGAGCTTGGCGCGAGTAATCCCGACAGGACGACGAGCAGGAGCACCGCGCAGACCGACAGCCCCGCACTGCCGGAGGCGGCACGGGCGATCTTGCGGAAGACGCCGTCGGCTGCGGTTGCGCTGTTCACGTCGGGGGCGGCCGGAAATGTCACTTGAAATCCCTCTTGAAGCCGATGCGGATTTCCCGTCAGGGACGCATGGACACCAAAAAAGCCGCGGGTCGCGCGGAGGCAGTCGCGCGACCCGCGCCGGAGATTACTTGAAGAGTTCCTTGAGCTCGTCCACCGTCAGTCCCGACGACAGGAGCGCATCCGGCGGCAACGCTGTGTCGCAGGGCGGAATGAGTGACTGGTCGGAGGAAAAACTGTCCTCGACCAGCGGCAGCTTGATGATGCTGGGCTCCAGGTTGTCGATACCCTGAGTCTTGGCAACGGCCTTGCGCAGCGCCAGACGGACGATCCAGTTGCGGCCCGACACGTTGCCCATCTGGAAGTCCGGGTTCTTGTCCTTGTTCTCGTTCCAGAAGCAGCCAAGCTCGTTGGCGTCCTGGGCGGCCCAGAGCGGGATCGGACGGCCAGCGGCCACGAACGCACGCAGAGCGCCCATCGAACCGAGACCGTAGTCGGCATAGACCGCGTCGATTTCGGGATACTTGGCGAGAAGGCCCGACATCACGCGCTGGGTCTCCGCCGGATCCCAGTTCGTCGTCACCGGCCCTTCGAGCACGGTGATGTCGGGGTACTTGGCGAAGGTTTCCTTCCAGCCGACCGCTTCGGCCGACGACGTCGGGTTGCCCGGCGTGCCGCCCAGCACGATGACGTTGCCCTTGCCTTCCAGATGCTTGGCGATCCACTCGGCCTTGGTGCGGCCGTTATCCTCGACGCTTTCGGTCGCGACCATCTCGAAGTCGACGCCGCGCTCGCCGGGGAAGTTGGCGCCCACCATGTAGGGGATGACCACGGCACCGGCCGCGGTGGCCTGGCGCATGGCACGAACCACCGCCTCGCCGCCGTCGGGGAAGACCAGGATCACGTCGAATTCCTGTGCGACCAATCCCTGGATGTCGGAGATTGCCTTCTGCACGTTACCCTGTGCGTCGGTGTAGCGGACTTCCGAGATGTTCGGGCACTTCTTGGCCTCGGCCTCGAATTCGGCGCGGGTGATCTTGCGCCAGGAATTCGCGCCATATCCGTCGGCAAGCGCGACCTTGATCGGCTTGTCGCCGCAGAAATTCGACATGTCCTGCATTTCAGCCGGAGTGCCGACCTTGTCCCTGCCGAGATCCACGTCAGCGGCCATCGCCATGCCGGCGAAAGCCACGCTCGAAACTGCGAGAGTGAGTGTCCTGCTGGCGCGACCGATCGCGCCCTGCTTAGCAAAGCTCATTGTTCCTCCTCAGCCGACCAGCGGCTACGGCGTTTCCCATTGGCCATGCCGGTCGCCGGAAGGAGCCCAGGGTGTGGGCCTGGCTGTGCCTTCCTGCGCCTTCTCAGGCCTGTTCTTTTAGAGAGACACGGGCGCCGGTCCGATGCCGTGGCACGAACGGTGTTCCGTCCTCTGGCGAAACAGTGCCTTCCGCAACGTACGGATTCGAGGACAGCTTTATCCAAAATGGATATTCCTACCCGCCACCCTGCCCGGCGACGGTGTCCGTCCGGCCGCTGCGGGCGGACCGACCCATGCATTCCAGGAGAGCCGTGTTCTCCACCATGTCGCCAACCGGGATCGGATAATCTGTTTCTCCCAGGACGGCCGCGGCGAAGGCTTCCAGGTTGGACAGCACCGCTTCAGCCGGCGGTATCTCCTCGGTCACGGTCTGCCCGGTCTCCGCGTCGCACGTCAGCACGATCCATCCGGTCGGCGCCTCGACATGGGACTTGTCGCGGATTTCCACCCAGCGCTTTGAACCGTAGACCGCGAAGCGGGAGACAAAGGGAATGCCGAGGGACGCTGCGATATAGGCGTTGCCGCCTCCGGTAAACGTCACCTGCGCGCCGAAGGTGTCGCCCTGCGGGATCTCCGTCACGAGCCGGTCGCAGTAGACGCTCACGCCTTCCGGAGTGCCGAGGATCGCAATCGCCAGATCGGTCAGGTGGATGCCGGTCGCCGTCATGCCGGCCAGCGGCGCGTTGGCGGGATCGAGCCTCCAATTCGAGGCCGGCAGGCTCGCGAACTTGTCGTGACTGAAATTCGCTTCGATCTGAACGATGCGTCCCATCGCACCGGAGCGAGCGTCGTCTATCAGCCGCTTCATCGCCGGTTCGAACCGACGTTCGTGGCCGATCCCAAGGACACGGTTCTTTTCGGCGCAGAGACGCACCGTCTCTTCTGCTTCCTTCGCGGTCAGCGCGAGCGGCTTCTCGCAGAACACATCTTTCCCGGCGTTCACCGCGGCGCGCACATGGGCGGTGTGGAACGTATGAGGCGTCGCGATGATGACCGCGTCGATCCCGGGATCGCTCAGCGCGGCATCGATGTCCGGCGCCGTGCGGAACCCCTCGCTCCCGGCAGCCTGCCGAGAGTCTTCCGAAGGGTCGACGACAAGGGCGATCTCTATCTTGCCGGCCCCGTCCCTGACCAGGGTCGCCATTTTCCTGCCCCACCAGCCGTAGCCGACGAGCGCCGTTCTTACCTTGCTCAATTCCACCTCCCTGGGTGCCGGCCCCGACTGTCGCCGATTGCGTCCGGTTGTGTTTTTCCCGGAAATTATCATGCATGCCGGGGCGCGGCTTTGGATCGCCAAATATTCAAACTGGATATTTTTGCTCCGCCCGCTTACGACTGGCCCCCTTACGACTGGTTTGAGACTATTCCGCAAGCACGCCCGAACGAGGCGGCACGGAGGGAGGATAAAATCTCATGCGCATCGGATGGATCGGTCCGGGAAAAATGGGCGTGCCGATGTGCCGGCATGTCCGCGACGCCGGCCATCAGCTCACGGTCTTCGGACGATCGAAGGCGTCGCGGCGCAACGCCGAACAGGCGGGGCTGGACACGACGGCCGATCTGGCCACGCTCGTCTCCGGCTGCGATGCGGTCTTTTCGACGATTGCCGACGATCATGCGCTCCGCGATATCGTCATGCGGCCTGGCGGACTGGCCGAAACGCTCGGTCCGGCGCAGATTTTCGTCGACATGAGCACCGTTTCGCCGGACTGCTCGACCGAGATCGCGGCCGCGCTCGAACCAGGCGGCGCAGCCTATCTGCGCGCGCCTGT
>CAJQNW010000376.1 GCA_905479765.1 uncultured Tepidamorphus sp. | reverse complement strand
GTACATGCCTGTTCTTCCCGAGACGATCATTGCCACACTGGCCTCATGGAAGATCGGTGCCATCGTGGTCCCACTCTTTTCAGGCTTTAGTGGCAATGCGCTGACGGGCCGCCTCAACGATTCGGGCGCCAAGGTAGTCATCTCGGCCGACGGGTTCTACCGTCGCGGCAAGGCGATTTCCCTGAAACCGCGCCTCGACGAAGCCCTTGCCGGTGCCCCCAAGGTTGAGGCCGTGATCATGGTTGCGCGCGCAGGGGAAAGCGTCAGCATGCAGCCGGATCGGGACACGTGGTGGCAGCAGATCGTTCCCCAGCAGAGCGCGAAGGCCGAAACCGTGCCTCTCGACCCGAATGCGCCGGCCTGCCTGGGTTACACGTCGGGGACGACCGGCACACCGAAGGGCGCGGTGCTGACGCATATCGGGCTGCTGCTGATGGGCATCAAAGAGGTCCGGCTCCAGTTCGATTATCGCGACGGTGAAACCTTCTTTTGGGTGACCGACTGGGGATGGGCCGTTTTGCCTCTCTGGGTCATGGCCGGCGTCGGCTGCGCTGGCGGAACCTCGGTGATCTTTGAAGGCGCCCCCGACTATCCCCAGCCGGACCGCCTGTGGCGGATGATCGCCGACTACAAGGTGAACGTGTTCGGCCTCGCCGCGACGGCCGCCCGGCTGCTGAGCGCCAAGGGCGACGATTTCGTGAAGAAGCACGACCTCTCGTCGCTGCGCGTGCTTGGCTCGACCGGGGAATCCTGGAACGAGGCGCCGTGGTGGTGGTTCTTCAACGTCGTCGGCGGAGGGCGCTGCCCGGTGTTGAACGCGTCGGGAGGAACCGAGGTCACTGGATGCTTCGTGTCGCCGAGCGTCCTCGAACCGATCAAGCCCTGTTCGGTCGGTGGCCCGGCGCCGGGTCTCGATGTCGCGGTGGTCGATGCGGATGGCAACGCGATAGAGAAAGGCGTGGGCTTTCTGATCAGCCGCAAGCCGTGGCCGGGCATGACGCAGGGCATATGGGGCAATCCGGACCGGTACATAGAGACTTATTGGAGTCGGATGCCCGAAGTCTGGTTCCACGGTGACTGGGTGGAGATCGACGATGACGGCTGTTGGTACGTTCTCGGTCGTGCGGACGACACATTGAAGGTCTCGGGACGACGTATCGGGCCGGCAGAGATTGAGTCGGTGCTAGTCAACCATCCTTCGGTGGCGGAAGCCGCGGTCATCGGCGCACCGGATCCGATGCGTGGTGAATCCATTGTCTGTTTCGTTGTCTTGCGGCAGGGTTTTTCCGCAAGTGATGGCCTGCTCGCCGAGATCGAGAACCAGGTTGCCAACGAAATGGGCTCCGTCCTGCGTCCGGCCGCCGTGCACGCGGTCGGCGACCTACCCCGCACCCGGTCCGCCAAGATCGTCCGCCGCGCCATACGCATGCGGTACCTCGGCGAGCCGCTCCCAAAGGACCTCTCGATGATCGAGAACATGGAAGCTCTCGACGGCATTCCGCTGCGGGTCATTCCGGCATGAGCGGGTCCTCGCACGATATTGAAGCCGACATAGTGGTCGTGGGGACCGGCGCTGCCGGTCTCACCACTGCGATCCTTGCGCACGACAACGGCGCAAAGGTCGTCCTTGCGGAGCGCACCGACAAGGTGGGGGGCACATCCGCCGTTTCCGGCGGCGGTCTGTGGGTGCCGCTCAACAGCCATCTGGACGAAGTGGGTGCGTCGGACAGCAGGGATGAGGCGTTGGCCTATTGCAAGGCGCTCACGATGGGACGGGTGGAGGACTCGCTGCTTGAGACCTTCATCGACACCGCCGCCGGCATGGTGGCGTATTTGGAAGAGCATACACCTCTGAAGTTCGGCGCAACCTCCGCTCCCGACTATCAGACCGAGACGGTCGGGGCGAAGCTTGGCGGGCGGACGATTGAACCCGTCCCGTTCGAGCTTAGCGAGCTCGGCGCCTCGCGGGAGCGCCTGCGCTCTCCAAGCTCGCTCGCCTTTCCGGTGACGCTGCAGGAAGTCTACAATGAGTTCCAGGCGTTCTACCAGCCCTGGAAGATCCCATCGGACCTCCTTGTCGACCGTATGAGCCGCGATGTCGTGTGCCTTGGTCAGGCGCTGGTGGCGCCGTTGTTGAAGGCCGTGGAGGAGCGCGGCATACCCATTCTCCTGAACACGCGAGTGCGCAAGCTTCTGCGCGATGGCGAGCGCGTCGTCGGTGTTGTAGCCGCGCGCGACGGGGAACTGCTCAACCTCTCCGCGAAAGTCGCAGTGGTTCTGGCGACCGGCGGCTTCGAGTGGAATGAGGCGCTGAAAAGCCGCTTCCTGCCCTATCCCGTCACACACCCGAACTCGCCCCCCTACGGTGAGGGGGACGGACTTTTGATGGCGATGGAGGTCGGCGCCGATCTCGCCAACATGGCGGAAGTCTGGAACTATCCGTCGATCGCCGTGCCGGGCGAAACCTATGAGGGCCGGCCTCTCAGTCGCGGCATCAAGGCGGAGCGCAGCGGCCCGCATGTGATCTGGGTTAACAAGCGAGGCCAGCGCTTCGTCAACGAGGCCGCCAATTACAACTCCATCGGAAAGGCGTTCGCTTCACCCGAGACGAGCGAGCCGGGCTATCGGAATCTGCCAGCCTGGGGCGTTCTGGACAGCCAGTACCGTGAGAAATACGTTCTGGGCACCAGCATGCCCGACGATCCGTTGCCGGCTTGGGTAAAGCGCGCGGACAGCCTGGCGGAATTGGCTCGCCTCATCGATGTTGATCCGCAGGGACTGGAGGAGACGGTCGAGCGCTGGAACTCGTTCTGCACCAACGGCGTCGACCGCGATTTCGGGCGGGGCGACAGCGCTTTCGACCGGTATCAGGGCGACCATCAGGCCCCGCACGTAAATCTCGGCGCCATCGAGAAGGCGCCGTTCTTCGCGTTTCCCATCGTCACCGGTGCGCTGGGGACCAAGGGGGGGCCGCGGACAAACGATAACGCGCAGGTGTTGAACGTGCGCGGCGAGGCGATCGAAGGGCTCTACGCGGTGGGTAACGTCGCAGCCAGCTTGTCAGGTCCCAGCTACTTCGGCGCTGGCTCCACCCTCGGCCCCGGAATGACGTGGGGTTACATCGCCGGCATTCACGCCGCCACGCGCGTTCAGGAACGAAACTGGTGATGTGCTGCCTCGTCGCGGCGGCGCAGCGGCATGATCCGTGGTCTTCAGCTGATTGTTAACAAGTGCGGTAGTCGATGTTGAACGTCAAACGCGAACTTACGGTCCAGCAGTCACAATCTCAGGTCTGGGATTTCGTGGGTGACATGGGGAACTGGGCGAGGCAGATGCCTGGCTACGTGTCGCATGAGGTGGTGGACGAAAACGACTCCGTCTGGACGGTACAGTTCAATATGGGGCCGTTCACGCGCCCGTGCATCATCGATGTCCATGTTCTTCGGTGGGCTGAGCCGTCGGAAATCGAGTTCAGCATCAAGGGTCGGCACGATCCCTTCCAAGGTCACGGGGTCTTCAACTCGGAAGCGGCCGCTGACGACGGGACCCATGTGAAGGTCGATTTCGGCATGGAGATTACCGGCTCCATGGCAAAGGTCATCTCGGTCATGGCGGCACCGGTCCTCACGAAGCTGGCCGACCAGATGGTGGTGCGGATGGGGCAGTCGCTCGGTGGGCCCGCCCCCGCGCAGGCCGCATCGGGCGAACCGTCGTCGAAAGAAGCAGCCACTGTTGCCGATGCGCAGCCTGCCGGAGAGCGCCGTCCGCTGAGCAAGCTCAAGAAGATCTTCCGTTAGGGTCGGGATCGACCCTAGATATTCCTGCCAATTCGAAGGAACCGCATATGCCCATCGACTTCCATTGCAACCTTTTCACCCCGGAATCCATCAAGAAGAACTGGTATGACGCTCCCGAAATGTACCGGCTCATCAAATGGTGGAAGATGGAGGACCGGGTCCAGGGAAAGACGGTGGGTGAATTCGTCGCGCTGATGGATGAGGCCGGTTGCGACAAGGTACTCGTGCCCGCTATTCGTATGTTCTCCTATAAGAAGAAGACTCTAGTCTGGGACATCACGGAGGAAGAAGTTGCCGAGGTCGTGAAGCAGTCGAACGGCCGTGTCGTCGGTCTTGCGGGCTTCAATCCGTTGAAAGGTATGGAGAGCGTGCGCCAGGTGGAGCGCGCGGTGAAGGAATATGGGTTCAAAGGCGTTTACATCCACCCCTATGGTTGGGGCATTCCGCTTAATCATCGGCAGTTCTATCCGCTCTACACCAAATGTGCCGAATTGGGCGTCCCTATCTCGATGCAGGTGGGTCACTCGGCTGAGCACATGCCGAACGAGTTCGGCCGTCCGATCCATATGGACGACATCGCTCTCGATTTCCCGGAATTGTCTTTGATCGGCGCCCATACCGGATGGCCTTGGACGGAAGAGATGATCTCGCTCGCCTGGAAGCACGAGAATGTCTATCTCGGTATTGATGCGCACAATCCGCAATATCTCGATCCTTCGCTCGTGCAATTTATGAAGACCCGTGGGCAGAACAAGGTTATCTGGGGCACGAATTATCCGGCGGTCATGCACAAGGAGGCGATCCAGACAATCCGCAACGAGCTGGGTCTGTCCGAAAAGGTTTCCGAAAAGATTCTGCACGGTAACGCAGCCCGCGTTTACAAACTCTGAGCGATTGACATGAACGAAGACATCGTTGCCGTTGCTGCGGCCCGCACCCCTATTGGCTCGTTCGGAGGCTCACTGCGGGATGTGCCCGCCTACGATCTCGGCGCGGCTTCGATCAGAGCCGCGATCGAGCGGGCGGGAGTTGATCCTGCGGTCGTCGACCGGGTCGTCTACGCCAATTGCCGTCAGGCGGGTAATGGCCCCAATCCCGCGCGTACGGCCGCCGTTCGTGGGGGGCTGCCGATCGCGACGCCGGTGATGACGGTCAACATGGCCTGTCCGTCCGGTATGAAGAGCGTGATGATTGCCGCGCAGGAGCTTCGTCTCGGCGAAGCGAGCGTGGTCGTGGCCGGCGGCATGGAGTCGATGAGCACGATGCCCTACATGCTCAAGGGCGCTCGATGGGAAGGCTTCAAGGCGGGCGACAAGACATTGCTGGACGGCTGGTCCGACACTGTAGACCCGTTATGCGGCTACGGCATGGGCATGACGGCCGAAATCCAAGCCGAAAAATACGCCATCACGCGCCGGGAACAGGACGAGTATGCGCTGCTGTCGCAGCAGCGGGCGGAAAAGGCGATCGAGAGCGGCTGGTTCGACGACGAGATCGTACCCTTTCAGCTTGAGCCCACCCGCAAGGAACCGGAAGGCAGGCGTCTCACTCGGGACGAGGGCGGCCGCCCCGATAGCTCGCTTGAGAAGCTGGCCCGGCTGCGACCCGCCTTCAAGGAAGGCGGGTCGGTCACGGCCGCAAACGCATGCACGATGGGCGACGCGGCTTGCGCGATCCTCCTGATGACCCGCAGGAAGGCGGCCGAGTTGATGCTGCGGCCGCTCTTCTCGCTCGTCTCCTGGGCGGAAGCGGCCGTCGAGCCGCAGCTCATGGGAGACGGGCCGGCGGCATCGATGCCGCGCGCGCTGGAGCGGGCAGGAAAGAGCCTGTCCGACATGGATTTCATCGAGGTAAACGAGGCCTTCGCTGCCCAGATCCTGGCCAACGAGCGGGCATTGGGATGGGATCGCGAGCGCCTGAACGTTTGGGGCGGGGCGATCGCGCTCGGACATCCGACGGGCTTCAGCGGTGCCCGGCTGTTGGTCACCCTGGCATCGATTCTGCGCTGCAAAGACAAGGAATGGGGCCTGGCCGGCATTTGCGGCGGCGGCGGCGTCACCACGGCAATGGTCATCCGGCGTGAATCCGAGGGAGCGATGCATTGAGTGAAGTTCTCGTCCTGCGCCGCGATGACGGAATCGCCGTGTTGAAGCTCAACCGCCCCCATGCGCTCAACTCCATCGACCGTGCCATGACGCGTGCCCTGCGCACCGCAATCGCCGAACTGGAACGTGACAACAGCGTCTCCGTCCTCGTTGTGGCGGCGGAGGGCGATCGCGCATTCTCCACCGGCGTCGACCTCAAGGAGCGGCAGAGACTGACCGATGAGGAGGCTGCCGCCTTCCGCGCTGAGGAGCTGTTTCCGATGTATCGGGAACTCGACCAACGTGCCAAACCCGCAGTGGCGGCTGTTTTCGGGCATACGCTTGCCGGAGGCTTCGAACTCGCGCTGGCCTGCGACCTGATCGTGGCCGCCGA